>MFGS01000128.1:7084-7490 GCA_001778355.1 Candidatus Firestonebacteria bacterium RIFOXYA2_FULL_40_8
CCTCGGAAGTTTTCCCGGTTTTCTTACCGGGACAAAACCGGCCTTGAGCCGCAGCGCTACCGGAACACCGAATAAAAAGCCGCGGGATTCCATCGCTACAACTTTATTTATCTTTAAATTTTTTAACTGGGTCACCCACTTGTCTATTACTTTCTGAAGCGCTTTTGGATTCATTAATAGCGGAGTAATGTCCTTAAACACTATCCCTTTTTTTGGAAACCCCGGCACATCCTTGATATGTTTCTTAATATTTTTCATAAAACCCCCTCCTTTAAAATATAATTTTAAAGAAATAACTAATGACTAAATTATAAGCAGTCAACTACCACGGGCTTACGAGGCTGTGCCAAAAGTCCGTTTAAATAATCTTCATTTAAAACTAATTTGGCGAAAATAACCTCGATCG
>MFGS01000129.1:0-3423 GCA_001778355.1 Candidatus Firestonebacteria bacterium RIFOXYA2_FULL_40_8
GGGTCAGAAGGTAAAGTAAAGAAGCATTTAGAACACGTCCTTAAATTCCTCCAGCCGGATGACCTGTTAAAATACGGTTTCATCCCGGAGTTTGTCGGTCGTCTTCCTATTGTTGCTTCGCTGGAAGATCTTACAGTTGATGATTTGAAAAGAATACTCACCGAGCCGAAGAACGCGCTCATTAAACAGTATAAAAAGTTTCTTCAAATGGAAAAAGTTAAGCTCCGTTTCACCGATGAAGCCATTGAAGCCATTGCCGCCGAAGCTATTAAGCGAAAGACCGGCGCCAGAGGTCTTCGTTCTATCATAGAAGAGATCATGCTCGATGTAATGTACGATATTCCCGGAAAGACCGATATAAAAGAATGCGTAGTTGACGAAAATGTTATTATAAAAAGGGAAAAACCGCTTTTGATATATGAAGCGAAAGACAAGAAAACAGCGTAGGGCTGTTTTCGCAGTTATTAAAGTTTATAAGCAAAGCTTTTCTCGAAAGGTAAGATATATACTTGCCAACATCTGTTGGCAAAACGAGATAAAGTTTTACATTAAAGTAGTATCAAATATAATAACAGCACATTTGAAAAAGACTTTATAAACCTTACAAACCTTAAAAACTTTATGAACTTATGTTAAAGGAGTTTTTCTGATGAAAAAACGATACATCATGTCTCCCGGTCCTGTCGAGGTTCCGCCTTCCGTATTATCTGTCGGTGGTCTTCCTATGATTCATCACCGCACACCTGAGTACAGAAAAGCTTTAAGTGAAGTTACCGAAGGGCTTAAATATGTTTTCCAGACAAAAAATGATATCCTTATATTTCCTTCTGCCGGTACAGGCGGGATGGAGTCAGCGGTAATTAATATGTGTTCTCCCGGAGATAAAGTTCTGGTTGCCGCCTGCGGACAGTTCGGTGAGCGGTGGGCGAAGATAGCAGAAGCATTCGATATTATTCCTGTAAAAGTATTTGCGGAATGGGGTAACGAAGTTGACTATACTAAAGTTGAAGCCGAACTAAAAGCTAATCCGGATATTAAAGCGGTTTTTACTACTTTAAGTGAGACGTCAACAGGTATTGAAAATGATATTAAAAAGTTGGGCGGGATAGTAAAGGGAACGAAAGCGGTTTTTGTTGTGGATGCAGTTTCCGGCATGGGCGCGGTAGAGTTTAAGACCGACGAATGGAGCGTTGATGTTGTTGTCGTCGGCGCTCAAAAGGGTATGATGATACCTCCGGGTGTAGCGATGGTTTCTCTTTCCGAGAAAGCCAAAGCGGCGCTGGCATTAAGCAAAACCCCAAAATATTATTTCAGCTACGTTGAAGCGTTAAAAGCGTTAAAAAAAGATAAATTACCTGACACACCTTACACGTCATCGGTGTCGTTGATATTGCAGCTTAGAGAATCCATCCGTCTTATCAAAGAAGAGGGTTTGGAGAATGTCTGGGCAAGGCACTCGAAAATCGCCACTGCGGTTCGTGCAGGTGTCTCTGCTTTAGGTCTTAAACCTTTTGCAAAAGGTAAACCGTCAAATTCCGTGACTTCTATCTGGGCACCGGAAGGGATAGACGGTGACGCAGTAAATAAAAAAATAAGAGATGAGTATGGCATTACCATGGCAGGCGGCCAGGGAAAAATGAAAGGCAAGATGTTCCGCATCGGACACCTCGGCTACGTTGACAGATTCGACGCCGTAATCGGCATCTCCGCCGTAGAAATGGCGCTCACCGAAATGGGAGTTAAAATAGAGCTGGGGAAGGGCGTTAAAGCGGTAGAGGAAGAACTGTTAAGAAAATAGTCCATAAAAGTCTTTAAAAGTCTATAAAGGTTCGTAAAAGTAAAAGCTCAAAAATTGAAGAGAAATATAACACAAAGTGTTGTTTATTGTGAAACGGTCCTGTGAAGTAAATAATAATTCCATATTGTGAGACTTTTATAGACCTTTACGGACCATTATGGACTTTTACAGACGATTATTTGTTTTTGGAGGTTTCATGTTTAAAATTCTTGTTGCGGATCCGATTGCGGATGAAGGGATTGAGATTCTTCGAAGTCAGAAGGATACCCAGGTTGATGTAAAGCTAAAACAAACACCTGAAGAACTCATTGCTATTATCGGGGATTATGATGCGCTTGTGGTTAGGAGCGAAACTAAAGCAACGGCGCCGATACTGGAAGCGGCGAAAAAACTAAAAGTTATAGGGCGGGCCGGTGTAGGTGTTGATAATGTAGACGTTCCTTTTGCCTCCAAAAAAGGTATTATTGTGATGAACACTCCGGATGGTAATACCATTTCCACGGCTGAACATACCATTGCGATGATGATGTCCTTATCCCGTAATATTCCTGCGGCAGATGCTTCCATGAAGCAGAAAAAATGGGACAGGAAGAAATTCACCGGGGTTGAACTTTACGGGAAGACCCTCGGTATTATCGGGCTTGGTAGGGTGGGCAGGGAAGTAGCTCTTCGCGCTAAAAGTTTTCATATGGATATAATGGCTTTTGACCCGTATCTTACTGAAGAGATGGCGCTTAAAGCCGGTTATAAAAAAGCAACAGTTGATGAAGTTGTAACTTCAGCTGATTATATTACAGTACATACTCCGCTAACAAAAGAAACAAAGGGAATAATCGGCGAGAAAGAAATTGCAAAAATGAAAGAAGGCGTGCGTTTAATTAATTGCGCGCGCGGCGGTATCATTGACGAGAAAGCTCTCGTGGCCGGTCTTCAAAGCGGAAAAATAGCAGGTGCGGCAATTGATGTTTACGAGAAAGAACCTCCTGTTGAGTATATTTACAGCGAACTTCAAAATGTAGTACTTACTCCGCATCTTGGTGCGTCTACGGAAGAAGCCCAGGTTTCCGTGGCAATCGCAATTGCGAATCAAGTGCTGGAAGCGCTTCGCGGCGGCACGGTAAGAAATGCTGTAAATGCTCCCGCGGTCCCTGCGGAAATATTAAATCTTATGAAGCCGTACATCTTGCTCGGGGAAACTCTCGGCAGGACGCTGGTTCAGCTGGTTGAAGGGCCTATAAAGAAGATTGAGATAGAATACACCGGACAGGTTGGAGACTTTAACACTTCCTATCTGACTCTTTCAATTATCAGAGGTGTTCTGACCCCTATAATAAAAGAACCCGTAAATTTTGTAAATGCTCCTCATATTATCAAGGAGAAAAACATTCTTATCAATGAATCCAAGTCAAATGTTATAAAAGAATACACCAGCTTTATTAAAGTTGCCATTACTACGGATAAAGAGCGCTGCTCTATCGGCGGCACCGTATTTGGAAAGAGTAATGTCAGGATCTCCCGCCTTTTGGGATATGATATTGACCTCGAACCGGCAACTTTCATGCTGATAATCACAAACAAAGACGTTCCGGGTATGGTCGGCAGGATCGGTACGCTCCTCGGCAAGG
>MFGS01000129.1:3506-7032 GCA_001778355.1 Candidatus Firestonebacteria bacterium RIFOXYA2_FULL_40_8
ATAGAAGAAAGGGTCATAAACGAGCTTTCCAGAATGGAAAACATAAGAGGGGTAAAGTTTGTAAAAAATGATATAGCGTAAGAGTAAATTCGAAGCTCTAAACTCGAAATTCGAAAGAAAAGCTTTGAGTGATACCAATAAATTACTAAAATAGCCTGAAAATATACTAATTCAATGTTTTATCTTTATTGTTTTTTTGCATTTTTTCCTTTTGTTTAGTGCTTAGGATTTAGTTATTAGTGCTTGTAATTATGTTGCTTTTTTGCTGTAAAAATAATATAATTAACCTAATTATATGGAAAATCAGGTATTAACATTTGGAGTAGAACTGAGCAAGCCGGTACTTCTTGCCATCGCGGCAGGAATACCTGTTCTTGTCTTTGCATTGTACTGGTTCACCGTAATTAAAGTAAAGAAAGCCGACCGTATCATTCTCGCAATAATCCGCACTCTAATAATGTATATTCTTTTCATTGCCATACTTCAGCCGGTTATGCGCGGGAAAAAAGATACGGATTCGTTTATGGCTATTATGCTTGATACCAGTAAGTCTATGACCATTGACGACTGCTCCGGGAAGGTTCAAAGAGCTACCGTGGCAAAAAGACTTATTAAAGACGGTGCCTTGGTCAAAGAAATTAAAAAAGTATTTAAAGAAAATCTGAAATTTTACACCTTCTCGACCGATATCAAACCGGTATCCGAAGATCTTGATAACGTGAGTTCTGAAGGTGAGAAGACGGATCTGGTCAGGGCGATAAACGGAGTTGTGGAAGACAATGCCGCCCGGTCCTTGTCCAGCATACTTTGTATTACTGACGGTGTGGATAATGTTAACACCGTTAACGCCTTGACCCAGCTCGGTTATTCCATGAGGGAAAAAAATATTCCGCTTTATTTCTGCGGCTTAGGCAGTGAAGTCAAACTTAAAGATATGGTGGTTGCCGAAGTCAGCGGGCCGGATACAATAGAAGATAAACTTCCTCTAAATTTGAATGTGACGTTTGCAAGTCAGGGTTATCCTTCCAGAACAGTACCCGTGAAGGTTTATGAAGATGACAAACTTATCAAGACCTTTGACCAGCCGCTTCAACCGGATGGGACGATAGTTTCAAAATTTACCACTACTCCCGCGGGAACCGGATTTAGAAAATACAAATTTGAAATTCCTGTGGAAGCGGATGAATTTGTAAAAGACAATAACTCTTCCTTCATTACGGTTAATGTGACTAAAAAGAAAGAGCGTTTGCGCGTGCTTTTCGTTCAGGGTTATGTCAGCGAAGAATTAAAGTGGGTTAACAGGACCCTTGTGGTGGATAAGGACATTAATTTTGTTTCCTTGTCCCGTACCGGTCCCGGGACCTGGATGGCTGTTAACGTGGAAGATGAAGCGGAGAGAAACGCGCTTTCTAACGGGTTTCCCAAGAATAAAGAAGCCATATACAGATATGACGGTATAGTACTTGCTAACCTTACTCCGGATATTTTAGACAAGCAGCAGATAGAAACCATGGTTGATTTCGCCAAGACTCACGGCGGCGGCATACTGTTGTATGGTTCCGAAATGTTTAAACCCAAATGGGCAAACAGCCCGCTTTTTGAGATTTATCCCGTGTTCCTTGAAAAAGATGAGTCACTCTTCAGGTCTTCAGCAGCGAAGGGCGATTTAAAGATGGTTCTGACTCCCGAAGGTATGTCCCATGAAATATTTACATACGATGGTGACTACAAAAAAGATAAGGAAAAATGGGAAGCGCTTCCGGCTTTAACAAGTTTTGGTCCCGTAGAAAAAGGAAAGTCAGGCGCTATGATTCTGTCAACGCATAAATCAGAAAAAAATATGTACGGAAATTATATAGTTATGGCTGCTCAAAATTATGGCTCAGGCAAAGTGGTTGCAAT
This sequence comes from Candidatus Firestonebacteria bacterium RIFOXYA2_FULL_40_8, assembly GCA_001778355.1. Classification (GTDB taxonomy): domain Bacteria; phylum Oederibacteriota; class D2-FULL-39-29; order D2-FULL-39-29; family D2-FULL-39-29; genus D2-FULL-39-29. The sequence continues at coordinate 5,409 of MFGS01000129.1, forward strand.
AACCGTGGATAAAATGGGCAGCTGGCGTCTAAAGGTGGATGCGGCGGATAAATCTTATGAGAAGTTCTGGAGACAGCTGGTTCGCTGGCTGACTACGGAAAGATTAGAAAAAGTTTCTATAAAAATTGACCGGACTTTCTACGCGATAAAAGAAACGGTTAAGATAGATGCGGCTATTTATGAACGGGCGATGCAGAACAAGGATACCTATGTTGAAGCCAATATCGTAGATCCTGCGGGTAAACTGCTCCGAGTTAAACTGGTCCCGTCTCTTGAGGGTAACTGGACATATGAAGGAAAATTTATCGCAGATATTAAAGGCGGCTATAGGGTCAAGATAGTAGCCAAACATCCGAGTAAAAATATGGAATCGAAAGAAATATATTTTGATGTCAGAGATACGTCACTGGAGTTTTCAAATGTGACTTTAAATGAATCAGGACTCCGGCAATTGACTTCTACCAGTAACGGGAAATATTATAAACCCGGAGATATAGTCGGAGTGATAGAGAAAGATCTGAAAAAAGTTGTCGTAAAAATTCAAATGGATACGGACCTTTGGGATTCCCCCTGGGTATTGATTGCTATTATACTATTATTTACTGCGGAATGGATAATTAGAAAAAGCAAGGGTTTGATTTAACCTGCATTGCATTAGAAATACCTGCTAAAGAGATTTAGTTAATAAAGTTGGGCTGGCATGAATCCCGAACTTAAACAAATGATGTTTGAAAAAACATAGTAGGAGTTTTTGTTTCTTTTTTCTTAATTTCGTATAATATTTTACGAGATGTTGTTTAGAATTTCGAATTTGACAGACTATAGTGTTTATTAAATAATTGTCACCCGCCAATCTTTTTGGAGGGGTAGAGCTTTGAATTTGTTTTAAAAGGGGGGTTAACATGATAGAGATTAGGCTTCACGGAAGAGGCGGACAAGGCGTTGTTACAGCCGCTGAACTTCTGGCAACAGCTGCTTTTTCTGACGGGAAGTATACTATGGCGTTCCCGACTTTCGGATCTGAAAGAATGGGTGCTCCTGTAGCTTCTTTTGTCAGGATAAGCGACAATCCGATCAGGGTAAGATCACAGATCTATGAACCGAACCACGTAATTGTTCAGGATCCCACAATAATCGGAATAGTGGATGTTTTTGCAGGACTTAAAGACGGAGGTGTTGTTCTGGTTAACACGGCAAAACCTGCTTCTGAACTTAAGATAAAAGCCAAAGCGAATGTGGTGACAATTGATGCAACAAAACTGGCTATAGAGATACTTGGCAGGCCTATACCTAATACAATAATGGTAGGCGCATTCTGCGGAATTACCGGAATTGTTTCCATGATCGGTATAGAAAAAGCCATCCGGCATAAATTTGAAGGTAAAGGCGATATTGTAGAGAAGAATATAAAAGCAGCAGAACAAGCCTACAATATGCTAAAGAAAAAATAAACGGCGGATCCGTCAATTTAAATCAAATTGACGAGATCTCACCACGCAAGCGTGGTGGACGAACATATTAGTAAATTAAGGCAGTTCGAAATAATGAAGTTCGAAAGGAGAATATTATGGTGTTTAGAAGAGCAAAAAATATTCTGATCGGTAAACCTGGAACCAGCCTGGCG
>MFGS01000130.1:0-147 GCA_001778355.1 Candidatus Firestonebacteria bacterium RIFOXYA2_FULL_40_8
TATAGCATTTTTCAGGCACGCGCACTAATACCGATATCAACGACTTATTATTTTTTAATCTCAACGTTAATATTTCTTTTTAAAGGCTGCTTGCACTTTGGGCACAAACCCGGTTCGGAAGAGATCTCTTTACAGCCGACATCCTGA
>MFGS01000130.1:244-386 GCA_001778355.1 Candidatus Firestonebacteria bacterium RIFOXYA2_FULL_40_8
TGAAACTCCTTGTTTTTTTGACAAGAATTGTTCCGTCAAACAGGCATTTACCGGTTTTTAAATACTCCCTTTTGCATTTTGGACATTCATAAAATTCCTCCTGGATCACATTAACATCAACTCTTTTTTGCCCCTTCGGCAG
>MFGS01000130.1:947-1211 GCA_001778355.1 Candidatus Firestonebacteria bacterium RIFOXYA2_FULL_40_8
TTGCGGGAAAGCTTGTTTGATAACATCCAGCGTCTCGGAAATCCAGTGCGCGGGAAGCGCCGCAAGCGCTACGGCATTTTTTATCCTGTAGATATTCGCCTCTGAACCGGATACGGCCCTTGAAGCGTAAATAAAAGTCTGTGTTTCGGAAACAATCACTGAAGCTTCCGACTTATTATCTTTCAGCGTTTTTTTGAATTCCAACGCTCCGCCGGTACGGCCGGGATTAAGCACAATGATCTGACCGTCTTTTAAATACGGCGC
>MFGS01000130.1:1276-2793 GCA_001778355.1 Candidatus Firestonebacteria bacterium RIFOXYA2_FULL_40_8
TAATCGCTTCTTCAATATTTGAAACAGCGCACTCTATCTTTCCAAAACCTTCCACTTCACCCCCGACTCTTATTCCCCCGTGCCACCTCACCGCGTTAAGTTTCTCGTCGGTTCTATTGTACAACCTTACGGGAAATCCCATTATGGAAAGATGTCCCGCCATTGCCATACCGCCGTGTCCTGCGCCAATGACACAAAAAGTCATGGCTTTGCCCTTTTCAGCTGTCTGCTTTATCAATTGCTTAAGCTTTATTTCGGATGCTTCATTCATCAGAACACCTCTGTTTTTCCGGAGCATTGAACGACAGAATACGGAAATCTCTCTCTGAACATCCTGTAATATAGAAGCTCTTCTTTTGTTCTTACCCTGTTATTTTTTTCCTTCTTAAAATCAAAGTCTGTGATCTTCTTTTCCGCGTATTCTTTTAATATTTCCATTGACCCCGCGCCGGCGGAAAACTTCTGTTTTGGCCGGTTTGCTATGATTATCGGCAGATATTCGTTGAAAGCTTCTCTTAGTATCCATTTTTCCTGTTTATCCTTCCTCTGTTTGAGTTCCACGGGGATACTTATAACATAAGACAGGAATTCCGAATCCAGAAACGGAACCCTTCCCTCCACGGAATGCGCCATGGTCATTCTGTCAACTCTCTGAAGGTTGGTGTTGTGTAAATTACCGGTTAATTTATACAGTTCCTTATGCAGATCTTTTTTTGTTCCTATTTTCCCGAGATATTTATACCCGCTGAATAATTCATCCGCGCCTTCTCCGGCCAGTGCGACTTTCACCTTTTCACCCGCGAGTTTTGCCAGAAAATATGACGGTATCGCGCTTCGCACCAGAGGAGCATCAAACGATTCAAGGTAAAATATTACTTCGGGAAGAACTCTAAGCATGTCTTCCTTTGTATAGATCAGTTCGTTATGCTTCGTCTTTAGATCATCCGCCACCAATTTTGAGTAATATAGATCATCGGAGTCTTTCATTCCCACCGTAAATGAATTAAGCTCGGTAATGTTTTTTTTCATAAGGGCGGCTATAATACTGCTGTCAACGCCTCCGCTTAAAAATACACCGACAGGCACATCCGACATCAAGCGTTTTTGTACTGCTTTTTCAAGCAGCCGTTCAACCATCTTTGTAATAACTTGTATATCTGCGCCGATAGTAACTTTATCCGGGAGCTCATAGTATTTTTTAAACCCTCCGCCTGTCGTATAATAATAACCCGGCAGAAAGACGGATACTCTTTCGCAATCAAGTAATGCCTTTATTTCCGAGGCAAAATACGTCGTCTCTTTTTTTACTCCGAAATAAAGAGGCTTGATGCCGATCCTGTCCCGGCCGATAAAGAGTTTACCGTTATCATATATGGCAAACGCGAACATCCCGTCAAGCTTTTTTATGCATTCAGGGCCTTCCTCTTCATACAGATGCAAAATAATTTCGGTGTCCGTTTTGGTGGCAAAAACATGTTTTTGTCCCAGTTTAGATCTTAACTCTTTATGATTATATA
>MFGS01000130.1:2836-3782 GCA_001778355.1 Candidatus Firestonebacteria bacterium RIFOXYA2_FULL_40_8
CGTCACCTTCAATTACGGCTATTCCGCACATATATTTTCTCCATGAAATACTTTTTTTATTCTTTCTTTTTCAGCTACTTCCCTGTTTGCTTCGTAATCATACACTACGCAGCGGCCGTTCAATATCCGGGTGGCAATATTTCCTTTCGCATAAGGGTTACCCTTCAGATGAGGAGCGTCAAACAGCCCGATCCTTACGGCTGAGGCAAGAGAAAACGGATCAATATACGCTTCTTTATTGTTATTCTTATGTAAAGTCTTCAGAGTTTTTAATATTAACCCGGCATCTTTAATCAGTTCTTTCTTTCTCTTTTGAACAAGTGGATCAATAGTCATATCAGGAAAATCGGTTATCGCGTTTTTAAGCATGCCGTGAATGATCTTACAGCTTTCTATTAATTCATCTGCTTTAATGGCATGATGTCCCTCGCTGAACCCGACAACATGGAATATATCCGGCTTTAACGCCAGGCTCAAAACCCCTGAAGCAGGAAGCTGTCCTTTTGCAACATCCATATCGGAAGAAAAACTGTTCAAACCGGCTCTGACTTCCGTGTAAACCTTAAAATTCCGTCCGGACAAGCTTTCTATCACCTCCTTCTTTGCCAGCATTTTAGCCAGATCCATTCTAGGTGAAGTACCGGAAGGTGTATTGAACATATATTGGGAAACATAATGCTTTACCCCCAGTGCTTTCGCGTTATAGGCGGCAAGATACGCCATTGCAACCGCAAGACTGTCGTGAGCCTCTCTCAAGCTCCACTGGTGAGATTCATTCACCTCAACAGGGATATTTCTTTTCGCATACCATCTTATTGCTTCCTGATTTCCTTCTATCGTTTCCATCATCCCGCGCGAAGACCTGCCGTCAAGAATACCGTACCAGAACAAAGGTATGGCTCCCCAGGCATTATGTATGGCCGTCGTTGACATTTTCGCCCATTTT
>MFGS01000130.1:3854-10755 GCA_001778355.1 Candidatus Firestonebacteria bacterium RIFOXYA2_FULL_40_8
CGAAGGTTTTCTCAGAGGTACACCGCCGGCTCCATCAAGTTTTTTGTCAATCTTTTTCGGATTAAAAAAGAACTCCTGAGCATTTTGGTCCGGCCCCAGAGAAAGTACATCCAGAACTCCCGCTTCTGCTATCTTTTTTACTCCTTCTGCCGTTTCTTTAACTGTCGGCCTGCCAAAATGGTGCCGGATCAAAGGATAGGGCTGCTGAAACGCGATCCTTTTTACGAGACTTCCGGGATATCTGATTATTTTCCTTTTATTTGTTTTCCCTTTTAAAATATTTATGATCTCATCCCGGCTTTCCTCTCCCGAGAACACAGCTGAGAATAAATCGCTTTTTTTTGCCGCAGCCGCGACAGGCTTGGTCCCTCCAAAAACAATGTCCACATTTTTGCTTTTATATTTCTTTATTTCTTTGAATATGGCCCCGGTATTTTCGGCTGTTAATCGGTAACTCAGGGCAATAATATCGGCTTTACGCTTTTTTGCTTCCTTGAATATTGAATCAAGCGGTACCGCAACGCCTAAAAACTCCGTCTTATAACCGTTATCGGCTGCAAGCTTCATAAAGTTAACAATACCCGCGGCATGTACACATCCGCCTATTGTCGCCCCGACAATTGATTTACACATAACACCCCGCTCTATTTAATTTTTAATATGCCTTGCTCGAGAGTTTCGGTCATACGGCATAACACCCTGTCAAACACTTCTTTATCTTTTTTTTCCAGTTTTTCAACTACCACAGTCATTTTATCATGAATTGTACCGGGTGTTTTCTGAGCAACTTCTTTTCCCTTTGGAGTAAGCCCGATAATAATAACCCGCCTGTCCTCAGATATCCTTTTTCTTTCAACCAATTTTTTCTCTTCCAATCCGTCAATCGCGCTAGTAATCGTACTTGGTGAAAGATAGACGCCTTTGCTGATTTCACTTAAAGGAAGATCCCCTTTTCTTTGTAAAACCTTAAGGCATGCCAGTCTTGACGTGTTCAAATCATAGGTCTGACGGAGTCGTGATGAAAATATATCAACCGCCCTTATTATTTTCCTTAAATTAGCCAGTATCCTGTGGTCTGTTATTTCTAACTTTTCCGACATACCTTATTGTCCTCCCAGAGTTTCCGTATCTTTCCGTATTAGTTTTATATCAAACCCTTGCCTGAAAAGAAAGTATTATTATTGTTGTTCTTTTCTGATTTGCCGTTGCTTATCTCGTTTTCTGTTCTTGCTTCCTTTACTGTACTTACTTCTTCTGCTTCTTTTTCTGTCCTTGCTTCGCTTACTTCCTGAGGATTTGAAGCACCAGCTGTTTTGCTTTTGGAGCAGCAACATCCATTCCCTTACCTCCGATTTCGCAGACTATTGCTACGGCAATCTCAGGTTTTTCGGCAGGCGCGAAGAAGATGAACCAGCCGTCAAGGCCTCTTTTTGAAGAACGCGCTGTCCCGGTTTTCCCCGCTATGGCAATACCTTCAACTTTTGCTTTTTTACCCAGACCGTGCTCAACCGCATCTATCATAAGTTTTTTTATAGTTTCCGCGGTTTCTTTTTTCAGGGTATTTTTCAATACAACAGGGTTGTTTTTATATATTACACCGCCTTTGATATTTTTAATTTCTTTTACGATATAGGGTTTCATGCAAACCCCGTTATTCGCAATGGTTGCCGCGAGCATGGCAGCTTGCAGAGGGGTGATCTTATAGTTTTTTCCTAGACCATTCGCTTTTTCGGCTGTTTCAAATTTATTTTCCGTTTCTATTCCTATGGTACTGGTAGCGGCAGGAAGCTGCATCTCTAAAGGCAGATTAAAACCAAACCGACAGGCATAGTCAACCAGTTTATCATTCCCGATATGGCTGCCTATGGCGGCAAAAGCAACGTTGCAGGACTGATTAACAGCCTGCTGAAGATCTTTAACCTTGCCGTGCTTTTCCCAGCACCAGAATGTTTGCCTATCGATAACAACAGAGCCTTTGCATTGCACGGGAAAAATATCTTTCATGTCAGCATTTGACTCTAGCACAGCGGAAGCAGTGATTAATTTACAGATAGATCCCGGTTCATAAAGCATATCAAAAGCGCGGTTTAAAAACACTTTGTTCGCGTTATATTTATAACTGCCGAATTTTTTATCTATACCGACAGGATTAAATTTGGGATGACTTACCGCCGCAAGAATTTCTCCTGTTTGAGGCTTTAATATCACAATAGACCCCATCTGGTCATACAGTACCGAAGTCGCGGCCTTTTGAAGATTCAGATCAAGAGTAAGTACGATCTCATTTCCGGGAATATAATCTTTTAATGCGTATTCAATTCCGAATTTTCCGAATTCCTCGGAGTTCATCCCGATGATCTTATCGCAAGCAGTCGCGCTTTCAGACGGATAAACGGACCTGCCGGTTTTTATATCTTTTTTAAGAAGCGGCTGGCCGTTTCTGTCTAAAACACACAAAATACTTCCGGCTTCCCTTTCCATTTTTGCTTTTTCGAAATAACTTAATATCTGGGCATTTTTTGGGCTGATATTCAAAGCGTCTTCATACGTATCAATTGCCTCTTTTATTTTACCCATGCCGTGATACGCTAAAGCCATTCCAAAGACACCCTTTAAATCCCGTTCTTTTATTTTATTAAAATGCTCAAACTCAACAAAAGCGGATGAATATTTTCCTTTGGAAATAAAGTCAAACCCGGTGTTTCTGTGGTCAAAAATCCGGCTATTAGTAACTTTTTTCTCTTCAGCTTTAGAATAGAATTCTTTTGCTTTTTCAATCTCCCCTTTATGTGCGTACAGATAACCCATACCATCGTACGTAAGCGCGTGTTCGGAGTCAATTGCCAAGGCTTTATTTAATTCACCCAAACCAGCATCATAATTACCTTTTAATACGAAAGTTTTGGCTGTTTTTAAATGGCCTGAAATCTTAAAGCTTTTATAGAATATGGCTCTTACGCCAAAAGTAATTCCGGTAATAATAACAATGACTGCAAGGACTGCCTGTATAGTACGATTTCTTCTTGTTTTATTGGAGAATAAGGTATATTTCTTCATTATTGCCATCTGCTTTTCCTTTTCGATAAAATTTTGTATTTTTTCCGGATTGACAGCGAACGGCTTTAAGATGAGCACTTTCCTTGTACTTACTTCGAAAATTCGAGTTTTTTCATTTCTTTTTTATTGCGGCCTTTTTTGCGGGTGTTTTTTTGGGTTTCACTTTTACAGGCGCCGCTTTTTTCTGCACTGTCGATATTTCACCGGGTTTAACGTCCGCCGGAACACTGTTTAGAATAGCCGGCAAAGTACGAAGATACGCGACAATACTTTCCAGATCTTGATCGGTTAAATCTCTGTAATAATCATGATAAAGCGGAGCCCTTCCGTTTGCGCCTTCAGCTTTAATCATATTTATCACTTCTTCATTGGTCATCATGCCGATACCGGTATCATTATCTGGTGTAAGGTTTTTGGGATAATAAATACCCCAGGCGCCTTTATAACCGGCACTATTTCCTGCCATAAATTTGCTGAAATCCGGCTTACCGTCACTGCCGACCGGAGTATGATGATTAAGGACACCGCAGGCGCCGACCAGATATTTTCCGCGCTCAACCATCTGATATTTCGAAATCTTTTCAGAGCAGCCAAAAGAAAAGAACACTGTAAAAAATACTGCAAATAACATTGTTTTTTTCAAAGCAGTTCCCCTTTCCCGGCAAACAGGCGCTTTTGCGGCATTATTATTGAATGTTGAAACCAAACCAGGCCTCTTTCTTTGCTCTTTTCTTTTTCTCTTCATTGGGATTTAACTGAAGCTTGAACTCCTGTTTTGGATATATAAGATTTGGATTTTTAATAATATCCATGTTGTTTTTGTATATCAAAGGCCACATGAACGGATCATTGAAGACTTCTTTTTTCTTGGATATGTTCCATAAACAATCTCCTTTCACGACTGTATACAAAACATCGTTAATGACTTTGCACATCTCCAGGACCGCCCTCGAAGAGGTCATTGAACTCAATGAAAATCTGACAGAATCTATATATTCGTTTGCCTTCATATGCAGCCCGGCTTTATCCAGATCCGTCTTAGCCGCCGCGATTATATCTTTACATTTCATTTCACCGCCGCTTTTAACCGCGCTTTCATACAGGTCTTTTGCTTCTGCTAACTGCTTCATCGCGTTTCTCTTTATCTCCTGCTCTCTCAGCTTTTCATCCGCGGCTTCTTCTGTTTTCTTTGAAATCTCCAGAGATTTGCTCACATCTCCTTTATCCAGAGCTTCTTTCGCGGAATTAATGTCTTCCGTCATTTTCTTAACTATTTTATCATTTTCCGGGAGCTTTTTAAGTTCTTCAATCTTTTTTTCCGTTTTTTCAATAACTGTCGCAGCTTCCTTAAAGGCATCTTTATCTTTTACAATATCCTTATTCTGCGCACATCCTGTTATCAAGCCAAATAGAATTAGCGCCGGAACCAACATTACTTTCATGAAAACCTTTGTTATTTTGCTTAAAGTATTCATAGTTTCGCCTCCTTGATTTATTTTTCGTATTACCTGCATCATAACAACCGTCTTATGGCGAAGTCTTCCGATATGAATATTATCGAGACCCGGTTTTGCAGGTTTCGAGCGCGGTTTTAGAGAGTTCTGCCGAGCTCAATGAACTGCGGACAGAATCCAGCAACTCACCGGCCATTATAAGTGACTCAGAACTCTTGATTTCCTCCTTTGCTTTTAGCATCGTATCTTTGCATTTATTTTTCGCCCCTTTATTCTTTGCTCTTTCATATAGTTCTTTAGCTTCTCTTAATTGCGCCAGAGCGTTATTTCTGTTCTCTTCCTCTTTATCTATTCCCTCTATGAAATATTCTGTTTTTCTGGAAAGTATCAGGGCTTTGTTTGTTTCTCTTTTTTTCAGGGCTTCCTTCGCCAAAGCAATAAGATTTGTTAGTTTTTCTACTCTCTTTCCATTCTCCGGATCTTTTTCAAGTTCCATTACCTTCTTTTCAGATTTCGCTATAGATTTATTAACTTCTTTTGTGACATTTTGAGAGCAACCTGCCGAAAGAAGGATATGAGAAATAATTATTAAATTCAAAATATGCTTGCTTTTAAAGAAAATTCCGTATTTTCTTTCAGAGACCCTCATAATCCATCTCGCTCCATGTAGCAATATTACGCTACTAAACCTTTTACATGTAAAGTATATCACAGGTGTTTAGCTTTTGTCAAGGCAGGTTAAGACCCTAAAAACGAAGTAGAACTATTCAGCTTAGAACTTCATAAAACTATCATGTCAATTACAGAATCAGTGTCCACCTACGGTGAGATCTCGCCAAAGGCGGAGAATCCCGTAGTTTTGCAATCTCATCGAAAGATCCGCCCTATATAACTGGCGGAGGTGGAATCGAACCCGAAATTCTTCTAAAACTTCAATATTCAGAATGTCAATAGTGGTCCGTTTTCTACTTCGGATTTCGGGTAAGAATTCGTGCAAAAAGATATGACAAATAATGTTCCGCTGTTAAATATATTTTCTTTAACCTGAGCAGCTTATAGGGTATAATTACAACAATAGCGGTGCCTGTATAGCATTTTCAACCGGGAGAACATATTAAGATGATGATTGCTGCCTTGTTCCTTATATTGATAATAGTATTGTCTCTTCCTTTTATTTTTAAAAAAGCCGAAGAAAATTTAGAACTTTTTCTATTCATAATGGGGCTTGCCGCGATTTCAGTAACATCACAATGGTCTTTTCATATTATTGAAGAAGCACTTGTAGCGCCGATAAAAATCACCGTGGCAGTTCTTATCGCGGGACTGTTATTCAGAGAGCTAAAAGGTTTTATCGGAAAAAACCTGGAGCGAACAATAAAAATAACAGGTCTTAGATTTTTTTCTTTTTTACTCGTTTTTTTTCTGGGTTTATTATCCAGCGGAATTACCGCGATAATTTCAGCGCTGGTACTTGTAGAGATCATCACCCACTTAAAGCTGGATAAAGAGCATGAGACAAAACTTGTTATACTCTGCTGTTTTTCAATAGGGTTCGGGTCAGCACTTACGCCTATAGGCGAACCTCTTTCCGCGATCGCAACAGCAAAACTAAAAGACGCTCCTTATTTCGCCGGTTTCTGGTTTTTAGCAGCTCATCTATGGTTCTATATAATTTCAGCGTTATTTATTTTCAGTACGATCGCATTATATATTTCAGGTTCTAAGCTTTCCAAAGAAGCAGGACTGAAAGAACAGTCCGGAGAAACATTCAGGGATATACTGGCGAGAACCGGAAAAATTTATATTTTTGTTATGGCTCTTATTTTCCTCGGTACAGGATTCAAACCGCTTATTGATAACTATATTGCCTTAATCTCTCCCGAGATACTTTACTGGATAAACACTCTTTCAGCCGTACTTGACAATGCTACCGTTGCCTCAGCGGAAATATCACCGGGCATGAGTCTTTATCAGATAAAATCAGCCTTGATCGCTCTCCTTATTTCCGGAGGAATGTTGATCCCGGGGAACATACCCAATATAATTGCCGCGAACAAACTGGGAATCAAAAGCAAGGACTGGGCAAAATTCGGCATTCCGTTGGGAGTTGTTGTATTAGGTTTTTATTTCATAGTATTGCTGTTCCTGCACTGATTCCCCCTGAGACGGGCAATAATTCAAGCAGCACAACTTCGGCCTGCAAAAACATTAAGATTCGAATTGTTTATTGCTTTACAGTGAATGACAAAGTACAAATCACAAAGGACAATATATTGAAAGCGGCAAGAACCCCGCTAATTTATTTAATATTCTTTCTTTGAAGGCGGAGGTATTTTTCCGCCAACATAATATTGTCATTTGTCATTCGTAATTTGTAATTATCTTTATTT
>MFGS01000131.1 GCA_001778355.1 Candidatus Firestonebacteria bacterium RIFOXYA2_FULL_40_8
AAAGAAGTTGCGGCGGAAGCTGCGGAAAAGAAAGCAATGCAGGTTGAAACGTTGGCAATAAATACCCTGCCGGGTGAAAGTGCGAAAGCCGGAATGGGAAATGAGTCCGTAAAAGAGGATATGCCTGATGTTGTTCCTTCTTTGTCTGAAACAGCTCCAAAAATCGGGGATACCGTAAGTACCAGGGAACATCTGGACAGTATAGGCACTGATCTGAATAAGATATTTGCGGAGAATAAAGGCGCTATTGAAGAGACCACAAAATTGGCGAAAGACATCTCCATTACCGATATAAAGAAAGAAAAAAATGTCGGAGTTGATGATAAGGCCAACGAAGTTGCGATCCGGCTTTCCGAGGGCGCTATTAACTTTGATTATAATAAAGCGGAGGTTAAATCGCTGTATTTTAAACTTCTTAACAAGATAGCAAAGTATATTGCGTTAAATCCTGACAGTAAGATAAGGGTGGAAGGGCATACATGCTATGTCGGTTCAGCCGATTACAATAAGGTGCTTTCCAAAAAAAGAGCGGAAGCTGTAGTGGATTATTTTATCAAACACGGGCATTTACACGAGGGAAGTTTTGCGGTGGCAGGTGTGGGTAAAGACAAGCCTATTGCTCCCAATGAAACCGAAGAAGGGCGTTCAAAAAACAGAAGGGTGGAGATAATAATTGGAAAATAAAAGCATGCCAAAAGAAGCGGGTCACAGACCCCGTAAAAGGTTCGGACAGAATTTCTTGACGGATCCGGGGCTTAGGGAGTTCATAGTCAACTCGGCGTATATTGTTAAGACTGATACAGTACTGGAGATCGGACCTGGCAGAGGCGAGCTTACCGGTATCATCGCAGTGAGGTGTCCCGTAATAGCCGTGGAAATAGATAGGGATTTGGTAAAACTCTTAAAGGCCAGATTTGAAGGCAATAATAACGTTGAAATAATAGAAGGTGATATTCTTTCCTTTGACCTGAAAGCACTTTCTGTGAAAAAATTCAAAGTAATAGGTAATGTGCCGTATTATATTACGACTCCGATAATATTCAAGCTTCTGGAAAACAAGGATAGAGTAGAAACGGCGGTGCTTACGATACAAAAAGAGGTCGCAGAGCGGCTGGCGGCCGTACCGGGGAGTAAAGAGTACGGGGTTCTAACCGTAATGGTTGGAATGTTTGCAGATGTGAAAATATTAAAAATAATACGTGCCGCTGCTTTTTATCCCGCCCCGCAGGTGGATTCTGCCGTGATAAGTATTAAACCGCTGGAATTTACACGGACTCCGGTAAAGGATCCTCTTAATTTTGAAAAACTCGTAAAGACCGCTTTTCAGCAAAGAAGAAAGAATATCAGAAATGCCCTGCTCCGTTTCGGGATAGAAAAAGAAGAGGTAAAAAAAGTGCTTCTGGCAAACGGTATTAATGAAAATGCAAGACCTGAGGATATTTCTATAGAAGAGTTTGCGAAACTTTCAGATGCCTTGCCCTAATTTCCTTCTGCGCCAAATCCTTCATGCTTATTGCATTTTGCTGTTGGCTCCGTACCTGTGATAAAAACTTCATCCAGCCATTTTTTGCATTTATTTGTCCAGAGGAGTCCCGAATCAGGATCTATTCTTACGGTGACAATACTTGCCGGCTTTACAAACGGCTCTGGTGGTTTTTCCTTGTAAACTTCTTTCATAAAAGCCGCCCACATTGGAACCGGGGTGTTTGAACTGCTTATCCATTTACCGAGAGATCTCCTGTCATCAAAACCGACCCAGCCTCCGGCTACGAGATCTGAGGTATAGCCGACAAACCAGACATCGGATTGATTGTCCGTAGTTCCTGTTTTTCCCGCACAGCTAAAGGTAATGCCGTCGGCTCTGATCCTTGTTGCCGTACCTTCGTTGACCACACTTTCCATCATAGAGGTGAGGATGTAAGCGGCTTCTGGTCTTAAAACATCCTGAATATGCGGTTGGTTATCTTCCAGTACTTTACCCATACTGTCTTTAACCGTAAGAATGGAAATGGGATCGACTTTTACGCCAAAACTCGGGAAAGTTGAGTAGGCCGATACAAGTTCCATCAGTGTAACCTCTGAAGTACCGAAAGCGAGTGAAAGATTCTTATGGATCTGGCTTTTTATACCCATCTTGTTGGAATAGGAAGCTACGGAGGAGGCCCCTACTTTCATAAGGAGCTTAAGAGTGACCACATTGCGTGACATTGTGAGCGCTTTCCTTAAAGTGGTCGGACCAAAAAACTTTTTTTCATAATTTTCCGGTTTCCATACCTGTCCTTCATTACCGTCGCTTAAAGGCATAGGCGCGTCTACTATTATATCCGCGGCGGTAAAACCATTGTCTATCGCGGTGGTATATATGAAAGGTTTAAATGACGAACCGGGCTGTCTTTTGGATTGAGTGGCTCTGTTGAACTGAGATTCGGAGAAATCCCGTCCGCCTACGAGTGCTTTTATATAACCGGTTTTCGGGTCTATGGCAATGAAAGAGGCCTGGATAGGAATATTTTTACGGAATTCAGCTTCATAGATACTTTCCACCGGTATTCCGTTTTCGAGCGCTATTTTCTTTTCTGCTTCCGCGAGCGTCGCGGCGACCGCCTTTTGCGCAAAGTCCTGCAGTTTCATATCCAGTGAGGTGTATACGGAAAGCCCGCCTTTATAGATAACATTGGCTCCGTACGTTTCTTCCAACTTCTGCCTGACATGTTCGACAAAATAAGGCGCGTTTTTTTGTTCTATCTTATGCACCGCTATTGGCGTGTGCTTTGCCGCGTCCGCTTCGAGCTTGGTTATAAGTTTTTTCTTAAGCAGACGGTCCAAAATCCGGTTACGCCTTAGTTCCGCTTTTTTTAAATTATTGTAGGGCGAATATTTGTTGGGTGCTCTGGGTAAACCCGCAAGGAGCGCGCATTCAGGCAGGCTAAGTTCTTCCACATGTTTTCCGAAATATGTTCTCGCCGCTGTTTCCACGCCGTACGCTCCCGAGCCCATATTGACCTGGTTCAAATACATCTCCAAGATCTCGTCTTTTGTATAACGGTATTCAATCTTAAAGGAAAGCATCACTTCCCGTATCTTTCTTGAAAAGGTCCTGTCCTGTGTAAGAAAAAGATTCTTGGCCAGCTGCTGGGTTATCGTACTGCCGCCCTGTTCGACTCTTCCGTGTGTGAGATTAACGAGGAAAGCTCTCAGGATAGAAAGAGGGGATATTCCGAGATGGGAGTAAAATCCGTCGTCCTCAATTACAAGTATGGTCTTTTTAAGCTTCTCCGGAATACGCGACAGCGGTACAAGCGTTCTTTGCTCCACAAAAAGCTGCGCAATAAGTTCGCCGTTTTGATCAAAGATTTTGCTGGCAAGAGAAGGCCTGTAATTTTCCAGTTCCGAAAGGGGCGGAAGGTCATAGTAAAAGGCAATCATAAGTCCGGAAAACCAGCCGAGGAACACCGTAGCACATACTGCAAAGACTTGTCTAAAGCGTTTAGTCTTTGAATATTCTAATATTTGCACCCAGATAGCTTTATAATCCATAAATGATTATTTTACGTTAAAATGCTTGTATTGTAAACATGTAAATGTTCATATAGAAGCAGAGGTTTGTTCCTGTGCTATTGACAAAGCAGGTATTGTTTGCTACAATGCAACTGTCCACTTGACGTGGACTTTTTTCATTTGTTTTCTCTCTATCAGTAAGTTAACTAAAGCACATTCGGAACAAAAACATGCTTGTTTATTGTCTAATAACTAAATGATAACAAAAATCTAATAAAAGAAAGGGTGATCTCAAGTGGTAGAAGTAATTGTGAAATCCGATGAATCTTTTGAATCGGCGCTGAAAAGGTTTAAAAGGAAATGCCAGATGGAAGGCATCCTTACCGAAATCAGAAAAAGAGAGTTTTATGAAAAGCCGAGCGAAAGAAGGAAAAAGAAAGAAGAAGCTGCAGCGAGGAAGTTAAGAAAAAGACTCGAGAAGATGGACTAAGGAGTTGGCATGGGTTTGAAAGAAAAGCTTGATGAAGATCTTAAGCTTGCAATGAAAGCCAAAGATGAGCTTAAGCTTTCCACCGTGAGGCTTCTTAAGAACGCGGTTAACAACGCTGAGCTTGCTAAGAAAAAAACCTTTACGGATGATGAAATTATCGCTGTTATTCAATCAGCTATTAAACAGCGTAAGGATTCTATCGAGCAGTACAGTAAAGGCGGAAGGGCGGAGCTTGCCGCGCAGGAAGAAAATGAAATGAAAATACTGCAGGCGTATCTTCCGGCACAGCTTAGCGAAGAGGAAGTGAGAAAACTCGTTTTAGACGTCATAAAAGAAACGGGTGCCGCCTCTGTTAAAGAAATGGGTAAAGTAATGGGAAAGCTCATGCCCCTTGTTAAAGGCAAAGCCGACAACTCACTTGTCAGTTCAGTCGTAAAAGAACACCTTAAATAACCTATGAAGGTATTAGGTTATGATTTTTTTTGCAGACCTGCGCGTTTAGTGGCAAAAGAACTTCTTGGCAAAATCTTCGTCAGAAAACTTCGCGGTAAAACATTTATGGGCCGCGTTGTCGAGACTGAAGCCTATCTCGGGTCAAAAGACCCTGCCAGCCACGCATGTAAAGGATTGACAAAAAGAAACAGTGTCATGTTCGGTAAGCCCGGAGTTTCCTACATCTATCTTTGTTACGGTTTTCATTATATGATGAATGTTGTAACGGAAAAAGAAGGTGTGGCAGGGGCTGTACTGCTTCGAGGTGTTGAACCTCTTAAAGGTCTGGGTAACAAAGCAACAAATGGTCCCGGTAAAATAGCCGGGGCTTTTAAACTGGGAAAGAAGGATAACCGGCTTCTACTTGCAAAAAAGAACGGCTTGTATTTCGCGGAAGACGGGTATAAGAGTTTTAAAATAGTAAAAACCGGAAGGATCGGTATAAAACAGGGGCAGGATCTGCCCCTGAGGTATTATATAGAAGGAAGTAAATACGTCTCTAAGTTAAAAAGCAATTACTAAGTACTAATGACTATTGACAATTTAAGGTAGCTGTACACAGCATATATAATAATCCTCCTTAAATCGTCATTAGTCAATAGTCATTAGTAATTAAGAAGGGGGTTTTTATGAAGCTTATTGATTTCTATAAAGCAGTAGTTGAAAAAGGCATCGAAGCGGACCCTAGGGGTGAAGAACTGGTAAGGAAAGAGCTTAAGAAAATAGCCGAGAAATATAAAGCCTTAAAACCTGAAGATAAAAAGAAATTTGACGAGGATAAACTTTTCAATCCCTATGCGGATACCAGATTATTGAACGGGCTTCCCAATGCGGAAATTAAAAGAGTTATGGTCGGCGTGGATATTGATGCCGGAGAAATAGCTATTGCGGACCGGCTTTCGGAAAAAGGGAAAAAGATTGACCTTGTAATGGCTCATCATCCGTCAGGGAAAGCGCATGCTAACTTTTACGAAGTGATGGGAATGCAAAGCGACCTTTTCTATCAGGCAGGTGTTTCTATTAATATAGCTGAGAATACAATGGGACCCAGGATGAAAGATGTTGAACGCAGGGTTTCGCCGGCAAATCATACCAAAACTGTTGATGCGGCAAAACTTCTTGACATTAATATGATGTGTGCTCATACGGTTGCCGATAATCATGTAGCAAGTTTTTTAACCTCTCTTTTTGCGAAGAAAAAACCCGAGACACTTAAAGATATTCTCAATATTTTAAATGAAATTGAAGAGTACAGTATCTCGGCTTCAAATAATGCGGGTCCGAAGATATTTTCTGGCAGTGAGAGCTCGAAATGCGGCAAGATATATGTAGATATGACCGGCGGCACCGAAGGTCCGAAGGAAATATATGAAGCGGCCTCAAAAGCCGGTTTTGGTACGTTCGTAGGCATGCATTACTCCGATGAACACAGAAAAGAGATCGAAAAGAACTTTATGAATATAGTAGTTGCGGGGCATATCAGCAGTGATAACCTAGGGTTGAACCTGCTCCTTGATGCCGTAATGAAGCAGCGCGGTAAACTGGATATAGTAGAATGCTCGGGTTACCGCAGGGTTTGCAGGTCCAAGTAACGGGAGTATATGGGTTTAATTCCTCAGGATAAGATTTTACAGATAAAAGAGTCCTTTGACATTGTGGACGTAATAAGTGAACACGTTCACCTGAAAAAGTCGGGGCAAAACTTCAAAGGTTTATGCCCTTTTCACAATGAAAAAACGTCTTCTTTCGTTGTAAGTCCGGCTAAACAGATCTATCATTGTTTTGGCTGCGGTGAAGGCGGAAACGTACTGCATTTCATCTCCAAGATAGAAAGTATCAGCTTTGTAGAAGCCGTAAAATTACTGGCAGAGAAGAAGGGTATAGTTCTGGATGCCGGAGATACTGCCAGGAGAGACGAGTACGAAGAGCTTTTTAAAATTAATGAGTTCGCGGTAAAATACTATAAACAGAAGATGAAAGAAAGCAAGACCGCGCAGGATTATTTAAGTAAACGGAATTTAAGTCCGGAGACGCTTGAAAAGTTCGCAATCGGGTATGTTCCCGATGAATGGGATGGTCTTTTAAATTACGCTAAAAGAAATAATATAACCACAGAGCTTCTTGAAAAAGCCGGGCTTATCATCAAAAGGGAGAAGAAAGACGGGTATTATGACAGGTTCCGTAACCGGATAATTTTCCCGATAGTCAGCAGTTTCGGCAGGTATGTGGCCTTTGGCGCGCGGGTACTGGATAGTTCGCTTCCAAAATATATAAATTCTCCCGAGACCCATGTGTATAGCAAAGGCAAAAATCTTTACGGCTGGAATCTGGCAAAAAGCAGTATTCCCGAGGATCTCGGAGTGGTAATTGTAGAGGGTTATCTCGACTGTATCACCTGCCATCAGTACGGCATTACAAATACGGTTGCAACACTGGGA
>MFGS01000132.1:0-6483 GCA_001778355.1 Candidatus Firestonebacteria bacterium RIFOXYA2_FULL_40_8
TATAATAACAATTATAAGTTTATAAGGTTTTTAAGGTTTATAAGCAAAGCTTTATCTGATTAAAATAATGTCGAACAGATTAAGCAAAGCTTTTCTCGAGAGGAATTATATGTAGATGTCAACAGTGGTTGACATAGCGAGATAAAGTTTGTAAGGTGAAAAACTAAAGAAGTAAGCAAAGTAAAGGAAGAAAGGGAAGTAAAAAGTATAGCAGTTAGTTGGGTTTAAATAAGATAATACTACCTTAATTTAGAACGTTAGTAACGTGAGTAACCTGTAACGTTGCAACGATATTGATTTACCAAAGAGGATGAACATGCGATGGAGTAAAGCTTTAATCCCCACACTAAAAGAAGTTCCTGCTGAGGCGGAGATTATCAGTCATAAGCTTATGCTTAAGGCGGGGCTTATCCGTAAAGTGGCTTCGGGGCTTTATAATTTTCTTCCTATCGGGTTTAAGGTTTATCATAAAATAGAAAAGATAATCCGTGAAGAGATGGATAGGGCGGGGGCGCTTGAGATACTCATGCCTATTATGACGCCGGCGGAGCTTTGGATAGAGACGGGCAGGTGGAACCTGTACGGCAAGGAACTTGTCAGGGTAAAAGACCGGGCCAACAGGGAGTACGCGCTCGGGCCTACACACGAAGAAGTTGTTACGGACCTTGCTCGGACGGAGATACGGTCCTACAGGGATATGCCGAAGAATTTTTATCAGATACGGAATAAATTCAGGGATGAGATACGTCCCCGGTTTGGCGTGATGCGGTGCCGCGAATTCATAATGAAGGACGCTTACTCTTTTGACCGAAATGAAGAGTGTGCGGAAGAAAGTTATAAAATAATGTTTGAAGCGTACAAGAAAATATTCACCCGCTGTGGTCTGGATTTTAGGCCGGTGGAAGCGGATACCGGGAACATCGGGGGGAGTTTTTCCCATGAATTTATGGTGCTTGCCAATACCGGGGAAGAAGTAATTATAAACTGTCCGGCTTGCGGGTACGCGGCCAACAGGGAAAAAGCGGAAGGCGTTTCAGCTTTTTGCGGTAACGATAAAGAAGAGTCTAAACCTCTGGAGAAAGTGAGCACTCCGGGGCAGCATACAGTGGAGCAAGTCACGTCTTTCCTGAAGAAAACTTCTTCTGAGTTGGTGAAGACGCTTCTTTACATGGCGGACGGAAAACCCGTTGCGGCTCTTGTCAAGGGTGATGATGAGCTTAACGAGCATAAACTTAAGAATTTTCTGAAAGCGGCTGAACTTGTGATGATGACCGAACAGGAAGTGGAAGCGGCGACAAAAGCTCCTGTAGGTTTTGCGGGACCTGTCAATCTTTCCGGTATGAAAATATTTGCGGATAACGCTGTTATGAAGATGAAGAATTTTGTGATAGGTGCCAATGAAAAAGATATGCATTATGTAAATGCGAATTTTGAGCGGGATTTTAAAATAAATAAGTTCATTGACCTCCGTACCGCAGGGGAAGGCGATACTTGCGTGAAGTGCGGGCAGATCCTGTCAAGCTTGAAAGGTATCGAGGTAGGGCATACGTTTAAACTCGGGCTTAAATACAGCAAAGCAATGAAAGCGGAGTTCCTGGATGAAGACGGAAAAAGAAAGCCGATGGTGATGGGATGCTATGGTATCGGTGTTACGAGGATAATCGGCGCTGCGATTGAACAGGGAAACGATGAGAACGGGATAATATGGCCGATGGCGCTTACTCCTTATCAGGTGATAATTACCGCGCTTAATTATAAAGAAGAGAAAGTTAAAGAAATAGCGGACTCAGTGTATGAAGAGTTTATGGCGGCGGGTATAGAAGTTATCCTGGATGACAGGGACGGGAGCGCCGGTTTTAAATTTAAAGACGCTGAACTTATCGGTATCCCGCTTCGGATTACCGTCGGAAATAAAGCTGTAAATGAAGGGGTTTTTGAGGTTAAAGTAAGAAAGAGTAAAGAAGAGTTTACCTTAAAGCGGGAAGAATTACTTTCTAAGATAAAAGCTTTAATTGAAAAGGAACTGACTAAGTGACGGAAAAAAAGAAAGCGCTCCTTTTGTTATCAGGGGGATTGGACAGCACCGTAGCTTTGGTCATGATGAAAGAACATAGCATTGACGTGGAAGCGGTTCATTTTACGTCTCTTTTTTGCACGTGCGGGGGGAAGGGCGGCGGTTGCGGGCCCGCTTCGAAGGTTGCTGAATCTGCGGGAATAAAGCTTCACATTGTCGGTAAAGGCGAAGATTACATTGAAATAGTAAAAAAGCCGGCGCACGGCCGTGGCAGTAATATGAACATCTGTATTGATTGCAGGATCTATGCTTTCAGGAAAGCAAAAGAATTAATGGAAAAGATCGGAGCTTCCTTCATCATCACTGGGGAAGTTGTGGATCAGCGGCCGATGTCCCAGCATAAAAAAACTATGCTTCTGATAGAAAAGGAAGCGGGGCTTACGGACCTGGTGCTTCGGCCTTTATGCGCGCTTTCCATGAATGAGACCCTTCCGGAAAAAGAAGGCTGGGTGGACCGGACAAAATTAAAAAATATTTCCGGCCGCGGAAGAAAAGAACAGATGAGCTTTGCCGCCGATAAAGGACTGAAGGATTTTTCATGTCCCGCGGGCGGATGTTTGCTCACGGATCCGCAGTTCTCAAGGCGCATTAAAGATCTGATGGAGAATAAACCGGAGTTTGATTCTAAGGATGTGGCGCTTTTAAAATACGGCAGGCACTTTCGGCTGGATAAAGACGCCAAGCTGGTGGTGGGCAGGAATAAAACCGAGAATGAGGTGCTGGAACAGTTTAAGATCGAAAAAGGTTTTGCTCTCTGGCTCGAGGATTTTAACGGTCCGTTCTCGCTTTTGACCGGGATTAATGCGAAAAAGTATCTGGAGCTGGCTTCCGGAATTACGGCAAGATACGGAGATGTGGAAGATAAAGAAAAAAAAGTAAAAGTGCGCGTGAAAAATTGTTCGACGGCAGAAGAAACCGTTATTGAAGTAATGACGGCAAAGGATACTTATTTTCAGGGGACTTTGTTATGAAGATAATTGTAACGAGCGGACCTACTAGGTCGTATCTGGACGAAATAAGATATATTTCCAATTATTCAACCGGCAAGCTCGGAAGTTTAATAGCAAGAAAAGCCGCGTTAAAAGGGCATAAGGTTATACAGCTTTACGGCAAGGGAAGTGGTTTTGCCGCTGGAAAAAATATCAAAAATATTGAAATTGAAACTGTAGCTGAACTCCTTGCCGCTCTGAAAAGGGAATTGAAAGGCGGGGCGGAAGCGGTGGTGCATGCCATGGCGGTGCTGGATTACGTGGCGCCGAAGAAGATCGGCGGGAAAGTAAAATCAAATAAGAAAAGCTGGACCGTAAAGCTTGTAAGGTCGCCAAAAATAATAAATGAAATAAAAAAAATTGCGCCCAAGACAAAGCTTGTAGGCTTTAAATTGGAGTGTAAAGCAGGGAAAGCCGGACTTTTAAAAGCGGCGCAGGAACTCTTAAAAAAAAGCAGAGCGGAATATGTGGTGGCAAATGATTTTAAAAGCGTAAAAGCGAAAAAGCATACCGCGATGATAATAGGAAAAAGCGGATTTATTAAAGGAAATATTGCCGGTAAAGAGAGAATAGCCGGTGAGATTGTAAATCTTCTAACGAGGTAAAGTCATGGTGAAAGGTAAAAAAATAATAGTGGGAGTTTGCGGAGGGATAGCTGCTTATAAAGTTTGCGGACTCGTGCATAAACTTGTATATCAGGGCGCGGAAGTCTCGGTGATCATGACCAAAAATGCCTGTGAGTTCGTAACGCCGCTTACTTTTCAAACACTTTCCGGAAGGCCTGTTTATACTGAGATGTTTAAGCTGATAAAAAAAGAAGAATGGTCGGTGGAACATGTTGAACTGGGAAAAAAATGCGATTTAATGGTAATTGCGCCGGCAACCGCGAATGTAATAGGGAAGCTTGCAGGCGGGCTTGCCGATGACCCGCTTACAACCACAGCGCTTTGCGCCAAAGCGCCTGTTTTGATATGTCCTGCTATGAACACGGCTATGTGGAATAATGCTATTGTAAAAGATAATGTGAATAAACTTAAGAAATTCGGATTCAAATTCATAGGTCCGGATGCGGGTAAACTCGCTTGCGGAGAGACCGGTTCCGGGCGGCTTTCTGATATCGAAAAAATACTAATGGAAATAAAAAAAATACAGGGGAGGGAATAATGATCGCACAAACTACTGCCCGAATTTTGATTGCAGATGATGAGCCGGGCATAAGGGAGCTTCTGGAGATGGAACTCGGTATGCACGGGTATACTGTAACGACTGCGGTAAACGGACAGGAAGCCATCGAGAAGCTAAAAAAGGACAGGTACGAGATCCTGATCTGCGATATTAAAATGCCGAAGGCCACCGGGATTCAGGTACTTAAAGAAGCTAAAAAAAACGACCCCGATATTCAGGTGATTATGATGACCGGGTACGGTGAAGAATCAAATTATAATGACAGTATTCATTTTGGTGCAATAGGGTTTATCAGCAAGCCGTTCCATATCGATGAAGTTCTGTCCGCTGTTGAAAAAGCCGTGAAAAAATAATTTAAGAATATTTAAGCAGCACTAAAATGCCGCAATACTGTTTTGCAGGAGGTAAAAGGTGAACTTGTATTCGGCCATAAATCAGGTTTTAATATTTGTTTACCTCTTTCTCGGGCTGCGCGCTCTGTTATTTAATCCCAGGGGAAAGATAAATAAAATATTTTTTTTCCTTAATCTGTGTTTCTCTGTCTGGGCGTTTGGAAGTTCTTTTGTGTATATCAGTCCGGATAAAGCTTCGGCTCTTTTTTGGTTTAAGTTTTCCTCCATCGGTTTTATCACCTTTCCGTTTTTCCTGGTAATGCTTTTTAATAATGTTATTTCAAAATATATTAAATTCAAAACTTTTATTTTGCATTCTATCTTTATTTTTGGTGATACAGAAAAAAGGCACTAAAGAAGAAAAGAAAATCATGAAAGTGATTTCGGGGATAAGTGTTATTGCTTTTGCTGTTATCGCAGTTACAAATATTTTCCTGCCAAAGTACGGCTATAATTTACCTACACAGGGTCCCATTTTTACAATACTCGTTGTTTTTGGAGCCTGGTATGTTATAGAAAATTATAGTTTTTTAAAACCTACTATAGAAGATGTTGCAAAAACTACACTGGAGTTGATACAGGATGGCGTGGTTATAACGGATAAAGAGGGGAAAATCATTTCAGCAAATAAAGTTGCCGCGAAATTACTGGGTTACAGCAATCAAGATCTGCCGCAAAAAAAATTGATAGATTACATTGATAAAGGCGCTGCTGAGTACGCATTCTGGAAAAGAAAAGAGGCAGGAATAATAAGTGCAATCAAGCAGAGTTCTGTAAAGCTTAATGGTAAGAGCGGACAGATATCAGTAAATTTCTCTGTATCCGTACTTAAGGACCGTTCCGGTTTTTTTGAGGGTTACGTTGCTGTTTTGCATGACATAAGAAAAATAATCATGATGCAGGAGCAGGAACTAAAAAATAATAAAGAAATACAGGAAGCCTATCTTTTATTGAAGATGGAAGAAATGGATTTACGGAATATTCAGGAAAAAATGATAAAAGAAGAACTTGAAATGATTACCTTAAAGCAAAACATTAATAACGAATTACTAAAATCCAAAAAAGGGACCAGATATACCGAGAAACGGAGTTTAGCATGAACTATTTCTTGAGCGGTTCTTTTATGCTGTTTTTGGCATTGCTGTTTTTAGTTTGGAATGTTCTTCTTATGGATATTAAACGCGAAATAAAATATGTATTTTCCCTGTATATATTTTTTACAGCACTGACGTTGCTTTTCAGAATATACGCATCTTTTCCCTTTGAACAGATCACCGAGAAAGGCCTCTGGTTCTGGTACTCTTTTAGTACGATTGTTAACTCTTTGCTTCCGTTTTTGACTTTGCATTTTATTCTGGTTATATCGGAAAGAGGAAAAAAGTATAATACTGTAATACTTTCCATATCATCTGTTCTATCACTGGTGTTTTGTTTTGCTGCTATGCAAAAAGGAACCCTGATATCGGGTTTTATACGCAGTGAATTTGGCTATCTGCAAATCAGAGCGGAAAGCTTTTGGGTCGTCGCATTCAGTGTTTATTATTCGCTGTCACTTCTTACGGTAATTTTACTCTGTTTTGAGTGGCGGTATAAATATGCGAAAAGCGAGCTTGAAAAAAAACAAGCGCAATTTATGTTAATCAGCAATATTCTTATCTTTATATGCGCCTTCATTATTTACGGCTACCTTGGCGGTACTAAATTTAAATATAATCACTTTATGGGAAGCGTTTTACAGACAATGATCCTGGCAATTTATGGTTACGCTATCTTCCGTTATCGTCTCCTGGATGCGAGGGGTATTGCCGCTAAAAGTATAATTAAAAACATGTCGGAAATATTT
>MFGS01000132.1:6535-11340 GCA_001778355.1 Candidatus Firestonebacteria bacterium RIFOXYA2_FULL_40_8
TTAAATTGCTTGGTTATGCCGAAAATGATATTTTAGAAAAGAAAGTAAAAGATATTGTTTTCCTGAATACAAATCCGTTGGAATGTTCATTAACTGGATATGAGTCTAAGGACAATGCGTCAGGACAGTATGAGGGCTATCTAAGAACAATTAATGGAAAGCGAATTCCCGTGGAGTTTAATTTTTCCGGTGTAAAAGTGGATAAAATGGGTTTTTTGGGCACGGTAATTGTCGCGAATGATGTCAGTGAAATACTCGGTTATATTGAAAGACAGAAAGATAAAAACAGGGAAATAAATATTACCTATGCGGAATTAAAAAAGAAAAGGGATTTCATGAAAAGGTTTCAAAAGATTACAGGAGAAAGAGACGAACAAAAACAAAAACTTAAAAGAGAGCTGGCAGGTTTAAAAATAAAAACCGTGTTAAACGGTGAAGGGGAAGTGTAAAAAATGATATTAACAATAATAGGGACGGTAATTCTTATTGTATGTCTGCACTTGTCGGTCAGTACCTTCCTTTTAAGGGTGAATGGCAGGGTGAAATATTCTGTTCTGTTCTGCGCTATGTGCTATCTGATATGGACACTGGCGTATATGTTTCTTTATAATGAAAAAGATCCTGAAGACGCGCTTTTTTGGTATCGTATAGCTTCTCTCGGTTTTCTTGCTGTTCCGGGAGCGATAATGCTCGTTTTTGCCTCTCTTTCTGAAGATGAAAGAAGAGTTAAATATTCAGTGCTGCTTCCTTTTTTTGCTGCTTTTGTTTCCGTACTGTATTATTCAAGTTGGACAGGAAAATTCTGCATATCCGGTTTTGTCACGGGGTCCTTTGGGTTTGTCGAGAAAATAGATATTTCGTCGCCCTGGCTTATTTTATATTTAATATATTTTGTGATGAGTATCAGTTTTGGTCTTTTTCTTTACTACGGGAGTATTTCACGGAGTACCAATTTTTTTCAAAAGCAGCACTCAAGATCTATTACTATTGTAACTTTAATTCTCGTTTTGCTCAGTTTAGTTTCAGTTTTATTATTCGGCAAAGGTACAGTATCGCGATTGCCTTTTTTGGAGCAAATTACCGGAATGAGCTGGTTAATTATTATATGGCTGACATATATCAGATCACAAAAAGGGCTGCCTTCCGCGTCTATTCTTTCTAATCAGGTAATAGATATCATAGATGATATGCTTTTTGTTGTAAATCATTATAACAATATTGTGCTGGTAAATCCCGCAGCGCTTAAACTCCTTGGTTATGGAAAAAAGGAATTGATTGGAAAAGAAGTTTCTATACTATTTGAAGAAGATACGGCAAGAAAGGTCAGAAGTATCCATGATCTGTTGGAAATC
Organism: Candidatus Firestonebacteria bacterium RIFOXYA2_FULL_40_8; assembly: GCA_001778355.1. Taxonomy (GTDB): domain Bacteria; phylum Oederibacteriota; class D2-FULL-39-29; order D2-FULL-39-29; family D2-FULL-39-29; genus D2-FULL-39-29. The sequence continues at coordinate 7,888 of MFGS01000132.1, forward strand.
TTAAGTCCGGGCAGCGGCAAGATTCAGATAAAAGCAAAGAACGGAAGCATTTTGGATACGACTTTTTCCGTAACCGCAAGAAGCGAAAAGTTTGGTGAAATTTCCTGGATAGTCCTTGTTTTTAATGATATAAGAGAACTTTTAAAGATAGAACAGGATGAGAAAAGTAAGATAAACCAGCTTCGGATGGCTTATGCGGATCTTGAAAACACCCAGCTTGCTTCCTTGAATATCATGGAAGACCTGAATATGAAATCTATAGAGCTTGAGACGGCTTACAATCACTTAAAGGAAACACAGGATCGGCTTTTACAGACCGAAAAAATGGCGGTTATCGGCAAGCTGGCCGGCGGTATCGCGCATGAGATAAATAATCCCATGACCGTTATTCTGGGTTATTCCCAGAGTGTTATGAAGCGCATAAAAGAAGAGGATACTTTATATAAGCCTCTTAAAGCTATTGAACGGGAAGCTCTGAGAAGTAAAAGGCTGATAGATGATCTTCTTACTTATTCCAGGACCGAAAAAACCGTACAGGAAGAGATTGATGTTAATCAAGCCGTAGAAAGTTCGCTGACCCTGATAAATGCTCTTTCAAAGGTTAAAAACATTGAAATTGTAAAAGAACTCGCGGCAGATCTTCCTTTGATCCGGGCGAATAAAAATCAGCTGCAGCAGGTAATAATTAATCTGACAAATAATGCTCTGGATGCGATCCTGGAGAGAAAAGAAACAGGTACCATCTCTATCCGGACATTTCGCGATAAAGAATTTGTGAATATTACGGTAGTAGATGACGGAGCCGGCATGGACAACGAAATCCGGAAAAAAATATTCGAACCTTTTTATACTACTAAAGAAGTTGGTAAAGGTACGGGTCTTGGACTGTCACTTTGCTATGAAATTATTAAAAAGCACAACGGCGAGATCCTGGTTGAAAGTGAAGTCGGCAAGGGCTCCAAGTTTACGGTAAAGCTGCCGATCGGCGGAAGCAGTGAGAAAAGCGGGAAAAGTGAGTAATGTGAAGGAAGTTGAGCGAAGGTGTAAATATCGGATCATAAACCCTTTGCGAAATCCGCCTAGGCGGAGAAAGTTAAGTGAAGAAGTTTGCTGTGTACAGTTTACAGTGACAGCGAAAGCGGATAAAGTGAGCAGTTTATATATTATACCACTTTGATGTAAAACCCGCGACCCGTCACCCGCTACTCGTAACGTTTTTTATAATATTTTCGAAAGGAGCATTTTATGAGCAAAATATTGATAGTTGATGACGAACCTAAAAGCCGGTGGTTTGTCGCGGAGACGCTGAAAAAAGAGGGTTTTAATGTAACAGAAGCTTCTTCGATAAAAGAAGCGCTCCTGGCGGTTAAAGACGAAGAGGTTGAACTAGTGTATCTGGACCTTATGATGCCTGACGAAAAGGACGGGTATGAAGCGCTAAAAAAAATAAAAGACGCGCGGTCGGAACTGCCCGTTGTTATGCTTACCGCGTACAATAACGCGGAAGCTGCGGTTAAGGCTATTCGACTCGGCGCGGAGGATTATCTTACCAAGGATTCGGTTAAAGACCGTATTGCACTTGTTGCAAAAAATATTCTGAAAACAAAAAAGCTTTCCAGCGAAGTAACGGGACTGGCCGGTTATTTAAACGAGAGTTTGACCGAAGATCCGATTGTCTTTAAAAGTGCCTGTATGAAAAAAACACTGGGGTTGGCGGAAAAAGCCGCTTCCTCGGATATTACGGTTTTACTTGTAGGGGAAAGCGGAACAGGAAAAGAGCTGATTTCGCGGTTTATTCATATGGAGAGCAGCCGCGCGGCCCAGCCGCTTATTGCGATAGATTGCGCTATGCTGCCGGAAAATCTCGTGGAGTCCGAACTTTTCGGGTATGAGAAAGGGGCTTTTACGGGGGCGGCAGGCAGAAAGCCCGGGCGTATCGAATTGGCGGAGTGCGGTACGCTCTTTCTGGACGAAGTGGGAAATTTAACGGGGGATGTGCAAAAGAAACTGCTCCGGTTTTTGCAGGAGAAGACCATAGAGAGGATCGGCGGCAAGGAGACGACTAAAGTGGACGCCCGTCTTATTACCGCCAGTAATATTGATCTGGAAAACGCGGTTAAAGAAAATAAATTCAGGGAAGATCTGTTCTACAGGTTAAATGTTTTTACTATAGTGCTTCCGCCTCTTCGGGAACGGGGTGAGGACATTCTCCTTCTTTCTTCGTATTTTGCGGAAAAATTCGCAAAAAACCGGAGAAAAACAGCGCCCAAGATCTCGGAAGCTGCCGCGGAACGGCTGCTTAAATATTTATGGCCCGGAAATGTGAGAGAGCTTAGAAATGTTCTCGAACGCGCTGTTTTACTTTCGACAGACGAGATACTGCCGGAACATCTGCCGCAGGGACTCGACGGTACGGAGAACGGGAATATTCTGGAAAGCGGGCTCGGGCTTCTTGAAGTCGGAAAAAAAGCCGCGGCTGAATATGAAAAAAAATATATTATCAGAGTTTTAAAAGAAACCGGTGGAAATAAAACAAAAGCGGCAAAAATATTAAAAATTGATTACAAGACGCTTTTTAATAAACTGAAAGAATACGGGATAAATCTGCTTTTATGTCTCGGATTATTTTCTTGTTTAACAATTATGAAAGCGGAAGCTGCGGAGAAGGACGCGTATTTGATTTGCGACGGGTTTCCTTATGAACTCGAAGGCCAGATCGTCTACTCTTCCCCGGTACTTGCGGATGTTGACGGCGACGGAGAAGCTGATATAGTTACGGCCTCCACCTCGAAAGTTTATGTGCTGGATAAAAAAGGTAAACTCCTTCCCGGCTGGCCGGTTGCCGTGACGGAAAGATGTGAAAATACGCCGTTTTGCGCGGATATTGACGGTGATGGTTCCTCCGAGATCCTGCTTACTGCAAAAGCGGGGCCGGACCTTATGAATATCTATGTATTTGACAAAGAAGGTAAATCAAAATTTAATACTCCCTGGAAAGTCAGGGGTTCTGCCGATCTTGGAACCTCCGCTTTTGCCGCCGATCTGGACGGAGACGGACAGAAAGAACTGATAATACCCGCATCTATAATTCCGGTAAACGGGGCCAATACTGGTATTGTATATGTTTTCAGAAAAGATGGCAGTAATTTTCCCGGTTGGCCGCAATTTATTTTGCCCGAGGGCGGGACTTCTCAATGGCTTTCAACTCCCGTCGTTTTTGATATTAATCAGGATAAAGTTCCTGAGATTCTGGTTGCCTCAGTCAGCGGGAAAGTCTATGCCTGGCAGCCAAACGGGGCGCCTGCAAAAGGCTGGCCGGTCTCGGCTGTTGAGGGTGATGTATTTTACGTGACTCCCTCTGTAGGCGATCTTGACGGCGATGGTAAACCGGAAATTGTCATAGGAAGCTGCAATAACGCCCAGTCCGGATACCTTTATGCCTGGAAGGGGAGC
>MFGS01000132.1:11364-16811 GCA_001778355.1 Candidatus Firestonebacteria bacterium RIFOXYA2_FULL_40_8
CAAAGGCTGGATGTGTAATAATCCCATTCTGGCGGATATAAATGGGGACAAAAAACTGGAAACGGTTATCGGCTGCCGAGATGCGCTGCTTTATGCTTTTACCCATGAAGGAACTCTGGTTTCCGGATTTCCGCTTGAACTTACGAAAGAGCCGTCTTTGATTTACCGCACTCCTGCTTTTACGCAGGATAAAGAAGGCGTCCGTTATTTATGTTTTGCCGGAGACCGGAAGATATTTTTATGGAAAGAAAATAAGTCAGAGTGAACAAAGTGGGTAAAGTGGAAAAAAGGCTGGTCGCCGGCTTTTAGGCGAGCAGTCCGCCAGCGCTTTTTGGCGGAAAGGACAGAGAAAGAAGTAAGGAAAGTCGGAGGCGTTGTGCCGGACAAATTAAATTGCTGGGAGTATATGAAATGCGGGGAGAAAAACTGCCCGGCGTTTGGAAGGAAGGATATTTATTGTTTTGCTACTGCCGGCAGCAAGCATTGCCATAACGGGCTGGAGCAGTCAAATTCTTTTAAAAAATGTTTATCTTGCGAGATTTTTAAAAATCAAACCGGGAAAGATTCCGGAAACGATTTTATGGGGTTGGTTAACGAGCTTTATGCCGAGCTGGAAAAAAGCGAAGCGCAAAATCTTCTATTTCGCAAGATAAGTAGTCTGGTGCAAAGTACCATAGAGATTGATAAGACCCTGCACGTCATACTTACCTGCGTGACTGCCGGTTATGGACTTCAGTTTAACAGAGCACTGTTATTAATGACGGACGAAAGCGGAGGTTTTCTGGAAGACCGGATGCTGGTTGCGCCGGCATCAAAAGAAGAAGCATATAAAGTCTGGCAGGAAATAGCAAATCTGGATGTTACTTCCGAAAATCTTCCTGAACTGATAAATATTTATGAGAGCGGCTTTAAGACAGCCCGGAAAAAATATAAGCCGGGCAAAATAATGCTTTCGCTTGCGGAAAAAAATGTTTTCTCCCTGTGCATGCAGGAAAGAAGAGCGGTGGTTTGTGATTACAAGTACAGAAGTTTAATACCCGGAGCTTTTCTTGATTTTTGGAAAGCCGATTATTTTGCTGTTGCACCGATCCTTTCCGGTTCAAGCGTAAGAGGTGTTATTGTTGCCGATAATTTCGTAAACGGCAAAGAGATAACAATAGAATACCTTAATTTACTGTCTAATTTTGCCTTTCAAGCGGGACTGGCTATTGAAAACGCCTTACTTTATCAGAATATTGAAAAGAGGGCGAAAGAACTGGAAGAAACCAACATACGCCTTAAAGAAGCAAGGGAGATCTTGATGAGGGCGGAAAAACTTGCGGTGGTCGGAGAAATGGCAGCAACGGTGGCTCATGAGATGAGGACTCCTTTGATCTCCGTAGGCGGGTTTGCCAGAATGGTACTGGAGAAAGTTAAGGATAATCCGGAGAACCAGCGGCACATGGAGATAATTATAACCGAAATAAAGCGCCTGGAAAGGATTGTTCATGATGTGCTTGATTTTGTAAGGCCTTTTGAATTGACTTTAGCCCCAATAAATGTTAAAAAAGTAGTTGAAGAGGCAGTTGTACTGGTCGAAACAGGCAGGAAAACAAAAGATATTATCAAAATGGAGATCTCCGGGAATTTAAAACCTTTAATAGCAGATGGTGAGAGAATAAAACAGGTTTTTATTAATCTTATGGAAAACGCCCTGGATGCGGCGGAAATTACTCCGATAATTGTTTCCGCGAGAGTGGAAAATAACAGTTTTATACTGGAAGTAAAAGACGTAGGGTCACGGATAGAATCCGGAGATCTTGACAGGCTCAGCAGGCCCTTTTTTACGACAAAAAAAGGCGGTCTGGGGCTTGGACTTCCTATTGCGGAGAAAATAGTAAAAGAGCACAAAGGAAAACTTACGATAATCCCGAATTCTAACGGGGTGGTCGTTAAAGTGACTTTGCCGGTTTAACCGGGGGATAAACTATGAAAACTATACTGGTGGTGGATGACGAGGAAAACATAAGGCAGTTGTACTCCGAAGCTTTTAAAGAAGAGGGCTACAACGTTCTGCTGGCCGCGACCGGCACCGAGGGTCTTGAAATGGCTTCGAAAAACACAGTGGATCTGATAATCCTGGATATCCGCCTTCCTGATATAGACGGCTTGTCGGTTCTGGAAAAACTTTCCAGGGACAACAAGAAGGAAGTACCGCCGGTGATACTTAATTCTGCCTATTCCGGTTATGAAAATAACAGCAACGTCTGGCTTGCTGAAAAATACCTTATTAAATCCGGTGATTTGGAAGAGCTTAAAAATACGGTCAAAAAAATAGTGGAGAGAAAATAAATTGAAGAACGTTCTGGAGTTCATAAAAAGATCCAGTGCTTTGATCTTCCTGGTTTTTGTTTTCCTGACGGCCTGCTTCCTTCCTTTTTCACCCGCGGTCCGGGTACTTTCGGTAATATTCTTGTTGGTCTTTATCGGCCTGGATGTAATTATTTTTTCGCGTATATATTCGCTGAAGGAATCCTTCCGTCAGCTTCAGTATATAGAAGAACTTACCGGTGCTTTAAGACGGAGCGCGAAACTAAAAGATGTTCTGGATCTCGCGATAAAAAATCTCTTTGAAGAGTTTAAATATAATAAAATTGTTATTTTTACGTTCGAACATATCGGGTACAGAAAAGATATTCTCGTCCCCGCGGACGGTTTCAATGTTGATATGGAAAAATTAAAAGATTTTCATTTTAATTTTGACAAAGCGGAGGACATTGTTCCGAAAGCCGCGATTGAGCGTACTTCTTTTATTATACGTTATGCCAGGGAAGACCACAGGTGCTCCCAGGCCTTTGTGGAAAAACTTAACCTTTCGGAGTTTGCCGTCGTCCCTCTTACCGTAAAAGACACTATTGTCGGAGTTTTTCTTGTTGCGGATAAAAAGGGAGGCAAGCACCTGTCTCCGGAAGATCTGACCACACTCTCGGCTTACTCCAGCCAGACGGCCGTAGCTATAGAGAATGCGAAGTTATACGAAAAAATCGAACAACTTGCCATTACGGATGCTCTAACAAATACATACAATTTAAGGTATTTTAATGAAACCCTGAAAAAAGAGCTGGAACGTCTTGAAAGATATTATAAGGTTCCAACCGAGAAAGTATCTGTTATACTGGTAGAGATGGATAATTTAAAGGCCTACAGGGACCGGTTCGGATATCATGCCGGGGACACTGTTTTAATTGAGGTCGGGCAGATACTTAAAAACCTGACCCGTAAAGTAGATGTGGTTGCGAGGTATGGCAGTGAGGAATTTGCCATTATGCTGCCATCAACCGGTACAGAAGGAACGGCGCAGCTGGCTGAACGGATAAGGCAGGGAATAGAAGCCTATCCTTTCGAGAAAAGAGAAGAGCTTTCGAGTAAAAAGTTGACAGTGAGTATAGGGTATGCTACTTATGACGACGATGGGAAAGCAACCGCGGAAATTATGGAAGTTGTAAGCAAGAGACTTGTTGAATTTAAAACAAAAATCAAAAAGACTGTATCGTATTTATAGCAAAAAGCTAAACAGCTGAAGACCTGGAAGCTTGCCGTCCGGTTTTTGTCGCGCATTATGAACCTCTCCGAGCTTACGCACGGAGTTTCGACGATAGGAGATTTTAGATTATTAATGCCAAATTCATCCCACGAGCTCACGCTCGGGGTTTTCTTTGGCATAACGTCATAAAAAACGCGGGGAGGTATCCCCGTTAGCGTAGATTTATCTCAGGAGGATAACATGAAAAAAATAGCAGCGGTAATAGCGGTAATAGCGGTATTTGCGGTAAACGGTTTTTCTGCGGATGCCGTAAAGAAACCGGTTGTGGAGAAGAAAGCTCCGGTAAAGGAAGTAGTGAAAGACCTGAAAATTGCCCCGCCTGAAGCAGTCAAACCTTCCGTGGTGAAAGTTTCGGAAGTGGTTGTCGAGGATTTTGAAGCAGAAAAAATTGCAATTAAGGCCTCCTCCTACATGGGGGATGCTTCCGGTATGGAAGAAACAGCAGAAGACAAGATACTTTTGGAGCAGGATACTAAAAGATTTATGTCCGGTAAGAAGAGCGCAAAACTTACATATACTCAGATTCCGGCAAATGAAAAGAAGTTTGCGCAAATCACGCTTGCTTCAGAAAATGCGATGGATACAAATAATGCCATTTCTTTTTATGTTCTGGCGGAAAAAGGTAAGGGCTCTATAGCCGTAAATCTCTTTGATACAAAATGGAAAAAGTGGGTTTCTCAGACCATTAATGCGGATAAAAAAGAATGGACTTTGATTACTATAAAGGATTCTGAATTTGTTTCCGATGCTCGTGAAGGTAAATGGGGGAATATCAACAGAGTACAGCTGATAATAAAAGGTTCGGGCGTCTTCTATTTCGATAATGTAAAGTTCATAAAGGCGGTAAAATAGTTCTAACGATGAAATATCTGGTGGTTGTTCCTACATATAACGAGATCTTAAATATAGAAAAACTTATTGAGAACGTGTTTAAATCCGCTCCCGAAGTTAATATATTGGTAGTGGATGACAATTCACCTGACGGCACGGGAAATATTGCCGATAAACTGGCGCAGGAAGAGTCGCGGCTTAAGGTACTGCACCGGGACGGAAAGCAGGGGCTCGGTTCGGCTTATGTAGCCGGTTTTAAATATGCCCTGGAAAAGGGGTATGATTATGTGTTTGAGATGGATGCTGATTTTTCGCATAATCCGGACAAATTACCGGAATTTATTGAAAAATCAAAAGAGTGTGATCTGATAATCGGCTCCCGGTATATAAACGGCATAAGTGTGGTAAACTGGCCGTTAAAAAGGCTCTTACTTTCTATTCTGGCTAATTTATATGTAAGAACTATCCTCCGGCTTCCGGTTAAAGACGCGACCAGCGGGTTTAAATGTTTCAAAGCAGAAGTACTGAAAACCATTGATTTGGACAGAGTGAAAAGCGATGGCTACTCTTTCCAGATAGAAATGAATTACCACGCAAGAAAAAACGGTTTTAAAATATGCGAACTGCCGATTATTTTTATAGACAGGCACAGCGGAACCTCTAAACTTAACAGGAGTATTATTTTTGAAGCCCTGCTTATCCCCTGGCAGTTAAGACTGGAAAGTATGTTTGGGAAAAGAAAAAAGACAGAAGACGGAAGACAGAAGACAGAAGGCAGCAAGTAAGTACGCAGTTATACGCTAAGATGTTTTTAATATAATAATGCCACATTGATGTAGTATCCACCTAGGTGGATTGAGAAAAAGATTTATGGACCGATATTTATGCTTTTTTCAACCCGTAACTCGTCATCCGCTACTCGTAACGTTTTTTGGTTGGCATCAGTGGAAGCGTATTTAAAAAGGAAGTAATCAATGAAACCAGCAGTCGAGCAACTTGATTTATTGAAACGCGGCGTCGCCGATTTGGTCAG
>MFGS01000132.1:17468-18041 GCA_001778355.1 Candidatus Firestonebacteria bacterium RIFOXYA2_FULL_40_8
CTCGATCGATGAAACACCCGGAGAGATGTTCGGTAAAGTAATGTCCATCCCCGATGCTATAATGTTTAATTATTTTGAGCTTTTAACGGAAGTGCCGATGGCGGAGATCAAAGAGCTTGAAGCGGGCTTTAAGAACGGTACTTTGCATCCGAAAGAACTTAAAAAACGTCTGGGTCGGGAGCTTGTAACCATGTATCACAGTAAAGACCGGGCGGAGACCGCTTCCTCTGAATTTGACCGGGTTTTTACCGAAAAAGAACTTCCGAAAGATATACCGGAAATTTATATACCGGCCGATTCCTTTAAAGACGGAAAGATCTGGATCGTTAATCTTCTGGTAAAACTTAACGCGGTTACAAATAAATCCGAAGCCAGGCGGTTGGTGGAGCAGGGCGGAGTATCTATCAACGAGGTCCGGGTGGGAAAACCGGATACGGACGTTTCTATCAAAACCGGCGATATTGTTAAAGCCGGAAAAAGAAAATATTTCAAGATAAAGGTGTAGATGAAAAAATATTCCCGCATGCTAAAAATAATGGTTCTCCTTTTACCGGCAATATGTGCTTTTGGCCA
>MFGS01000133.1 GCA_001778355.1 Candidatus Firestonebacteria bacterium RIFOXYA2_FULL_40_8
CCGTTTTATAATGAAAATATTATTACTCTTGGCTATTCATATCCTTTAGCAAAGACTTTTTTTGTCGGAATTGGCGCAAGATTATTTATGAAAAGTTATTCAGCAAATGAATGGACGGCTCTGAATTCTGATTTTTCGACAATGAGCGCGACCGGAGTCGGATTATGTGTGAGTGGGTTGACAAAATTAGGTGATGCCCTCACTGTAGGTGCTTCTTTCGAAAATCTTAATCAACCCGATGTTTCAATAAAGTATAAAGACCCTGTTGCTTCAATATATAGAGTAGGTGCTTCCTATAAATTGATGAAAGATTTAAAGGTGGCAGTACAGGGAGATTCAAGAAACGGTGAAATTAAAGGTTCTGTCGGTTCGGAGTACTGGATTAGTACAAAATTTCTTGAAACATTCGGCGTAAGTGATTCAAGTATCGCGGTCAGGGCAGGATATATAATGGGTACCGGTAATCTTTCAAGCATCTCTGCCGGTTTCAGCTTTCTGCTGCCTATCAAATTACTTGACTTGCGTTTGGATTATTCTCTGACAATTCCTATGGGTTATGTTGATGGTTCAAACACACACAGAATTACGGTAAACCTCTCAGAACCAAAACCTTTACACGTTATATGATAAAAGTACGAACTACGAAGTACAAAGTATCCGCCCTCAGGCGCGTCTACGGACGAGATCTCACCGAAGGTGGACGAAGTTTATAAGAAATAATATTTATTATATATCGCAACACGGCAAGTCTACGCCAACTCTAAAGTAATTCCCGCTTTACTACAAAGTGGTTTTATGATATTATGTACATATGAAACCAAAAGTCGTAGTCGTAATGCCGGCCTATAACGCCGCCAAAACAGTTCAAGTGACATATGATGATATTCCCAAGGAATATGTTGATGAAATAATACTTGTGGATGATGCTTCACATGATGAAACTGTTAAAAAAGCGCGTGAACTGGGATTAAAAGTTTTTGTGCATCCTGAAAACAGGGGGTATGGCGGAAATCAGAAGACCTGCTATACTGAAGCCTTGAAAGAAGGTGCTGATATAGTTGTAATGCTCCATCCTGACTATCAGTATGATCCTAAATTGATACCCGAGATCATCAAACCGATAATTGAAGGCAAAGCAGATTTGGTACTTGCTTCCAGGCTTTTAAGCGGAACTGCTATTTCTGGAGGAATGCCTTTCTATAAATTTATCAGTAACAGGTTTTTAACTATATCGGAAAATATATTCTTAGGGCAGAAATTATCGGAATTTCATACCGGTTATAGGGCTTACAGTAAAAAACTCCTCACAACTATCCCGTTTATGAATAATTCTGAGAATTTTGTTTTTGATACGGAGGTTATAATTCAAACCGTCTATTTTGGTTTTAAGATTTCTGAAATTCCCTGTCCTACCAGGTACATGAAAGATGCCTCCTCGATAAATTTTAAGAATAGTTTAGTTTACGGTCTTCAGACTCTCCTTTCTTTATTAAAATATTCTTTAGCAAAACTAAATGTCAAAAAGTCAAAGATTTTCTTGAAGTAGGGGAGTGCCTGCTATGATGTTTTTCCTTTGTCTTAAAGCTGCTCCGATACTTTGGAGGAAAACTTGAGACTCCACAGTTCAATGCTAAGAAATACCTGGAAAAACTTAAAAACTATTATATTTGTAAAATACCTGCGGATCTTAAAAAGAAAGGAAACAACGGAAACTTTCCGGCTGTCAAATATATCTAAAGTATTGATAGTGCGACTGGATAAAGTCGGTGATCTTATACTTTCTACCCCGGTTTTTGAGAATATTAAGAAAACAATACCGGGATCAAAGATAACTGCGTTAGTCAGAAGTTATAATTCCGGGGTTTTAAAGAATAATCCGTTTATAGATCAAATACTGGAATATGACAAATTTGCAGACAGGCAAAAGTTAAAAACGGATAATTATGACCTGGCAATTAACCTTATTTATGACTTTAGCCTGGAGAGTTCCTGCGCTTGTTACCTGAGCCGGGCAAAATACAGAGCGGGTTATAAAGATCAGTATTCGAAAGAGTTCTTAAATATTATGATTGAAAAAGACAAGGCTCCGAAATACGAGCTGCTAAGAAATTTGGATATTTTAAAAAGTCTGGGTTTTAAAACAGATGTCAAAAAGAGCAGACTATACCCGGCAAAATCTGAGGACGATTATACCTCAGCATATTTTGAGAGTATAGGTGTGGAAAAAAATGATTTGATTATAGGTTTTAACCCCGGGACAGGGCGCAAAAGACGTGAATGGCCTTTAGAAAAATATGTAGCACTCGGGAAAGTATTGACGGTTAAATATAATGCCAGAATAATTGTATTATGGGGAAGTGCTGATAAGACAATTGCATTAAAAATTGTAAAAAGCATAGGACCAAATGCTTTTATGGCCTGCAAAACGGATATAGTCCAGTTAGCTTCTCTGCTTAAAAGATTTAAATTATTGGTTTGCGGTAATACCGGACCTGCTCATGCTGCAATTGCTATGGATGTTCCTCTTGTAGGTTTATACGGGGAAAATGACCATATTAACTGGACACCGGAGGATAAAAGCAAACTCAGGATATTGTCAGCTAAACGTTGCCGTAATATTGAAGTAGCCGATGTATTAGAGGGAGTAAACAGTTTTTTATGAAAATATCAGCGGTAATAATAGTAAATGAAAAATCTGCGACTCTGGAAAGATGTCTTAAAACAGTGTGTGGTTGGACAAGCGAAATACTATTGGTGTCAAATTCATTTAATAAAATAAGCAAAAATTTGGTGAAAAAATATGGCGCAAAAGTATTGATCTTTGAAGAAAATAAAGAAAAGATGATACGTATGGGAATTAAGTATTCTAAAGCAGATTGGGTAGTAGTTCTTAATTCTTTTGAGGAAGTATCTATTCCGCTGAAAATTGAAATGAGAATGAAGCTTTCAAGTGTAATGCAGAACAGCGTAAATGTTAATATTTTGAAAAATGATTATGATATTTGGAAACCTAAACCGTCAATTGAAACAAGGATTTTTAAACGTTACACCTGGCAAAAAAGTAATAAAAGTGCAATATTTAATAATTCTATACGGGAGTGGGTTCCTCAGGTCTTGCCGGAAAAACCTTTATTTAAAAAACAGAATATTAAAAAAATATTAGTGATAAAACTGAGAGGGATCGGTGATACTGTTCTTATGACACCGCTTGTTTCTAATCTTAAAAGATACTATAAAGAGGCCTCTATCACTTGTGTAATAACCCGTCCCGGCAAGGAAATTTTAAAAAATAATAGTAATGTTAATAGGATTATAACCTTTGACGGGTTTTTTGACACCTTTCTGCAAGTGTTTATGGCCGGCAGATTTGACATGGTTATATGTCCGCAGGCCAGCCGGAAATCTGCATTATTGTCATTAGCTGCCAGAGCTCCGGTTAAAATAGTTAATAATCATAATGGCCGGAATTATTTTACCACGGTTAGAGTCGGAAAACCTGAGGAATACGAGGATGCCATAGACCGGGATCTTGATTGTTTACGAACTATCGGTATTCCAGTGAAAACCAAGAAAGTAGAAGTTAATCTTTTAAAAAACGAGAAGTATGACATTAGAAAATACGGTTTTTCAGGGAAAGATAAATTAATAGGCATCAGTGTCTCTGCAAGCAGGAAAAATAAAATGTGGTTTAAGGAAAGGTTTGCCGAACTGGCAGATAAATTGATCAAAGATTATAATTTTAAAATAATATTTATCGAAGATCCAAAGGATCCGGATGCTTTAAAACAGGTTATTAGGTTAATGAAGAATAAACCGTTTACAATTTGTGAACGTAATTTAAGAAAGGTCATGGCCTTGTTGTCAGGATTTGACCTGTTCATAGGTAATGACTCGGGACTTCTTCATATTGCAGTTGCCCTTGAAATACCCTCAATATCCATTGTGGGACCTGAAGAAGCAGTTATTTTTAATCCCTATAGTGAAAAAGACAGGCATTATGTATTGAGTGCTGATTTGGATTGTAAGCCCTGCTGGAAAGATGATTGCATTCTTCCTTTATGTTTAGATGCAATATCCGTGGATCAGGTGCTGAAGTCTGTTTTAAAGGCGGTTAAATGATAAAAAACATCAGTGCGGTTATTATTACGAAAAATGAAGAGGCGAATATTGCTGACTGCCTTCAAACTCTGGATTTCGTCAATGAGATTATTATTGTGGATTCTGATAGTAATGATAAGACAGTTCATATAGCCGGCGGTTATACAAAAAAAATATTCAACCGGAAATGGGACGGTTACGCTTCACAGAAAAACTTTGGTATCTCCAAGGCGAAAAACGAGTGGATCCTCAGCATCGATGCCGATGAAAGAGTGTCGGAGGAATTAAAAGAAGAGATAAAATCTCTTGCTTTTGATAAAGAAGGTTACCTGCTGCCGATAAAGAATTATTTTTTGGGAAGCTGGCTTAAATATGGCGGTCAGTATCCGGATTATCATTTACGGTTGTTCAAAAAAAGCAAGGGCAAATTTTCCTACGGTGTTAAAGAAGTTCATGAAACAGTGAATATTGATAAAAAAATTATCAAGAAATTGCAAAATCCGATGCTGCATTACTCCTATAATTCTGTTTCGGCGTATTTTCATAAATTTAATTCTTATACTTTTCTTGAAGCAGCAGGGCGTTTCAAACGGAATAAAAAGCCCAGCTGGTATGGACTATTCCTCCGTCCGTCGTTCAGATTTATTAAATATTATATTATGAAGCTGGGGATTATGGACGGTGTGCGAGGGCTGTTGTTTCACTTGTTTTCTTCTTTTTATGTGTTTTCTTCGGAGCTTAAACTGTTTGAGATGTTCAGGTTTAACAAAAAGGAAATACGATGGAAAAGTTAAAATATTTACCTATTTTAATGTATCATAATGTAATCGATAAAAAACTTACACAAGTATGGAATAATTTTTGCATAGAAAAAGTACAGTTTGAGAAACAAATGGCTTTTCTTTTAAAAAAAGGTTATACCTGCTTAAACTTTGAAGATCTTGAAAATATAATTCAAGAACGGACTGAATGTCCCAAAAAACCTGTTATAATAACTCTTGATGATTCATACTGCGAAACGGTAAATAATGTCGTTCCGATACTTGTGTCAAAAAATATGAAATGTGTGTTTTCCGTTGTTACCGGATATATAGGCAAAAAAAGCAGCTGGGAAAAGGAAGTTGACGGTTCTTTGACGATTACCGAAGAGCAAATTAAAAAATACTCAGGATCTTTAGTTTCTTTCGAATCACACACAGAAAACCATGTTCATCTTACAAAGCATAGTGTAAAAGAAGTAGAAAGGGATCTTGAAAATTCAAAAAAAACACTGGAAAGTATAACAGGGAGAAAAGTGCGGGCTGTTTTTTACCCTTACGGGAGTTATAACGCAAATGTTAAAAGTTTTACTGCCAAAGCCGGTTATCTGTACGGTCTTGCCATAGGCTCTTCTAAACCAACGGTGACAGAGGATCTTTTCGAAATGCGAAGAGTATACATTAAGCCGGGTGACAGTCTCTTTGACTTTAAAAGAAAAATATCCCGCTGGTATATATGGTTTCGGGGTATTAGGGAAGCCTATAAAAGAAGCAGGGAACGCAAATAAAGCAAGTACAGAAAGGAAAGCGGGGAAAGGGAAAGCGCTAAAAACAAAGAAAGTAAGAAGTTAAGAATTAATATAATTACAAAGACTTTACGTTATAGACTTTGTTTTTAAAGGAGCAGGGATGGGGAAAACAGGTGTTTTTCTTGACAGGGACGGAACTTTAAATATTGAAAAAGAATATTTATCAGATCCTTCCGGTTTAGAATTATATCCGGATGCCGCAAAGGCCGTTAAGGAGCTGAACAGTATGAAATTACCGGTGTTGGTATTAACAAATCAGTCCGGTATCGGAAGAGGGATGTTTACACTTAAAGTACTGACAGCTATTCATGATAAACTTAAAAAAATATTAAAGATTGAGGCTGGTGCTGTTATTGATGCCTTGTATTATTGTCCACATCTGCCATCCGACAACTGTAATTGCAGAAAACCAAAACTCGGAATGATTGAAAAAGCGGTTGCTGATACCGGTGTTAATCCGAAAATATCATATTTTATCGGGGACAAGGCTGCGGATATTATGCTTGGAAAGAACGCCGGCGGTAAAACAATTCTGGTATTAACAGGTTATGGCAGAACAGAGAAGGATAAGTTAGAAAAAAAACCTGATTTTATAGCGGACAACCTTTTTGCCGCGGTTACATGGATTAAAAAGGATTTAAACTCAAATGACAAATCTTGAAATAAAAGAAATTAAGAGGATATTGTTTGTAAGATTGAGATTTATCGGTGATGTCATTATTTCAACGGCGGTGATAAATGATTTGAAAAAAAAATATCCCGGAATAGAAATAGATTATCTTGCTGAGAAAGTGCCGCTTAAAATGCTTGAAAACAATCCTGATATCAGTAATCTGGTGGAAGCGGAAAAAGGGAACATCTTTACATTGAAAAATATAGCTAAAATAAGAAAAAGGCATTATGATGCCGTCATTGATGTATTTGGCAACCCGAGAAGCGCTTTGCTGACTATTTTATCAGGAGCAAAATACAGGATTGGCTGGAATATACGCGGAAGATCTTTTTGTTATAACACCTTTATTGAAAGAAAGGATATTGTAGATCCTTCCGCTAAAAGTGACTGTATAGATGCTTACGCGGATGCCGTAAGGATGTTTGGAATTGAAAAAAGCGGAAG
>MFGS01000134.1:0-5616 GCA_001778355.1 Candidatus Firestonebacteria bacterium RIFOXYA2_FULL_40_8
TATCAACTAGTGACTAATGACTATTTAATGAACGCGGCAAAACGTCGCCGCAATATTTAATAAAATAAATATAATATGAGGCGGAGGTTATTATCCGCCAACAATAAATAGTCAATAGTCATTAGTACTTAGTCAATTTAAACAAGGAGTTTTTATGTCCACAAATCTGGTAGGTCTTGGTATTGATATTCATAAACTGAAACACGGGCGTAATCTAATTCTCGGCGGGGTGCATATTCCGTTTCATCTCGGGCTGGATGGGCATTCGGATGCTGATATTTTATGTCATGCGATAATTGATGCGCTTCTCGGCGCTGCAAATGAAGGAGATATAGGGGTAATATTTGGCGTGGATAGGCCGGAAAATAAAGACGCTTCCAGTTTGATTCTATTACAACATGTCGGAAATAAATTAAAAAAAGATTATAAAATTGTAAATATTGATACCGTAATAATTGCAGAGCAGCCAAAGCTTTCCCAGTATATAGGGGAGATGAAAGAAAATATAGCAAAAATGCTTTCTATAGAACCGGAACAAGTTTCTATCAAGGCAACAACTGCTAAGGGGCTCGGAGATATCGGAGCTTTAAGAGCTATGCAATGCCAGGCGATAGTTAATATTACGAAAAGATAATGACGAAGTACTAATGACTAATGACAATTGAAGGAAGCGGAAGAAAAAGCTCTTCCGCGAATTTTAAAGGAGAGGATGGAAAATGAAAAATTGTTTTTATTGTAATACTATAAAAGAAATTAAAAAAGGGACTAGTAAGGTATTTCTTGCGGAGTTAAAGCACTCTTATGTTATCCTTCATGCCGGCGGGCAGTATTTTAAAGGATATTGCATTCTTTTTACAAAGAATCACAAGGAACACACGCACAAGCTTCCTCTTAAGCTTCAGATCGGTTTATACAAAGATATGATGCAGGTTGCCGCAGCTATAAACAAAGTATGCAAACCCGACAGATTCAACTACGAAAATCTCGGTAACATCTGCCACCATATCCACTGGCACATTGCCCCGAGATACAAAAACGACAAATACAAACAGCTCCCCATCTGGCAGATCCCGGAAAAAGTAAGACCGGGAAAACGTACAGAGAAAGAAAAAGAAGAACTTATAAAGAAATTGAAACGATACTTGTAGCGTCGCCGGTTACTGCGACGCTCGTCGGCATACCCGCCGGCTTTTTGTAGTTGCCTCATTTATGAGGCCTAAAGCGCTTGATAAATCAAGCAACTACAGGCTCTGATGTTGGGCACT
Organism: Candidatus Firestonebacteria bacterium RIFOXYA2_FULL_40_8; assembly: GCA_001778355.1. Taxonomy (GTDB): domain Bacteria; phylum Oederibacteriota; class D2-FULL-39-29; order D2-FULL-39-29; family D2-FULL-39-29; genus D2-FULL-39-29. The sequence goes on from MFGS01000134.1 coordinate 1,266, forward strand.
TTTATATTCTTGAGGAATTTATGGGAAATGGTATACCAACTTGGCGAATGGTATACTAAATGGTATATTAACTAATGTCTATGTTGAGCCGGAAGCAACTTTCGGTAAGGAAAATAATGAAAAATAAACTTGTGTTTGTACTTGCAACAGCTGTTTGTTTGTCATTTTTAACAGGCTGCAAAGAAAAGCCGTTCGACCACGAAGCGGCGCTGAAAAATATAAATAAAAATACTCAAACACTTCAAAGATATTTTAATAGCAAGGCTAATTTTACTGGATATACTGATAAAATATTAAATATGTCGAGTTATTCACGTGTTGATGAATTCTTTAAATATGCAAAAGCGAATTCTTTTGTTGAGGTTAAACCAATAAGTAAAATTATATTTGATGATACACTCAAACAAGAAGTAAATATTTACGGATCTGTGCATAAGGTAAAGGAAATGTATGAATTCTCGTTATCAAATTATACTGTTACAGCTGCTTGGTATTCAAGGGATACGAATCCGGAAATTTCGGATTATTGGAAAATGGATGCGGTAATGAGAATGGTTCTGGATGATAAGAAAATCAAAAAAGATCTTATTGTAAATGAGTACTCGGCAGATAAGATACCCTATGATATTACGTCGTATTTCAGGTTATATAAATGGTATGGTAACTATAAATATATTTACTGCAGGAGAGGGGGCGGAACTAGTTCCGGAACGTACAAAATATTTGGAATAAATGAAAAAGGTGAAGTTACCAAATTCCTAGAATTAGGCGGTTGGCATTCGGAAATTGCATTTATTGATCTAGACAATGATTCATTGCCGGAAATAGTATTCAATGTTGATGCTATTCCATATGAAGTGAGAAAAGACATACCAAAAGAACTTGTTGAAGCAGATTCTAAATATCCGATGCCGACACCTCTCACATTTGCAAATATGGTGCAGGTATTCAAGTGGAAAAATGATAAATTTGAGAATGTCGGAGAGTATTATACCGGAGGATTATATTAAAAGGATGAAAATATGACAAACAGAGTACGTTTTGCTCCGTCACCGACGGGGTACATGCACATAGGAAATGCTCGGACGGCGCTTTTTAATTATCTTTTTGCGAAAGAGACCGGAGGGGTGTTTATTCTTCGTATCGAAGATACGGATCAGGAAAGGTCTACGCCTGAAGCGGTGAAAGTTATCGTTGAGTCGCTTAAGTGGCTGGGACTCGATTGGGACGAGGGGTATTTTGGTATTGATAATGAAAAAGGGGAATTTGGGCCTTATACCCAGATGAAACGGCTTTCTATATATAACAAGTATCTGGACATCCTTTTAAAAGAGAAAAAGGCCTATTATTGCTTCTGTTCTCCGGAAGAAGTGGAAGCGGAGAGGCAGAAGTCGATGAAGGCGGGGATGCCTTATAAATACAGCGGGAAATGTACAAAACTTACGGAGCAGGAGATACAGGCAAAACTTGCGGCGAAAGAGAGATTTGTCGTGAGGTTTAAAGTTGCAGAAAATGTTATCGTAAAGTTTGAAGACCTGGTAAGAGGTCCTGTGGAGTTTAACACGAAAGAGATAGGGGATTTTGTTATTGCCCGTTCTGACGGAGTGCCGATATATAATTTTGCTGTCGTTATCGATGATAATCTAATGAAAATCACGCATGTTATCAGAGGGGAAGACCATCTTTCTAACACACCCCGCCAGGTGTTGCTTTATCAGGCGTTTGGCTTTCCGATGCCTGAGTTCGCGCACCTTTCCATGATACTAGGCGCTGACAGGAGCAAACTTTCAAAGAGGCACGGGGAAACATCTCTTCTTGCTTATCGTGATAAAGGATTTTTACCCGAAGCGATGTTCAACTACATGTCCCTTCTGGGCTGGTACCCGAAAGACGGTGTGGAGATAAAAACAAAAGAGGAAATCTTTAAGAATTTTGATATTAAAGATGTCGGGCATAGCGGCTCCATATTTGACGAGAAAAAACTTGTTTGGATGAACCACGAATATATTGCGAAGTTACCGGATGATGTGTATTTGAAAAACGCCTTGCCTTATCTTTCCAAGATAGAAAAGAGCGAAGAGTGGAAGAAAGATGTTCTTCTTAAAATAAAAACCGGCGTAAAATCCTTTAATATGATTCCCGAGCTCGCTTCCGTCTTCACCGAAGCAAAAGCCGTTAATCAGGACGCGGCAAATGTTTGGAGCGGAATAAATAATGCCGCCGCAACAATAAACGCATTTATTGAAGTTTTAAAAGCAAATGAAATAACAAAAGAAAATTGTAAAGCTCTTGTCGCAGAAGCCGGCAAAAAAGCCGGAGTAAAAGGCAAAGACTTGTTTATGCCCATCCGTATTGCTATCACCGGGCAGGAGCACGGAGAAGAGCTTGCAAATGTTCTCCCCGCACTTGGTTCCGCCGAGTGCGTGAAAAGAATGGAGACCAATCTTAAAAATATTTAAGATTGGTAATCACTAAGGTAAAAGCACTAAGCACTAAATATTGAAATCTATTAATATAAGTTCAATGCTTTTGTTTAGAATTTAGTGCTTATTTCTTAGTGCTTGTATTAAGTTGATTTTGTTTAGTTATTAGAATTTAATTCTTAGTGATTGTTTAGAATTTAGTGCTTAAATCTTAGTTATTGGAGTTAATATGACACTATTAGAATCCATCATCCTCGGTATTGTACAAGGGCTTACCGAATTTTTGCCGGTTAGCTCTTCCGGGCATCTTGTTGTCATTCAAAGTTTTTTCAAGAATTTCTCCCAGCCGGGAATACTTTTTGATGTGACACTTCATTTAGGTACTGCTCTTGCCGTGGTAATATATTTCAGGAAAAGAATTGTTGAGATATGTAAAAATGTAAAATTACTGATGCTGGTGCTTGTTGCTACGGCGGTAACCGGTGTCATCGGTGTCACTTTTAAAGATGCTTTTGAAAAGATGTTCACCGATGTAAAACTTGTAGGTGCGGCGTTTATCGTCACAGCGCTAATATTGTTATTTGCAGAACGGGTAAAACCGGGAAATAAAACAGAAAAAGAGATGAGCTGGTTAAACGCCTTATTCGTCGGTTTAATTCAAGGTATTGCAATAATTCCCGGTATCTCCAGATCCGGCTCTACTATATCTGCGGGCCTCTTTGCAAAACTTGATAGGAAGTTCGCCGCGGAGTTCTCTTTTTTGCTTTCCATACCTGCAGTTGTAGGTGCCGCAGTGCTTCAGGCAAGGCATATTACTAAAGACGATATGGTCAATAACGATATAATGATTTATATAACAGGCCTTTTAGTTGCCGCCATAACCGGATTTTTCTGCACAAAACTGCTCGTCAACATCATTCAAAAACAAAAACTATACTATTTCTCCATTTATTTGCTGGTAATAGGAACCATTGTACTGACAGTACTTTAGAATAAATTCCAAAAATAGATTGACAATATTTAGTTTGTTGTATAGAATACCAATGTAGTTGTTTTGCGGTGTAGGGAAGCCGGTTTGAATCCGGCGCACTCCCGGTGCTGTAAGAAGGAACGAAATTCCAGAGCCACTGTTCGAAAGGACGGGAAGGCGGAAGAGTAGGTTGGACCTTCGAGCCAGAAAACCTTACCGTAAAATGAATCACCGTCTCCTTCGAGGAACAAAGGATAAGCGGTTTTTTAATTAGCGGGCCAAGTTAGAACGGGTGCACCTCGCTTGTATGTAAAAATACAGGCAGGTGCATTTTTATTTGATAAAACAGTCACGGGTAGCGGGTGACGGGTTACGAGTGAAAGCCTTTATCTTTTAACTCGCTACTCGTTACCCGTAACTCGCAACCGGACAGATGGTTTATAAAGGGAAAAATTAATGAGAATAGGAATAGCTCTCTGGAACATACGGAAAAAGTCTATAGTTCAGACGATAAACCATCTGTCTAAGATGGGCTTCACAGCCATTAGTTTTCTCGGAAGTTCTTTTGAAGATGCGAGCGAGAAAGCCGTGGCGGAGGCAATAAAGAGGAATAAACTTGTTGTCACGTTTCATCTGGCGTTCTTTGCCATGCGAAAAAAATGGTTTTTGAAAGAACTTAAAACCAGGCTGGATAATATTAACGGTTTTATAAAAAGAAATAAACTGGAAAAGCAAGTTCTTAATATCTGTTTTGACCCGGCATTTGATGAAGTCGGAACACGGCATGATGTTGTTTATAACTCAAATAACACAATAAAGGCGCTCAAATTTTCGCTAAAGCACACGAAAAGAATGAAGATCGGTATAGAGAACTGGATTGTGAATTCTAAAATATCAGATTTTCAAAGAATAAGAAAAGCAATAAAATCAAAGCGGCTCGGGATGCTCCTCGACCTCG
>MFGS01000134.1:5625-6664 GCA_001778355.1 Candidatus Firestonebacteria bacterium RIFOXYA2_FULL_40_8
ATATCGCTGTGAAAAAAGGTTTGATCGACAGGGGAAATCTTTATGAGTATGTGAGCTCTCTGCCGCTTCCTATTGTTGAGCTTCACGTTCACGACAACAACGGCTTGGAGGATTCGCACCTGCCTCTAGGAAGAGGAAATATGGATTACGCGGAGGTTTTTAAAACTCTGAAAGCCTCAAAGAAGCTTGCCAAGGGTTGTGTCGCAACATTAGAACTCAAACAGCATATGAAAAATATAGTGATAACGGAAAAACAAAGAAGACAAGAAGTGATGAAAACAAGAAGAATAACAGAAAAGGCGCTGGTAAATGAAAAGTAAATTTAAAACTTACATACTTCTCGGAATAATACTTTTAATTGCGAGTATTTTTCTTGGAATATTTATAGGCGGTGTTTTCATAGAGCCGGGTGTTGCTATTAAAATAATGCTTTCAAAAATTCCGGGAATTAACAGTTTTCCTGTTACTTGGGATGCGACCATTTCCGATATTCTTTTTAAAGTAAGAATACCTCGTGTTTTACTCGCTCTTTTAGTCGGTGCTTCGCTTTCCGTTTCCGGCGCGGTATTTCAAGGGCTTCTTAAAAATCCTCTTGCGGACCCATATCTTCTCGGTGTTTCCAGCGGCGCGGCACTCGGAGCTTCTATTATTATACTTTCAAGTCTCCCGTTTTTCTTTTTTGGAGTTCCCGTTGTTCCGTTCGCGGCGTTTATTGGCGCCATTTTATCAATGTTTTTAGTATACGGGTTAGCCAGAACCAAAGGAAAGATCTCCTTGCACACGCTTCTGCTTTCCGGGGTGATCATTAACTTCTCTTTCTCTGCCTTAATAATGCTTATCATTACGCTTTCAAATAAAGGGCTTGCGGAAGTGGTGGTTTGGATGATGGGTACTTTAAACAATACAAATTACGACTTGCTTCCATATATTACTCCGGTGGCACTACTTTTAATGTTCATCATCTATATGTTCAGTAATGATCTGAATATTATTGCGGTCGGGGAAGAAACTGCGGTCTTCCTCGGAGTAAAGACCGAGA
>MFGS01000135.1:0-164 GCA_001778355.1 Candidatus Firestonebacteria bacterium RIFOXYA2_FULL_40_8
CAGTTATTGTTCCTGCGGGAGCGGCACCGTCAAGTGTTATCGCATCCGTTACTCCGGCAACCATCCAGTTGCCTATGGTATCTTTGTATTTCACATAGACATTCTTTACGCCGTCAACGGCTGCTAACGTCCAGACCTTGCTTGCTCCATATGCTTCCGCGGTG
>MFGS01000135.1:179-6675 GCA_001778355.1 Candidatus Firestonebacteria bacterium RIFOXYA2_FULL_40_8
TCGTTGCTGAACTTCATCTCGGCTACACCGTTTGCATCGGCTGCGGAGAGCGCCAGAGTAACCGTTGTTATTGTAGTATACGCCGCGCCGGAGTTAATACTGATAGTTCCTGTTGGAGGTGTCGTATCTCCCGAACCCGTAAACAGAGTTATCGTATCCGTTACCGCCGTGGTGTTAATATTTGAAGCGCCGTCTTTGAATTTCACATACACTGTTTTTAACGCATCACCCGCAGATAGCGTCCACACTTTGCTTGTTCCGTAGACTTCAAAAGTACTGTAACTGCTCCCGTCATTGCTGAACTGCATACTGACTACCGTTGAGCCGGAATCTGTTCCTGAAAGAGCAAGGGTAACTGTCGTAACATTGGTTGTTAACGCGCCGGTGTTGATATTCACACTCCCTGACGGAGCTATGCTATCCAATAATATCGTATCCGTAATATTCCCCGACCATAAATTCGCAGAGTTTAAATACTTCACATAAACGGTTTCTGTTCCCTGACTGCTTCCCATGGTCCACGTCTTACTTACAGCGTAAGCTTCAGCAGTACTCCAGCTGGAGCCATCGTTACTGAACTGCATGCTGACCACTGTCGATCCTGAGTCAGTGGCGGTTAAGGCCAGCGTTACTGTGGTTGTAGTCGCATAAGTTGCGCCCGTATTAATACTTATTGTTCCCGCAGGGGCGGTGTTGTCATAAACAATGCTGTCACTCGCCGTTCCGCTCATCCAGTTACCAACAGCATCGGCGTACCTTACATAAACTGATTTTGCGCCTTCTGCGGAATCAAGTGTGTATACTTTTGTAGTCGCGAAACTTTCCGCAAGAGTCCAGTTAGACGTACCGTTATTGCTGAACTGCATCTGAGCTCCCGCTCCCATTCCGGAACCGGCGTCAGCGGCGGATAAAGTCAAAGTCACAGTCGTTGTGTTTGTATATGAACTCCCGCTGTTAATACTTATCGTGCCGGTGGGTGCGGTGGTATCAAGTGTTATCGTATCCGAAGCCGGAGAACTCATCAAGTTCCCTGAATTATCTTTGTACTTTACGTAAACTGTTCTTACCCCGTCTGCACCTGCAGCAATCGTCCATACTTTAGTGGTTGCATATGCCTGCGCCGCGCTGTAACTCGAATTATCATTACTGAACTGCATGCTGACTACGGTTCCTTGCGAGTCGGTTGCGGATAAAGACAAAGTCACCGTTGTTAAATTAGTAGAACCCGAACCGCTGTTTATACTTATCGTACCTGTCGGAGGAGTTACATCTCCTGCGCTAATGTATTCAAACGCGCCGATGCATTTTTGCGCTCCGCGTGTATTTCCTAAAATATCATCAGACGGCATGTAAGAAATATTAGCCGCGTTTACCGCAGGACTTCCGGCAGGTATGCTTCCATAACTGTCAACCAGTCTCACAAACTCCTGTCTGATCGTTGTGTTCCCCGACGTAAATAAATTTGTACCGCTGTTCCATTCCGGAAGGACCACCCCGGTCTGATTTGTATTTAAAAGCGGGTTGGCTTCGACATGCGCAGGGTCGCTGTTAATATTTACAAAAAAAGCATCTGAGCCGGTTTGCGGGATCGCGCTTCCGTTATTCCAGTATAAGTTATTTAACCACGTCACATTTGTACAGCCCGTCCCCTGGTAGCCCATGGAAAAATCGGTCATCGTCCCGGTATAATCATCCCAGATATTATTATAGAAGTACATGCCGTCAGCCACGGGTTCGCCTGCCTCCGCCGTTACCCTTGCCGCATAAGACCAGCTCCCGACCGGAAGATTGCCAACGATTGTGTTTGCCCTGAAAGTTATATCTTTGCAGCCCTTGTCATTAAAAGCCCCCGAAGCAGGCAGAGCGGAATTACCGATAAAAAGACAATTTTCCACCAACCCGTCTTCCAGATCATAAGCAGGCGCGTGCGCATCCTCGCCAAAAAGTAAAAACCCCTGATCCGGCGGTCCTTGCCAGTTCATAAATATATTTCTTTTGAAAAAGTTATCATGATTGTTAAATGTGGAACTTGAATTTTTACAGACGATAAACGACCCATTGCAGGTTTTCGAGTTAGCGTCCTGGTAGTTATTAAAGAAAATACAATCCTGTACGGTTACAAAATTTACCGTATTAATATCCATATGCTGGAACCCCTGCGCGGCCGCATAATTAAGATCGCGCCCCTGGTTGTAACAAATATTGCTTTCAAAAGTAATTTTAGTGGTTCCTGTTGCATTTATTTTTATCATGTCATTAATATAATTGTCATGCAAAATACAATTACGAAATATTACGTCATGAGCCATCGTGATATGGAGTAAATATTCGCCTTTGGAAGAATAATCGGCAGGCATAGGACCCTGATTGAACATTTCAAACCCGTCGAATATAACATTTGCACAGGAATCCATGGTGACAACCCGTACGTTTCCCCCGCTGACATTGGTAAGCCGTGCTTTATAGTAATTTTCGGCTCTAATAGTAGTTAAGGCCGTAAAGGCGCGGTAAATACCAACCCCTCCCTGATATAAACCGTCTTTTACCAATATTGTGCTTCCGTTGTCCGGGATTGCGGTAACAGCGTAAGATATTGTTGCCCATGGCGTACCGGAGGAACCGTCACCGGTAGAGTTACTTCCTGTTACAGCAACGTAATAAGTCCCGGGAAATACCGGTAGGGCTAAAATTAAAATCAAAATACCAATTTCCAGTAACCTTCTTGATTTATTTTTCATAATTTAAATCCACCGTACTTTTTCTCTTGGTTGAACACATAATTCTAAGTTATGCTTTCTATATTATATATAGACAAAGTATACAACCTTTTCAGCGCTTTTCAACCTTTATAGAGAATATAGGCGTTTTTTAGCAATAATCTGCACTCTTTAACGTCCAACTAACACCTTTTCCTTGTTTTTAGCGCAGGGTGGAAACGGGGCAGGTTTTTTCAAGCGATCATTTCAAACGGAATTCGGTGGGAGTCAGCTTTGTCTGCTTCTTGAATAATTGGCAGAAGTAGGAAATATCCGGATAGCCGACCATGTTGGCAACTTCGCTTACGTTTAATTTAACATTCTTTAAAAGCTCTTTCGCTTTTTCAATCCTTATTTTTATGACATAGTCAAAGATAGTCATATTTGTCTCAAATTTAAATATTTTCGCAAGATAATCGGGACTCAGCCGGACCGCAAACGCAATATCTTCAAGCGTTATCTTTTTTTCGTAGTTAGCTTCAATGAAAACAACCACAGTTTCGACAAATTTGCTGTAAATCTTATGTCTTTTAAGCCGCTTAATATCATTGGCTAAACTACTCAGTGTTTCTTCTATGGTTTTTTCTTTTTTTAACGCCGCGGCTATTTTTTTATACGCCATGATGGAGATGAGATCATAATTGTTTATTTCGTTACAAGGAGACCTCCCGTTTTTCAGGATATTCAAGGCCTCGATGTAATAAGGTTTTTGTTCCAATATCTCCCTGTCTTTCCAAAAAGCAGTCCTGACAGGAAAAGGACAGCCCCCTGCCAGCTCCACTTTCCTGGCGGTTTTAATATCCGAAATATACTTTAAAAATGCAAGCGCGGATTTAAGGTATTTTGTATTTTTAGGAACTACAAAACAGGAGCCGTCGATAACACCGTAACCTTTTTCGCCCCCATTCATTCTCGGTAAAGGCGCCAGCCCCACTTTATTTTTAAGCGGGGAATTTCTATTATAAAGATCACGGAGTATAAAGGGCTGGTTTTTCATGAAAATCACCTTCCCTTTTTCAAAATCCCGTTGCATCTGATTTCCGTAATACGAGGTTACCCCTTCCGGCATAATTTTATGTTTATAAATAAGATCGTGCATTAACCGGAACGCTTCTTTTGCTTTGTCGGAAGAAACCGCTATATTACCGCTTTTATCAATGAGTTCAGCGCCATTGCTCCATAAAAACTCAAGAAAACCTCCGGTCAGATCCATACCCTCCCCGCAAAAATACAGAAGCCCGGAAAGTTCCGGATCATTTTCCTCTTTCATGATATGCTTTGAATATTCTATTAATTTTTCCCAGGTATCGGGCACGGCCAGTCCGTATTTTTCCAAAAGATCTTTTCTGTAGACTAAACAGCGGGTATAAGCATCATCCGGAATGCCGTATATTTTATTTTCAAAAGTGCAGGCGTTCAAGGTTTTTTCATAAAATACTTCCTTGTCAAATTGCTCGTCAAGGCCAAAAAGCAGACCTTCGCTCGCAAGTTTCTGCATCTGCGAGTAAAACAGCGTGCAGACTCCGAGTGTGGTGTTTTTCTGGGCGATTAAACTTATCTTGTCCTGCTTATTGAATTCCTCTGTTTTGTGTATAACAACATTGGGATTTTTTTTGTTAAACGTCTCTATAAACTCGTCTTCCAGCTTCCCATAAGAAATATGCAGGCCTATTTCTGAAACCGCGGGATTACTGCCAAGTACATCTTTATAACCTTCCATAACCTCGCCAATCTCTATTTTGCCGTCCTTGCTCATTTTCAGCTCTCTTATCTTTGTATCATAGCTTATGCCTTTTGCTTTTATTATGACCAGCACTTTTAAAATTTCGCTGGCAACCTCCACCTGTTTTATTACTACTATACCGTCAACCAGCGAGGGCAGTTTGGAAGTACCCAGCCCGAAATATTTTTCCTCTTCAAATACTTCCGCGGTAATGACCGTTGAAACATTATATTGTTTTATGAGTTCCAGCACCCCGCTGAATTCTTTTTCCACCCGGGAATCGGCGTCAAGCGAGAGACCGTCTATTACCAGCCGTCCGGGTTTTACGGCTTTAAGATATTTTTGTAATAATGATTTTATTTTATTCTTCTTCAGGTGCGCGGGCGTGATCAAAACAAGGTCTTTATTTTTAATACGTATATCCCAGTTAATATTCAGGTTGCTATAAAACTGCAGAGTTCTTATGGGGTTTTCAAGCAGAGAGATAAAAAGGCATTTTTCGCCGGATTCCAGACCTTCCCGTATAAACTGGATAGCAGCCGAAGTTTTACCCGAACCTGTACGGCCGGAGACGAGAAAAACACTGCCTTGTATAAAGCCCCCTTCCAGCATTTCATCCAGACCGGGGACGCCGGTTTTTATTCTTTTTAATTCATTTTTTTGTTTAGCCATGGTAATCCTTATCTTCCAAAGCAAGGAATATTTACTAACATGATACACCCCTAAAACACGCGTTGTCAATGTTAAAGGGATGTTAAACGCCTTATTTTATAATACCGGACATTTAATAGCCGGCTTTTGAATACAACTACAAGTTCTATCTTTTGCAGCCCGTCCTTTCCGTAACCCGGGAATATTTTGTTTTAACGTTTACTTGTTTTGTTCTAAAAAGTATAATATATATTAGAATGTTTTTTAAGTTAGCTAACAGGGGGAAGTTTGAAAAGATATATTTTAGCAGTGATGTTTCTGGCTTCTTTTATTGCAGCTGAGGACATTGGTTTAAAATTCAGGCTTGAACCATACGATAATATCTCTCCGAAAGAAAATATATCTTTTTTTGTGCCTTTTGCAAAAGGTGTTTTAACGGGCAACGAGGATATTCTGCTCGCTTTTCCGGGACTAAAGATTTTTCCGCAGAAAAAAATCATCTGCAGCTGGGATGATAAATCCGTAAGAGTACTGGAACTTTCACTTGCGGGTCTGGAAGGAAGAACCACGCTCGAAGGCGTGATCTACTGGGGTAATCTCGAAAAACAAAAAAAAGAAGCGGAAGAAAAAGAAAAAAAAGCAGCCGGGCCGGATTTAACTAAAAAAATACCTGTAGGTACTCATGCTTTTTCATTTTCAGTGTATGATTACCAGAAGATACACACCACTTATACATTAGGATTAAAAATTGAATCTTAATATTATCAGTTATAACTTTCAGAGAAACCTTATTTTTATCTATTAAAACACTTCACTTTTTAACATTTAAAAAAAGTGGCATATTTTATCAAAATTACAGCTTTACTCTATCTAAATCTTTAAATTAATTCAAAATAGTTTTACTTTATCTCAATCCCTAGCTTAGAATCCCTTCACTTTATCTCAATCCTCAATTTAGGATATTTCTTTACGCACGCTTCCTTTAAATCTTCCAAAAAAGTGGTAGATGGCGGATGTATATGCTCGAAATTCTTTTCAACCAGTTCTGGCATATTGTTAAACCGCTGAATAACCCATCTTGCATCAAGCTCATTTACAATCTCTGCAACTTTAATAACATCCTCTTTTCTGAATAAAAGGCTTGGCACAATAATTGTTCTTGCTTCAATGTCAACCTTGTCTTTGTATTCATGAAGTATTTCTAAGCTTGTTTTTATGTCTTGAATAATCTGGTTTGTTGAAATAAAAAATGTTTTTGATTTAGTCACTTTTTCAAACAGCGCATTATTTACCTCTGCTTCATTCACACTCACTTCAGCATTGTTCACTTCTTTAAAACCAGCATTTACTTCATCAAACTGAGCTT
>MFGS01000136.1:0-6652 GCA_001778355.1 Candidatus Firestonebacteria bacterium RIFOXYA2_FULL_40_8
AAAGAGCGAGCATCCTATAGCTAAGAGTATTATAGAAAAAGCAAAAAAAGCCGGATTAACACTTTCAGAAACAAAACATTTCAAAGCACTCTCCGGTTTTGGCATAAAAGGTGAAATTGCAAAGAAAGAGTACCTGGCCGGCAAATTTGAATTTGTTAAGAAAAAAGAGAACTATTTCAGGATCAAACTGCTCGTAGATCAATACGAAAAAGAAGGGAAAGTTGCTATTTGTATTTCCGATAAAAAAACAATTCTCGGAGTGATAGCGCTTTCCGATACGGTTAAGGGTAACGTAAAAGGAGTTATAAAACAGTTAAAGCAGATGGGAATCCGTTTACTCCTTGCAACAGGCGACAATGAAGAGACTGCAAAGCAGGTTGCGAAATCCGTCGGCATAGAAGAGTATAAAGCTAAAGTCCTTCCTTCCGGTAAGCTGATCATCATAAAGAACCTGCAAAAAGCAGGAAATAAAGTAGCCATGGTAGGTGACGGCATAAACGACGCCCCCGCACTTACGCAAGCAGATTTGGGTGTATCGCTCAGCACCGGAACAGACATTGCCATGGAGGCCTCCGATGCCGTGCTGGTAAAAGGCGACTTGTCAAAGTTTTTAGACCTGATAAAATTATCCAAACGAACGATGAGCATAATCCGCCAGAACTTATTTTGGGCTTTCATTTATAATATCGTGTTAATTCCGTTAGCTGCCGGGCTTCTTTATCCGACCTATACGTTAAACCCGATGATTGCCTCGCTTTTCATGGCAATGAGCTCGGTATCGGTGGTTACGAACTCGCTCCGGATTCGGACAAAATGACATTGTCTTTTAATAAACCTTGAGATATAATGAATAATAAGCTTTAGAGGGTGTTACAGGGGGATAGTTTAATGAACAAAAATATAGGTTTATTCATAGTTTTTGTATTTTTTTTTAATGCATTTGCGGAGGAACCGGCTAAAACCAGAATTGCAATTATAGACCTGGGCGCGCAGGGAGTTTCTCAGTCGGAAGCGCTTTCTGTCACGGATTTTTTACAACAGGATATGATGAATTCCGGCAGATATATATTAGTAGAACGGAAGAAGATTGAACAAGTGCTTAAAGAACAGAAATTTCAGCTCAGCGGTTGTACGACCACCGAATGTGCCGTAGAAATAGGAAAGATTCTTAATGTTGAAAAAATGATCATGGGCAGTGTCAATCATCTAGGGGAAAAATATTTTATTAATATCCGGATGGTGGAAGTGGAAACAGGTAAAATAGTCAGAGCTGACGAAGTAAAATGTGATTCAATAGATAAATTAAGAGAAGTTACCAAGGTATTGGCTTTGAAGATATCCGGCGCTAAAAATATATTGTCGGAAACAACGTATATTAATATTATTAATGATATTTACAGGAAAACAATAAACGGTATATATAATGCTATGACCGAAAGAGATGCGACTCCGGAAGAAATAAGTAAATGGAGTCAGTTCTTGAATGATGGTAATTCAAAAGAAGAAATAGAAAACACATTGAAAAGCAGTCAAGAATGTAAAGATATTAAAGAGAAGTTAACGGATAAACTTAAAGAAATAAAAATTAAAAAAGCGAAAAATACAACGACCGGCCCGATAGTAGCAGGGGTTATTGGCGCCGTGCTGGCAGTGGACGGCGGTATCAATATGTTTTCTCAGAAAAGCAGTGAACAAACACTGGGGTATATGTTAACTATTGGCGGTGTCGGTTTGATAGTTTTTAGTGTTATTGCTATCGTTGAAGCGCCAAATATGGACAAGCAAATAAAAGATGCTGAGGACAAAATAAAGCTTCTTTCTCTGGACTATAAACCCGAAAACAATATGCTATGCCTGACGTTTAAATTTTAATAAATTGGGGACACCGAAAGATATAGTTGTCAGTCCCCGTTTTAATTGTAGTAGAATTGAAATATAAGTATTCGTATTTTAACATGTTAGTTGAATATCGAGGTGAGAGTGTACGAGTATTTGAAGAAAGTCTTAAGGAATTACAAGACAAAGACCTCAACCATAATAATAACGTTTATAGTGATACTTTTTTTTCCTTTGTCCGGGGTCATTATAGGTGCGATTTACAACCCTTCCAGTTTGAAGTTTTATGTTAAGTTATGCTTTTCTGTCGGCTATTGGATCAATATTGCTGCCTGGACCGTTATGGCGTTGATTCCTTTTGGAGTATTATTGTCGGTTAAGACATTGATATTTCGTCGTTATAACGAACTAACAGGAAAATATTTTGGAAGTTGCCTAGGTATCGTGGGTGCTTTATATACGCTACTCTTTTTAATAATGCGTACAAGTATTCATGGGTGGTTAGATTTGTTTTGTCTTGGGGATAGAACAATTGGACTGGATATATTTATTTATGTTATTAATAGCACTATACCGGTTACTATAGTATTTGCGACGCTTTCTTTGACGGGTTATTATATTAAGAAAGTATCCGCAACTAAAAAACGAAAAAGGGATCTCAGTGCTTAAGAAAACAGTTATTTTCTTTCTGGCCTTATCAGCATTATTTCTTCTATATGTATTCTGTGTTGAACCTTACTGGATTCAGGAAAAGCATGTTTCTATAAGTAATGTGAAAATTCCTGTCTCGTTTAGCGGAACGAAGGTCGTGTTTATTTCCGATATTCATTATGGCACGATATTTAATAAAGAAAGAACTGCTGAACTTGTAGAGAGGGTTAACAATCTGAAACCGGATATGATTCTCTTGGGTGGGGACTATGTCTCGGGGTCAAATACAAAAATATGGAAAAATATCGGAGATGACAGATTATCAGACTGTTTTAAAGAGCTTGCTAATCTAAAAGCTATATATGGCGTATATGGAGTACTTGGAAACCACGATCACTGGCAGAATGCTGCTTTTGCAAGAAAGTGTATGGCTGAGGCAGGTATTGAACTTATAGAAAATAAAGGGAAGTGGATAACAAAAGGTAAAGATCGGATAAGAATCGGCGGAGTTGGGGACTACTGGGAAGGAAAGCAGTACCTTGGCCCCGTGCTTAAAGGAACAACGCCTAAGGATTTTGTTATACTTGTATCGCACAACCCGGATTACATAGAAAATATGGATTCCGATGCGATAGACTTAATGCTCTCGGGCCATACCCACGGCGGGCAGATGTCTTTATTTGGTTTTTACGCGCCTCTTGTCCCGTCAAATTGCGGCCAGATATACAGGACCGGAGTTATCAAAAAAGGCAGCACAACGCTGGTAGTTTCAAATGGCGTAGGTTTGATAAGGCCTGCCGTAAGATTCTGCACTCGTCCCCAGATAATAGTCGTTGACCTGAAATAAGTTATTGTTCCTGTCTATCTTGACAAACACTTAATACTTTGTTATATTAAAACCGAGGGTGAAACAGGTAAGATAAGTCATGAAAAATCTTATGTATTTGATATACAGGCATTACTTAATGTCATTTGCGGCACAGGCATGTAGGATGTATATTACCATATAGGTAATATAGTGTTGACATTATACTGGATGTTATGTATACTTACAAGGGGAGTATATTGAGATTTAAATTTGCGGATAAGGACCTTCAAAAACTTTATGAAACCGGTGAAAACCGGAAATTTAGTTATCCTGCTGATATTATACGGCGTTTTATTCAGAGAGTGGAAGCCATTAAAGCTGCTGAAACGACTGACGTTCTAAGGAAGATGCGTTCACATAAGTTTGAAAAATTAAAGGGTTGTGATAATAGGTTTTCAATGCGTATTAATGATCAATATAGGCTGGAAATGACCCTGGAAGACGAAGGCGGTCAGATAAGATTAAAAATATTTGTAATACGAAAAATATCCAAGCATTATGAATAGGAGATGTCATGGGTAAAGAATTAAAACCCTTTGTAAGTATCGGGCCGGGGGAACACATAAGAGAGGAAATAGAAACTCGGGGATGGAGTGTTGAAGAATTTGCCGACAGGTTATGCCTTTCGGCAAAACATGTCTCGGAGATTTTGAATGACAAGAAGCCTATATCTATTGAAACTGCAAAACTTCTCTCTGAAGTATTTGGAACATCCGCTCAGTTCTGGATGAATCTTTATACCAATTATATTTTCAGCAAGACTCAAGATACAGAGAGTAATAAGGAAGTTATTTTAAAAGCAAGAGTATATGAAATAATGCCAATAAGCGACATGGTGAAGAAAGGATGGATTGAAAAACCGGAAACAACGGCAGAACTTCTTACTTGTGTTAAAAAAATATGGGGAACGGATATTATTAATGATATTCTTAAAGAGATTCATCGAAAATCGTTGCCGGCATTTAGAAAAACAGAGAAAGATGCATTTAGTTATAATTACTCTCAAACCTGGTTAAAAGTTGCAGAAAATATATCCGGTCATTATAAAGTTCCGTTATACAATCCAAAAGCATTTGAAGAACTTTGTGAACGAGGGCATGAATATACATTGAAAGAAAATGGTATTGAGGCATTCATAAAAGAAGTAAATAAATCAGGTGTTAAGTTCTTTGTTCTGCCTCATCTGACAAAAACATATATTGATGGTGCAGTCTTTATGGATAAAGGTAATCCTGTTATCGTATATACCGGAAGATATGACAGAATAGATAATTTCTGGTTCACCTTTATTCATGAAGCCGGACATGTAATAAAGCACCTTCATAAGGAAAAAGATGCCTTCATCGATGATTTAAGTAAAATAAGCGGTGAAAAAGAGAAAGAAGCTGATGAATACTCTAAAGAAAAGCTTAAAATAACCGAAATACTTGCTAAATTCGATCAAGATAGTCCAACCAGAGTTGCCTGGATAAGCAGTACTTCTTCGTTATTTCAAATATCCCCTGCAATAATAGTCGGCGCATTACAACATGCCGGAAAAATATCTTATCGAAGCAAAATGCTTAATTCACTTAAAGAATCTGTTCTAGATAAGATTTCGGAAATCTATATACCAAATGTTAAAAGATTGTGTAGCTAGCAAATTAGAGAGAGTAGGATTAATATTTCACTACAACCTAGCTCTCCTGCCGGTTTCAGTTTCGAAGTGAAGGACTTTGTCTTTTTCAAATCCGATGTACACTTGCTGGCCAAGGGTGAACTGTTTTTCGGTCTCTACTTTGGCAAAGTAGGTTTCCATTCCGACTTTACAGCTTATCAGCTCGCCTTTTTCGGGGAATATGGATTCTATCACGTCTATTTTTGCGGGGAGAAAACCGGGGGTTTCCTTGGGACTTATTGGAGTATTTTCCGGTCTGACACCCTGGAGTAGATTGCCTTTGGGAAATAGATTTATCCTGCCGAAAAAGGAAGCGACCATGGTGCTTACGGGATTACTGTAAAGATCGCTGTAGGAACCCATCTGGACTATCTTTCCTTTGTCCATTACCGCAATCTCGTCTCCTAGAGTGATGGCTTCGGATTGGTCGTGCGTGACATAAACAGCAGTTATTTTCAGGCGGGTAAAAAGACTTTTTATCTCAAGTTTGGTTTGCCGTCGTAGTTTCGCGTCCAGATTTGACAAAGGTTCATCGAGAAGAAAAACGGAAGGGGTGCGGATAATACAGCGGGCGAGCGCGACCCTTTGTTTTTCCCCGCCGGAAAGTGTGTGCGGGAATCTTCCGAGCAGTTTGTCAAAACCGATACCCATAATCTCCGACGTGGTCTTTACTTTCTCGTCAATTTGTTCTGCGGGGATCTTTCTTATTAAAGCCCAGAATGTCAGGTTTTTCTTCGCCTTCATCTGCGGGTAGAGAGCGTAACCTTGAAAAACCATGCCGATATTCCGGTCTTTAGGTGACATCTCGTTAAAGAGTTTTCCGTTAAAATATATCTCGCCTTTTTGCGGAGCAATAAGCCCGGCAATTACTTTAAGCAATGTGGTTTTACCGCATCCTGAAGGACCGAGGATACATAGGGTTTTCCCGTCCTTTATCTCTAAATTAACATTATCCAGGATAGGGTTGTCTTTTTTAAAATCAAACGATATGTTTTTAAGGTTTATTTTTGCCATATAATAATGTATTATACAACAAAATTAGTTATTAGCAATCAGTAATTAGTAATTGATTTATGGTATACTACTTCAGAAATATAGTTAAGGGAGGAAATATTTTATGGATTATATTACGGCGCAATTCCAAAGTTTGCCGAATCTGGTAAAATTTTCTGTTTACACTTTATGTTTTGTGCTTGTTTATCAGTTTTTCACGAAATGGATAGAACGCAGACTTAAAAAGAAGAATTTTTTTCCTGTCCATACCAAGTTCGTGATAAGAGTATGGCGGATTTTCTTTTTTATTATTTATATTGTATTTGTTGTCGTTTTTGCGAAGATAAGCGACCTGAGTACGCTCGGAGTCTCTGCGGCTTTTCTCGGTATGTTACTAGGCTGGTCTTTGCAGGCACCGGTTACGGGAATTGCGGCTTGGCTTCTTGTAATATCACTCCATCCGTTTAAGATAGGTGACCGGGTGATAATTGCGGGTACGATAGGAGATGTAAGGAACATTGGTCCCATGTATATCACGCTTGAACAGGTAGGCGGTACCGTGGGCGGCGAAGAGCAGTCCGGGCGCGCTATACTTATTCCTACCGCGGTTTTGTTCGGCCAGGTTATTACAAATTACAGGCTGGATT
>MFGS01000136.1:6759-11891 GCA_001778355.1 Candidatus Firestonebacteria bacterium RIFOXYA2_FULL_40_8
GATTGAGATATTTTACAAAAGCCAGCGAAAGACAGAAAGTCTCAAGCGAAATTGTGGAAAAGATATTTAAAAAGTTTGCAACCGAAAAAGACGTGCAATTTGCTTACCCGCACTCGGAAGTTATATATAGAGCGAATATGAGAGAGTAACAAAAAACGTAGCACGTTACCCTCCTACGCCTTTAGGCTTCGGAGGACAAGCACGTTAGTGAAAAACAATGAAAAAACGTTAGTAATGTGGAACAAGATTTAAAATTGGCTTGAGTTTTGGGGCAAAGCATGATATAACTATCTGGTCTAACTGGACATTATAAGTTGTTGCAGTAGATTGCAGTAAAAAAAACGGAGGAAAAAATGGCTAAAGAAGCGGGAGCAGCACCGGCAAAGAAACCGGCATTTGGTGGAAAGATAATAAAGTGGAGCAAAGTAAAGGATGTCAGGATCGGCGAAATATTTGGAGATAAAGACTGCGGTATGGGTGAGCAGATCAAGTTGATCTGGGCATTCATTAAGAAAAACAAAATAAACGAGTAATTAGAATAAGACTGTGGACGGGTATACGGCTTTGAACGTGTACTCGTCCATTTTTTAAATAAACTTCCTTAGAAACCTGAGCGCTTCTTCTTTTGTTTTAATCTTCCCCGTTGCCTGAGCTTCCTTTGCCTTTTCCAAAAGTTTTCCAAGGACAGGGGAAGGGGGAAGCTTAAAATGCTTCATGAGATCGTGTCCGTTTAATAGTAATGGTACCTTTGTTTCGGTAGACATTTTATAGTATGCCTTAAAAAGCTGCTCGATAACTTTTTTATGCTCGGTTAAAGTTTTCTTATCTACCTTAACGCCTCTGGCGGAGAGACGGTCAGCCCAGGAGAGAAGAAGAACATCTGTTGTTGCCTCGCCCGTATCTCTGAAAAAATTATAAACAGCTTTTTTAGATATTTTTTTCAAACCTGCCAGATAGCCCGTTCTGAGATGGCATTTAATCACGGTTACACCTGTGTTAATTTCTTCATTGGATAGCTTAAGCTGCCTGCCTATTTTCTTGAAATTTTCAGCCCCTACAAGCTCGTGAGTATAAAAATGCGTTCCTTTTTTGTCTTTTGACTTGGTCTTTGGCTTTCCGCTGTCGTGAAGAACAGCGGTGAGTTTTAAGAACATACTCCGGTCAAATTGACCTGTTTTTCTGTTCATTTTCCCGCGGATAAAGCTTTTTTGCCCGCTTGAAAGGTTAAAATCAAGGTCAGTATAGATCTCTTCAAGTTTATTCAGGCATTCCAGAGAGTGTCCAAAGACATCCAGATGATGAAATCCCGGCTGGGAAACACCTTTCATCTCTTTAATTACCGGAAATATTCTTTCCAGCAGGCGGAGTTTATCCAGTAATAAAACATATTCTGCCGAGTTTTTAGAAGTAAAGAGTTTTAAAAGCTCGTCTCTTACCCGTTCTTTTGCCGGTTTTGTAATTAAACCCGATAGTGCTTTGATATTCTTTGCTGTTTTAGGGTGGAGTTTAAAGCCAAGTGTCGCGGCGAAGCGTACAGCTCTGAGCAGGCGCAGAGGATCGTCTTTGAAAACGGATTTTCCTGTGGTCTCTCTGATAATACCGTTCTTCAAGTCATTAACTCCGTTGAAAAGGTCTATCAGCTCATCACTCTTTACTTCTCTTGCCAGAGCGTTGACCGAGAAATCCCGTTCTCTCAGGTCATCTTCTATTCTTTTACCGCGGCCTTTGGAAAAATCACAGATACCGGCATCTTTACAAACCACACGGTAGATATTGAACTCCTCGGAAAGCTTTACAAATATTCCTTTTGCGGTTTTTGCGAAGGCCTTTGCGGTCCTTTTCGCGTCACCGTAAACTACAAAGTCAATATCAGGGATATTCTCCTTTTGTAGAAGAGAGTCGCGAAGATACCCTCCCGTGATATAGATCTTAGTTTTATTTTTCCCGGCCAGTTTTGCGGCTATGTCGATGAGCTTTTCGGCGGTCATGAAACTCCTTTTAATTTTTCTTTTATAGTTTTAGATACACCAGTCAGGCTTTCTATTTCCTGCAGGGAAATGTTATTAACATCTTTTACCCGGGATAGGATCATCCGTTTTGTTTTCTCTCCGATGCCTTTTATGCTGTCAAGACGTGAACTTACGGTTGTTCTGTCTCTCAGTGTCTTGTGATAGTTGATTGCGAACCGGTGCGCTTCATCCCGGACATATTGTAAAAGATGAAGGGCGGCGGAATCTTTTTTCAGGCGTAAGGGAGAGGACGAGACGTCAAAATAAATTTCCTCCTCCCGTTTTGCCAGAGAGATCAGAGGAATTTGGATTCCGAGCGCTGTAAGAACTTCCTTTGCCGCGTTAAGCTGGCCTCTGCCGCCGTCAATAAGAATGAGGTCCGGAAGTTTTTTTTCTTCAAGAGCTCTTTTATATTTTCTGCCGACGACTTCCCGGAGCATCCCGGTATCATCGGGACCTGAGAGTGTTTTTATCCTGAATTTCCGGTAACCGTTCTTGTCCGGTTCGCCGTTAAAAAAACGGACGACTGACCCCACCGCGTTAGTGCCGGAAATATTAGAAATGTCCACGCCTTCTATTGTCAGCGGCAGGGTTCTAAGCGAAAGCAAAACCCGCAGGTCGGTAAGCGCTTTCTCTATCTGTGTGTCTTTAGAATCTTCCCTGGCATCCAGGGACATATGTACTTCATTGGTATTCTGTGCGGCAATAAGCTGTGCCAGCTCTTTCTGGTCCCTGAGGCGCGCGGCCTGTTCATAATCCAGTTTTTCCGAGGCCTTTTTCATTTTGGCGTCGAGTTTTTGCTCCAGCTCTTTCTGTTTTCCGCTCAGGAAATTAATAACTTCCTTGACCTGCAAAGCGTACTCTTCTTTCGTTGTTTTTCCGAGGCACGGCGCGGTGCAAAACTTCAGCTCTTCTTTTAAACAGGCTCTTTCCGGTATTCTTTCCGGAGGGAGGGCTAACCTGCAGCTTCTGAGTTTAAATGTTTTCTGTATTACTTTTATTACTTCTCCGACCGAGCCAAAAACATAAGGCCCGAAATATCTTCCGCTGTCAGGCAGAACCCGTCTGGTCAAAGAAACTCTGGGAAAATCCTCATTTACGGAAATCTTGATATAGGGATAAGTTTTATCATCCTTAAAAAGCACGTTATATTTGGGCCGGTATTTTTTGATGAGTTTGCTTTCCAGGATTAAAGCTTCCATTTCATTTTGTGTGGTCATGATTTCTATATCAAATATTTTGGGAACCAGCGCGGCTACTTTTCTGTCGTAACGGCTTTTGTCCAGAAAGTATGATTTTACACGGTCTTTTAAGTTGGCGGATTTCCCGACGTAAATAATCCTGCCGTCAGAATCCTTCATCAGGTAAACACCGCTTTTTTCGGGTATGGTCTTAATTTTCTCAGCCAGGCTCATAAAAGCCATTTTACCGATATAAGTTGTGAAAATCAAGGTGCAAAAGTGAACCGGACAAACAGGATAAAAATATAATGTTTTTGTGGTGTTTTGACTGAGAAATTCTTGACAGATGTTGATTTGTTTGATAAGGTCATATAAACATTGTATATCGGAGGTTATAATGCGAAAGAAAGATAAAAAACCAAATATTATTATATTTAATCCCGACCAGTGGAGAGGTGAAGCACTGGGGCATGCGGGAAACAAATCTGTTAATACTAAAAATATTGATGAACTTGTAAAAACGGACGGAGTTTCTTTTGTTAATGCTTTTTGTCAGGGCACGGTTTGTACTCCAAGCAGATGTTCTTTTATGAGCGGTTGGTATCCTCATGTCCGCGGACATAGAACTATGAATCATATGATGAGGCCCGATGAGCCGGTCCTCCTAAAGACCCTGAAAAATAACGGTTATTATGTCTGGTGGGGAGGGAAAAATGACCTTGTCCCCGGACAGGGTTCTTATGAAAAATATTGCGATGTAATGTATAAGCCGGATAAAAACGTGGAGCCGCATATCCCAAACGAAAATAAATGGCGTAAAGAAAAAAAAGGCACGGATGAATATTATTCTTTTTATATCGGAGAAAGAAAAATTAAGTCCGGGCAATCTTATTATGATTCAGATACGGCCAATGTACTCGGAGCTGTTGATTTTATAAAAAATTATTCCGGAGACAAACCCTTCTGTGTCTTTCTTCCTCTTGAAAATCCGCATCCGCCCTGCATTATTGAAGAACCCTGGTATGGCCGCAGGAATGCGAAGGACGTTCCGGTAAGAATTCCGACGATAAAAGATTGGAGTAGAAAACCGGCAATGCTAAAAGAAATATTTAAAAAACAAGGTCTATCCGGTTGGACGGAAGAACGTTTTAAAGAGTTACGGGCGGTATATTACGCAATGTGCTCGAGAGTGGATCATCAATTTGGGTTGGTCCTTGAAGCCCTGAAAAATAAAAAAATATATGATGATACTGCCGTTTTTCTTTTTTCAGATCACGGAGATTTTACCGGAGATTATGGGATTGTCGAAAAGACCCAGAATACATTTGAAGATGTCCTTACCCGGGTTCCTTTTATAATAAAACCACCGAAGAATATTCCTGTAAAAAGCGGAATTAAAGAAGGAATGGTTGAACTGGTGGATTTTTCTGCGACCGTGGAAGAAATCTGTAATATTAAACCCGGCCACTGGCATTTTGGAAGATCCCTTGTGCCGCTAATTACCGGAAAAAAAACAGAGCATAGAGATGCGGTGTTTTGTGAAGGAGGCCGGCTTCACGGGGAAAAGCACTGTATGGAGCTGGAATCTAGGAGTTCGTCAGACAAAGAAGGATATTATTGGCCGAGATTACAGGCGCAAAGAAAAGAAGGGCCGGAGCATACTAAAGCCATTATGTGCAGAACAAAAGACTATAAATACGTAATGAGGCTTTATGAG
The DNA here is from genome assembly GCA_001778355.1 of Candidatus Firestonebacteria bacterium RIFOXYA2_FULL_40_8. Lineage (GTDB taxonomy): Bacteria > Oederibacteriota > D2-FULL-39-29 > D2-FULL-39-29 > D2-FULL-39-29 > D2-FULL-39-29. The sequence continues at coordinate 11,667 of MFGS01000136.1, forward strand.
TCTGATGAATTATATGACCTGAAAAAGGATCCGCAGGAAATGGATAACAGAATCAAGGATAAGTCTTATGAGAAAGTTATCTTAATAATGAAAGACCGGTTATTAAAGCATTATATTGAAACTTGCGATGTTGTCCCATTTGACGCGGATAAGAGATGGTTTAGCTGATCGTCTGGTAAAATAAATAATAGTTATGGTCAGAACAGACCTATCTTTACGAAAAAG
>MFGS01000137.1:0-1277 GCA_001778355.1 Candidatus Firestonebacteria bacterium RIFOXYA2_FULL_40_8
AATACTGAGTGACGGTAGGACCAACCCGTACCTCACCCATATCTACTTCAATACCAAATTCAAATAAGGTGTTATGAATTATCTCAGCATTGGCTTCAATATCGCCACTGGTTGGCTTGCTACGTTTATTATTTAACAAGGAAATTGGAGGTAAATTTTTTACAACCACTTTTTTGTCCCAGGGCGATGAACCCCGTTCTGGGACTGACCGCGATTCTTCTTCTGCCTCCCCATCTTCATCTTCTCTAGGCATTTTTTTCCGAAAAAAAGCCCGCGGTTCATCATCCTCTGTTTTACTTTCAGATTCTCTCCCATCTTCCTTTTCTTCTTCGTCTTCCGGAGAAACTTTCTCATAACCACCACTAATTTTTACCCCATTGGACCGGCGTAAAAACACAGAAAATAGGCTGATTATACCTCGGCCCAACAAACCAAAACCAGCCAATAATTTCTGATTGATCATGACTAGCTTGGTGAGTGAAGTATTGAAAATCAAAAATATGGACACTGCCACCAAGCCGACAAATATCACTGTCCCAGCTAGGACTCCAAGATATTCCCTAATGGGCCAGGCCAAAAGACCAAAAAAACCACCCCCATGTCCTTCCAAGGCCATACGCCACATATCATCTGTCTCATATTTTATATGCATGAGACTGGACATGGCCACAAAAAAAAGAATAGCTCCCGCGCCATGAGTGCGACGATAATCATAGCCCATGTCTTTGATTAAAAACCCGGCCAAAATCAAAACCACAGCTGGGACAGCGTAGCGAATTGAACCAAAAAGAAAACTTAAAATCCATTCATCTATTATTTCCCCCATTGTTCCAGCCTTATCAAAAAAACTCAAAGTAATAACAATTGATAAAACCAATAAACAAACTGCCCCTATCCCCCGTGAAATCACTGGATTGAATTGCTCATTGCGACGATGGTATTTTCTAGTCATAACATTAGACGAATAACACAAATATTACACCGCTTATTCTACCACATCGTTGAGATTACCAAAAGCAAAACAAACGTAAAACAAAAACCGACCATTTGGGTCGTTTTCTGGAGTCCTGTGGCCTAAAGCCTCAGCTACATCAGTAGTATGCCCCCAATATCAGTTTTTGTCAACAAAACCTGTGTATAATTTTCACCAATATTTTTTCGCTAAAATATAAACAAATTATCTCCTTTCTCTCTTTAATCCACAATTGACACCACCTCATTTCATGTGGTTATATCTTTCTAGCTTGAATTTATCCGTACCTTCAAAACCGCTGCAA
>MFGS01000137.1:1294-6341 GCA_001778355.1 Candidatus Firestonebacteria bacterium RIFOXYA2_FULL_40_8
GGAATGACAGACGACGACATGATCCATGATCTCATCACTCAAGGAATACCAACACTCACCCCCGCACAAATAGAAATCTTGTGCCAGCATGCGGAGGAACTGGCCACAGGAATGACGGGCGTCATCAACACCATACTGGAACAGGAAGAAAGAACCACCGAAGAAGAAAACGAGGTTCCTCCGGCCATAGTAACAACCAAAGCAATGATCGGTGGCCGGGAATATGAGGGGGTAAGAGTGTTGATCCCCAATGAAAAACGCGCCAACGACACAACCATCCGTCGTCGAGGAGTGGTCTGGCGATGTCAACTGGCCGAAGACGGTCTGGATCACATTCTAGCCAACTCCCAAGACATCCCCAACCTCGACCCCGAAGGCTGGATTCTGTTCCCTGCCTACTCACATCCCAATGACCAGAGGTTTTTCGCTGCCCTGCACAAGAGCACTGGGAAGTGGGCAATCGGTTGGGCCAGATTCTCCACTCACCCCGGGGACATCTTCCTCCGTCCCACCTCAACCAACAGCGGTACCAGTGGCCTGTGATTTCAGCCGAGATCACGGCCCAACTCTTCCAACCCCCGGTCTCTGTCAACCTGTGTCACAGGTGATACGAACCGGGGGTTGTTGCGTTTATAAAAATTCTGTTTAAAAAATCACCCCTAGTTTGGCTAGAAGTGATTTTATTAATGTAATTGCAGCCTTATTTCAACAAACCTACTATCAATAAAGCAACGATATTGGCTACTTTAATCATCGGATTAATCGCTGGTCCAGCTGTATCCTTATAAGGATCACCAACTGTGTCGCCAGTGACCGCTGCTTGGTGGGCAAAAGATCCCTTTCCGCCGTAGTTTCCATTTTCAATATACTTTTTGGCATTATCCCAAGCCCCACCACCAGTAGTCATAGAAATAGCCACAAATAGACCAGTGATGATGGTACCAACTAATAAACCACCAAGAGCCGACGCCCCTAGAAGTAAACCAACTAAAATCGGCGCGAGCACTGGAATCAGGGCTGGTAAAATCATTTGGCCAATTGCCCCCTTAGTAACAATGTCCACACAGCGGGCATAGTCGGGTCTAGCCGAACTTTCCATAATTCCTTTGATCTCTTTAAACTGGCGTCTTACTTCCTCGACTACTTTGCCGGCCACTTTACCAACAGATTGCATTAAGTAAGAACCAAAAAGATAAGGCAAGAGACCGCCAATAAACAGACCGGTTAAAACTTTAGGATCGTCGATGTTAAAAACGGCCGATTTCCCATGTTCAACCAATTTGTGGGTATAATCTGCAAACAAAACCAAAGCAGCCAAAGCAGCGGAGGCAATAGCATAACCCTTGGTAACAGCTTTAGTAGTATTACCGACAGCGTCCAAAGGATCGGTCACTGCCCGAACATCTGAACCTAATTCCGCCATTTCCGCAATCCCACCCGCATTATCAGTAATCGGACCATAAGCATCAATGGTGACAACAATCCCAGTTAAAGAAAGCATGGCCATGGCCGCAATAGCCACACCATATAAACCAGCCAAAGCAAAGGCAGCTAACATGGCCACCACAATAAATACCACGGGCCAAGCAGTGGCACGCATAGACAAAGCCAAACCAGAAATTACATTAGTTCCATGACCAGTTTCTGAAGCCTTGGCAATACTTTTGACCGGACCAAATTTAGTTGAAGTGTAGTACTCAGTAATGGCAAACATCAAACCAGTTAGTAACAACCCCAACACTCCACAATACAACAAGTAGTCCGCTCTCAAACCTAAGCTAGGGGCAAAATACTGACAAGCAAAATAAAAACCGACCAAAGCTAAAATTCCAGATACGGCCAAACCTTTGTACAAAGCGGCCATAATTTTCTTCTTTTTGCCCAATTTGATGAAAAAGGTGCCAATGATAGACGCCAAAATTGAGATGCCCCCTAAAACCAAGGGGAAAACAACCGCGTCCTCATTACCAACGAATGTCAGAGCACCCAAAACCATCGTAGCTACTGCTGTCACGGCATAGGTTTCAAAAAGATCAGCTGCCATGCCAGCACAATCACCAACATTATCACCTACATTATCAGCAATAACAGCCGGGTTCCGCGGATCATCTTCAGGAATGCCCTTTTCCACTTTACCTACCAAATCTGCGCCAACATCAGCTGCCTTAGTGAAAATTCCACCGCCAATTCTAGCAAATACAGAAATCAAACTACCGCCAAAAGCCAAACCAATCAAAGCATTGAGATCCTTAAAAATCAGATAAAAACCACCCACTCCCAAAAGACCAAGCCCGACTACTAACAAACCAGTAATTGAACCCCCCTTGACTGCCAGATTAAGGGCAGCGGCCAATCCCTTCTTGGCGGCCTCAGTTGTTCGAACGTTTGCTTTCACCGAAATACTCATGCCCAGGTATCCAGCCACTCCAGAAAATATTGCCCCAACCATAAAGCCTAAGCCTGTTTTCCAACCTAAAAACTTCCAAAGTAGGAAAAAAACCACAATAGCAACCCAAGCTACCGTCTTATATTGACGCTTAAGATAGGCCCGAGCCCCCTCTTGGATAGCCTTAGCAATAGCCTGCATCCTTTCTGAACCTGCTCCTTGTTTGTTAACCCAGCCGATCAAAATACAACCGTACGCAATGGCCAAAAGCGCCGGCACCAAGACGAAGACAATCAACAGTACCATAAAGATAACTTAATAATTAATTACCTGTGTCGATAATTATATGTAAAAACCGGGCAATTCGTCAACCACCAGACAATAATGGTATACTTATTTTCGGTTGACCAAAACAGAATTTTGACTCATAATGTAACGGCGTCGCCAGCGACGCTTGTTTGTATGAAACCCCTCTTATATAAGCCTTTTTTCTATTTTCTACGCAGCTTAATATATGGCAAGCGCCTCCTACTTTGGCTAGGTTCAATAATCGGGCAGGCAGTCGGACGAACGGGGCGAATTCTCATCCAAATTGTAGGAATCAAAATCTACCGAATCTTTTTTAACATCTACCGCACCACTGGCCCGGCTCACCAGCCAATTATCCGCCGCTTCTGGAATCTCACAACTAACCGGGGCAGTCTTCAAATCATTTTTTTTATTTTTTTTCTCATTATCAGTGTTCCCCACAGTACATTTTACAAAACTGAAACCAACAACATCGCTGGCCGCCAAACTATTCTTTATCAACTTCTCGGCCCTGGCGACCAAGACTTTTCTTTAGAAGAAATCAATATTGATTTTACAACCATTGTTCCTAAACAAACCCAGTCTTGGAATGCCGGGGCGGTTAGTCTACAAACTGGCCAAATCGGATCTAATCCCGTGCTAATTACTAATCAAGATATCTCCTCCATCAGTCTGGGGGGGACAGCTGTTTCCAAGCCCACAATCATCCCTGGCGCCACCTTACCCAGTACTAGCGGAACTGGGCGTTCCTCTGTTGTCGAATATATTGTTCAGCCTGGCGATACCATTGGACAGATATCAGAACAATTCAATATCAGCCTACTTACTGTTCTCTGGGCCAACAATCTAACAACTAATTCCTACATCCGCCCTGGTGACAAACTAAAGATCTTACCTGTTTCAGGGTTGCTCCATGTAGTCAAAAAAGGGGAAACCATAAGTAAAATTGCTACCACCTATAAAGCCGAGGTAGACAAAATAATTGAATACAATCGATTAAAAGAAGGTGGTACTGACATTGTTGTTGGCGAGGAACTTTTGATTCCTGACGGAACAAAACCACAATCTGTATCCACCGTTAGAAAAGTCAGTCAGTTTAACAACGTCTCGGCCCCGCCCTCAATCACTGCCCCCGTTGGATCTACCTATCTCTGGCCATCGTCAGTGCGTTATATTTCTCAATATTATGGTTGGCGCCACACCGGCTTGGATATTGCCGGGCCAATAGGTACGCCCCTTTATGCCACCAAATCTGGACGGGTTATTCGTTCCCAATGTGGCTGGAATGGTGGTTATGGTTGTTACATCATCATTGACCATGGAAATGGTGTTCAGTCTCTTTATGGCCACGCTTCTCGCCTTTTTGTCGGAGTCGGCGACGATGTTGTCCAAGGAAAAACCATTGCTGCAATGGGTTCTACTGGCCGCTCCACTGGCTCACACTTGCATTTTGAGATCAGAATAAATGGTGTGCGTGTCAACCCCTTAAAATATATCCGTTGATATGCCAATCGGCCGTTCTCGACCTGATAACCTCGTCCACCTAGATTAACTTTCCTTCTTCTTTGGTTGGTACAAACCAAATAACAAAAACAGCCCCCCACCTATGATCAAAACGTCGGCAAGATTAAATATTGAGGTAAAAAAATGCAAGTAATCTATAGTAATGGAGTAGAGGAAACGATCAACGAGATTGGACGTAGCGCCAGTAATCACCAGCATAATCGCCCAGGGGTATCGAGGTTGATGAAATAAAAGAAAGGCCAACAGCAAAATCACTATCGGCGTTAAAACCAGAAGTAGCCAATTGGGAAATGGCAAAGAAAAAGCAATCCCAGTATTTTCCCAATAACCAAAACCCAATCCCCCTTCTCGCCATTGCCATCCAGAATGTCGACACCACTGTTTAATTACCTGATCAATAATTAAAAAAAGTCCGCTCGCGACGCCGTAAAGTGTCAAGCGGACTTTTTCTTTCATAAACTAAATTTCATTAGTCAATGTTTTCTTACAACTGATACAGGCCCCGGAAGTCGGCCGTGCTAACAATCTTTTTTCATCTATCGGCTGTTTACAATACTTACAAATTCCATAGGCACCTTTTTCCAATCTCTCTATAGCTTTCTTTACATCCCTCAACTCATTCTCTAACGCAATCTCTAAAGGGCGATTAGTGGTATATTGAGCCACCTCCATGGCATTCTCATCTTCTTTATCACCATATTCAGGATAAGCGGCGTCATAATCATCTTCAACATGAGGATTTTTCTTTGTGAACTTCCGTAGTTCTTTTTCCAATCTCAACTTCTCCTCTTCCAAAAATTTCTGGATCTTCCGCAGAAACTCCTCACT
>MFGS01000137.1:6357-6631 GCA_001778355.1 Candidatus Firestonebacteria bacterium RIFOXYA2_FULL_40_8
GGCATATTGTTATTACTCAATTCACATCTAAATTATAACCAATTATAAACCAGAAGGCAATTATTGGCAAGATCCAAAGCCTGACAAATAAAAAAGGCGGACTAACGCCCTGGTTTATACTTTGGCGAGCCGCCTTGTACATCTCCAGGACGCGCCATTTCAGGCAATCCAAGGGAATAATTACTTATACGCTTGGAACGCCTGAAATCGGCAGCCGTCATTGGAGACGGTGGGCACCCTTCTACCGCTATTTGGTGGAGCCTTCCAATACTTC
>MFGS01000137.1:6662-8542 GCA_001778355.1 Candidatus Firestonebacteria bacterium RIFOXYA2_FULL_40_8
GGCTCGCTATTTCTGTTGCTACATATTTTATACTTTTGTTTTTGTTTTTTATTACCACTGAACAGTAGTAATTTTGAACAATTTCTAGTAGTAACCAATAGTAAGCCCGAAGAGAAGCAGTAGAAGAGGGATAAGACCTCATTATGGTTAATGAGGTAGAATCCATGTTTTTGAAAGTACATTTTTTACAATTCTATTATACCAGAAAAGTGGATAAATGTCAATATTACCACTTTTATGCTTAAATTAGCAAAAAAATCTCAAAACATCCTATAAAATTTGTATAAACAAGTGTATACAAATAAAAAAATATGGATACTTATCCACATTTAACCCTATTTATCCCCATTATTATCCACAAAGTATAGATTAGTCTATACAAATTAGAAAAAAAATCTGGGGAATACTTTATACCTTATTTATATGAAAATAGCACACATCTCCATCCAAAACTTCATATTCTTTACCCTCTAATCTAATTTTTCCCGCCTCTCTTACCCCACTCCACCCACCATTAGCCACAAAATCCTCCCAATTTGCCACATCCGCCTTAATATAACCCTTAACAAAATCTGTGTGAATCACTCCGGCTGCCTCAGGACCTTTGGTATGTCTTTTGATTGTCCAGGCCCTTGTTTCTGGCTCTCCAGAGGTAAAATAGGTTACCAAATCTAAAAGACGATAGCTGGCAGTGATTAATTTATCCAGTCCAGTTTGCTCCATTCCCAATTCCTTTAAATACTGACGAGCCTCAATATCAGACAAAGCAGCCAATTCAGCCTCTATTTTAGCAGAAATTTGAATATTTTCTGCCCCTTTTAAGTCTGTTGGCCCCGCATTTCCTTCGTCTACATTTACCACATACAACATCGGTTTCATGGTCAAAAGATGTAAATCTTTCAACATATCCAACCCTTCTTCATCAAATGTCTTCTCTCGAGCCGGTTTCCCATCCTTAAGCCATAATTCTAATTCTTGGATTAGCGCCAACTGTTTTTGAACATCTTTAGGAACATTACCCTTTGCTGTTTTCTTCAGATTATCCAAACGTTTAGAAACAGTTTGTAAATCCGCTAGAATTAGCTCAATATTAATCACCTCAGCATCGTTTTGAGGATCAACTCGATTAGCCACATGAATAACATTAGAATCAGAAAAAGAACGCACCACCTGGGCAATGGCATCAACTTCCCGAATATGGGCCAAGAACTTGTTGCCCAACCCCGCCCCCTCTGATGCCCCCTGGACTAACCCGGCAATATCAACAAATTGAATAACTGTTGGTACGATCTTTTTCGATTGTGAAACCACGGCCAATTTCTCCAAACGCTCGTCCGGAACCTCAACAATACCCACATTAGGGTCAATAGTACAAAAAGGATAATTCTGAGCGTCGGCCTGCTTACTTCTGGTCAAAGCATTAAATAATGTGGATTTACCCACATTCGGTAAGCCAACTATTCCTATAGAGAATGACATATTGCATAATGAGGCGAAATACGCCTCATTTAGTGGACCCGACGAGATTTGAACTCGTGACCTCTTGCATGCCATGCAAGCGCTCTAGCCAGCTGAGCTACGGGCCCGTGGGCAGAAGTATACTTTAGAGAAAAAAATATTTCAAGACCTATTTTGTCTCCTTATCCAGAACTTCGTGCCTTAACCCATAACCAAGCGCCACCCGGATCAAAACAATGCCTCCCAACCTAATTATTTCACTCAGATGCGTGGCCACTGTAGCCAACAAAATATCAGCCGCGATAATAATCTCTAAACTAAAAATAAGACGCCGACCCAGTTTTTTACTGACTTTTCCTAAATCAAAACGTTTTAACAATAATTCATAAAGGGCAATTCCAACCGCTAAAATTATAAAAACT
>MFGS01000138.1:0-885 GCA_001778355.1 Candidatus Firestonebacteria bacterium RIFOXYA2_FULL_40_8
CGTAAAAATATAAAGAAAGGCGTGCTTGCAACAGAGCGAAAATAGGTATGACGAAATGAAAGAGAAAATAAATAATGAAGTCAATTTACGTGAAATCGCTACGTTGGTATCAAATGGATTTTCTCTCACTGATGCTTGTAGAATCGTGATAGCAATATGCGCCCCGACTATCGCACTAAATGAGAAAATGAAGACAAGAACAGCAAATATCGAAGAAAAAACAGAATATTATAATCATCTTTGTAGTTTAATATTAACTTATGAAAAAAATAAAAATACCCTTCTCCGTGATAAGAAATAGCGGCAACAGTATAGCGATATTTTTTACTGAAACATATTTGAAGATTATGCTTGCCGACTATGGCTTTAACACCAGTAGAGCATATAGAGTTGAAAAAGATATAAAAAATGACTGTTTTATAGTTTCTCAAAGCGAGGATAAAAATGCAAATAACTAAGATTGGTTATTTAACGCATACTTGGAATCCGATAGCAATGCGGTGTACGCCGGTGAGCGCGGGATGCGCAAAATGCTGGCACTTGAGGGTGGCGAAGCGGATGGCTTATAATCCCTTGCTATCGTTTCGCAGAGGCGAAGCGTATCATAACGGAAAACCCCTGCTTTTGCAAAAAGAGCTCGACGCTCCGCTCCATCTTCGCAAGCCCGCGCGTATCGGCGTCCAATTTATGGGCGACCTGTTCCACGAGGCGGTGCCGGATGAGTTTATCCGGAAAATCTGGAGAGTAATGCAGGGCGAAGGAAATCGTCATACGTATTTAGTGTTAACGAAAAGACCGAAAAGAATGAAAGAGTTTTTAGAAAAAGAAGTTGAAGTTCCGTGGGGTGGGTACGTTTATGGTAAAAGTTGGTTACCGAAAAATATA
>MFGS01000138.1:910-7575 GCA_001778355.1 Candidatus Firestonebacteria bacterium RIFOXYA2_FULL_40_8
AAAAAACTGCAAACGAGCGCATACCGCTACTGCTCCAGACTCCTGCGGCGGTGCGATTTGTGAGCTATGAGCCGGCAATCGGTCAGGTGGAGTTCCAATCACTCGCGGAAGGTGGTGTCCGGTATCTTGGACGATTCGTTTGCCATGATTGCGGAGACGAGCCAGATGGATATGAGTGTAAATGCTGTGCCATGAATACAAAAGTGACGAAAGTTGAGAACGGTCTCGACTGGATAATTATGGGCGGCGAGACCGGCAGTGGAGCGCGCCCCATGAATCCAGGTTGGGCGCGGAGCGTAAGAGACCAATGCAATGTGGCCGGAGTGCCGTTCTTTTTTAAGCAAATGTCAAGAAAAGAGTCAATACCGGAAGATTTGAATATAAAGGAGATGCCAAACGGTGAGGTAAATAAATGAAAAACAATAAAATTTCACAACGGTGCTGGAATTGCAAACACTCTCAGGTTGCCGGCGATGATAGGGAAGGAACGATTTTTTATATTTGTAGATTTACGGGGGTGCCTACCGAGAGCGACGGGTTGTATTGCGATGGATGGAAAAAGAATGAGTATAGCGGTGGATGGAAAAAAAATGAAAGGGAGTAGAAATGATAACCAGAGAAAATTTCAAAAAGTACATGACGGAATTATTGGAACTTAAAAGTGCAGAGAACGAAGTGTCCGCCGCATTAAAAAAACTATCTCCAGACTGGGGAAGTTTTAATCTGGACAGGCATGAAATTATTATTGTTAACTTGATTAAAGAATTGATGAATGATACTGGGGAGCATAGCTGGATTGATTATTGGATATATGAGCTAGACGCCGGCAAAAAATATAATAATGGAAGCGTTACAATCCGAAACGAAAACGTGCCGCTGAAAACGATAGATGATTTGTATACATGTATTTTGGGATGGAACAAAAAACAAAACAACAAAAAATAATAATTATGAAATTAAAAGCCCCCTTCCCGTATTTTGGCGGAAAATCTAGGATAGCGCATACAATTTGGAAAAAACTGGGAAACGTTAAACATTATATTGAACCATTTTTCGGTAGTGGCGCAGTACTTTTAGCGAGACCTAACTATATACCAGGCACACATACGGAAACAGTAAACGACAAGGACGGGTTTGTTTGCAATGTTTGGCGGAGCTTGATATTTATGCCGGATGAAACAGCTAGATGGTGTGATTGGCCGGTGAATCATGCGGATTTAATGGCTCGTCGGCAGGCTCTTCTAAAAAACGAAGAATATTTACTAGAGAATCTCATCAAAGATGAAAAGTGGTGCGATCCCGTTTTAGCTGGCTATTGGATTTGGGCTGCCAGTTGCTGGATTGGCAGCGGACTAACTAGACCTAACGCCATTCCTAAAATTTCCTCAAAAGGCCTTGGGGTACATTCTTTGGCTTATATGTCGTGCAAACGTCCCCATATTGCACATGGCGGCAAGAACATACATGCTAAATGTCAAATTCCCCATATCTTAGATGGTGGAAAAGGGATAAACACACACGTTAATATTTATGACTATTTAAAAAAGCTCCAAACTAGGTTGCGTTATGTCCGTGTTGTGTGCGGAGATTGGAGCCGAGTTTGTGGCGGGGATTGGCAAGATGGTATTGGCATATGTGGAATATTTTTTGACCCGCCATACTCTGATAAAGCCGGTCGGGACAATAGTATTTATCACGTAGAATCAACTGATGTTGCGCACGATGTCCGCAAATGGGCGATTCCCCGCGGCGATAAAGAAACATACAGGATTGTAATTGCGGGCTATGAAGGTGAACATAATGAGCTTGAAAAATATGGTTGGGGAAAAATAGGATGGACGGCAACACGTGGATATTCCTCGTCGGATAACGACAATAGAAAAAAGGAGCGGCTGTGGTGTTCGCCGCACTGCATTAAGGATACTTTTTTATGATTAGCCCAAAGATTTCCCCGTTAGTTTTAATCGCGTTAGATTTATACACCGCTATTGTTTATTACTATTACGGCGATTTTAGGCATTTTGTTTATTGGCTTGCGGCTGCTGTTTTGACGGCAAGCGTTACGTTTTAAAAAGGAGAAAAAAATGAAAGAAATGTTTATGAGTTTTTTTAGAGGTTTTTGGGATGCGCTTACGCCAATAAATCGTGATTTCGCGGAAGGTTGTGGATTGTTTGTTGGTACTGCCCTACTTACTATTATCGTATGTGTGGTTTCGGCGTTTTTTTTAAAATTATTTTTGACACTTTTTGCTTGATTTTAAAGGAGCTTGCAAATGGCTGAATACTTTCCGCATGACTATGGCGCCAGAAATGACCCTAAATTGGCGAAGCTGCAAATGGATATGGGCTACGAAGGGGTAGGTATGTATTGGAGCCTCGTAGAATATATTTATGAAGTGGGCGGGTACCTGGATGAAGAACACATAACAAGTACCGCGTTTGCTTTAAATATGGACTGCTTAAAACTTGGGAAAATAGTAAAAGATTTCAAATTATTTGAACGAGATGGTGAAAAAATATTTTCAAAAAGTATTTTGAAGCGATTAAAAGAGCGTAAAAGTATATCAAACAAGAGAAAGGCGGCGATAAGCAATAGGTGGAAAAATGAACGCAAAATTAAAGATACAAATGTATTACAAATGAAATACAATTGTAATACTATAAAAGTAAATAAAAGTAAAGTAAATAAAAGAAAAGAAAATAATACAAAAGAAGTTAACGACATACCGCAAGCGGTGGCGCAAACGTCCGCGCCATGCAGTGGTGGTTTGAGCGGGGTTGTGAAAGATGAAGAAAAAGTGGCTCCGGTCGAAAACTCGCCAAGCACATCCGCCGTTTCTGCCGTTGCGTCGGTATCTGTCCCCACGGGGACGTTGGACGTTGCTGTAAAAGAGAAAAAGGCTCCAGTAACGCCACAAGCGGAAATTTTAGAGCGATGGCGAGAACTTTACGAGCAGAAGACGGGGCAGCCGTGCAAGCTGGACAAACATCACTACGTTATCGTTGCCGGTTTGCTGAAAAAATTCGACGCCGGCGCGGTGATGATGAAGATTGTTTTACTTGCTAATTTGTGTGAATCGTGTGGCGCGTGGTTTACGAAGAATGGTTGGGCTGATTTTACCGTCGAGCATTTGAGCCGGCACTGGAACAGTATTTGCATAACGAAAACGGAAGAAGAGCGGAAATCGGCTCATTTTTTAGCGGAGCTTGAAAGGAGAAAAAAAGAACGTGAACACTCTAACGCGGTACTGGACGCCTGAACAGGAAAAGCAAGTAGGCAAGGCGCTGGAGCGGTTATTTGCGTTGCAAGACAAACCGCTACCGGAAGGGAAGAAAATTACTCTTGTCGAGGAGTTGCAGTCATGCTCATACCCTGTGCCGAAAATAATTGAGGGCATAAACTCACTGGTTGATGACCACCTAATCCAGATAAAATTTTCGACTATTTTATCGGCCATACAAAACGTTTGTGGCGACAAAAACAGGGAGCGTCCTAGTTGTACTTTTTGTTACCACGGCGTAGTGCTTATGCGCGCAGGTAAGCAAACACGGGCGTTTGGCTGCATATGCGATTCTGGCGACGATTCTTTGCGCCGGTGGGACGGCAAAGATACTCAATATTACGGGGACACGCTTTACACCAGAGAATGCAAATTTGAAGAGGTTGCGGCAGGGAAATGCAAAACTAGGGTTGATTGCAATAATAAGGGTTTTTGTATTTTTAGCTAGAAAGGAAAAATAATAATGAAAACAAAATCACAAAAAGAAAATACACTGAAATGCGAAAAGTGCGGGCGCGAGATACGCTCATGTTTTGCCAGTGGCGGATATTGCCAATGCGGGGGTAGGATGATTTTGGTGGTTGGTAATATGGCAAACGAAATTGAAAAATAAATATAGATTGTAAAAAAATCACAAAGGAGAAAAGAAATGTTTAGTTTCGGCCGTAGAATAAAATATTTAGAAGATGAAGTAATCAGGCTTCGGGAGAAAATTTATTATAAGGATATTGAAGTTCTGGACGCTAAATTTCACAGCGCGTATAAAACCACCTATTTTTTTGAAGAGATAGACAAAATTAACAAAAAAATAGAAATGCTAGAAAATGTTTGTAAGCGGTTGAGTTAAAAAAAGAAGTGTTTAGATTTATTTACGCGATTTTAGATTAAAAAAATGCGAAAAACAAGTAGACAAAATTTTTAATGAGATAAAAGATGTTATAGAAAGGAGCGGAATGATTTTGAACGAGATATATTTTATGGAAGCTAAACGGGAAATGTTTAAAATAATTGAAGAGCAAATAATACAGAGGAGAAGGGAATATGAACTTTATCAAAAAGCTATTCAGGAAAAATACAAATATATCTGATGATGAGTTTGAAGACAAAATTCGCGTTCGGGTGGCGGAACTATTCATTGATTTGAAGCAGAAGGGGATTATAACAATCAATGAACCCTTCACGTGGCGAGCTGAATATTGCGGTAAAACAGGTCGACTTCGCATATTTCACAGAGAGGCCATGAGCGCCGTTGATAATATGCTTGATGAGATTGGCGTTACCAATATGGAGCATGAGAGTAAGAATAATTAAAACTACAGGAGTAAAAATGTTCGGCGCAAGATTTAAGCCCCAAAATATTTGCAAATTAAAAGAAAAACCCTGCGAATTCGCAACGCGCAACCCGTTAACTCAAAAAATTATATGCGAGCTGCACACGTACACGCGGAATTATACGGCGCGATACAAAAAAATACCGAATCAAACCGACAAAATGAAAATCTGCCCCTTCGACGAACATGGAGAGAAATAGAAAATTATTACCATCTAAATACGCGCGACTGCATGGTTATGGCGCGCGAAAAAGGAGCAAGAAATTGACAGCTAGGAAATTATCATTGCGGGAGTACGTTGCGAGTATTACGGATGGTATTAGATTGGCGCGACTGGATGAGTTTATGGCGGAGTATCCAGCTATAGCGCACACGGATGAGCGCGTAAAAATGATAACGTTGAGGTACTATTTTCCTACGGCGCGATTGCGCCGACTGGCGGCGATTGAGCTTTTCCGCAGGGCGGTACTAGCTGGCGCCAGTGCTATGGTTGCCGTGCGTACTATCGCACACGTTTTTTCAGTGAGTGAGCGAACGGCGAAATATTATAGGGCGGCGGCAAAAATCACGGATGTTTTCCCGTCGCCAGGAAAACATAAATAACAAAGCCCACAACTTTAGCTTTCCTTACGTTGAGTCGGGCGCGACTGCATGGTTATGGCGCGAGCGTAGTGTGCAGAGTGCTGCGGCACATATTTATTCTGAGTGAGCGGACGGCATGGCGGTACTGGGCGGAGAGTTAATGCCCAAACATCGGGGAGGACTATTAAGGTTTGCTGTATTTTTTTAACTCTGCGGTTGCCGATTTTTTTGTGAAATATTGGCCTGTGCTATACTCCGTCCCAAATTTTATGTAATGGATTTTATATATTTTTTCGCCTTCATAACCCCGGTGCGACTGCACCCACGCGCCAGCTTTAATTTTTTCCTCAACGCTATAAGTTTTCATATTTTCCCTCCTTTATTTTATCCCCGCCCCTGTGCAGAGAGGCGGGGTTGAAAGTTTGCGGCCTGCACGCCGTCGATTATATCTCCGTAGATAGGTCGACGATGATGCCGTATGAGCTAGTCGGGTTAGCTATGTATAGTATACCATCATTATTATATGCCTCGTCCTCAGCCCAGGCGCAGTTTGTCTCCTGGTCGTCTCCCTCGGGGCAACCGTCCCATGATACATAGGCATCCGTCCAGTGGTTGTACTCAGCGTTATCATCGAGCACCTCTGCGATACGGTAATGGTATCCGGCCATGCCGTGGGATAACTCATGCCGCTCGTCGTCGAGCGTCCCCATCCAATCGCTGCACTCATCAAGTGTACCGATACAGATAGTCTCTCCCTCCTCGTCTGATAAGATTGCCACAGTTATCTCCCAACCCTGGGGATGTTGCACATCCCCACCATAATACTCTGCGTCCCTAAGCACTGCGTATCGCTTGTCCATATTGCCTCCGTCTGCACCCGGCGCGGTTTTGGAGTTTAGCCGCCAAACTCTCTTACTACACTAATAGTATAGCACATAATTTTAAAAAAGTCAAGTGCCTTTTAAAAATATTTCAATTTTGTTTTTTACTCGTGCCGTAACGCTATTTTTATTTTTGTAATATTTTATTAACGTTGGCATTGATAATCCGGTATTTTTCTGCATATCGTTTAATGATTTTGGATATTTCCGAGGGCGCCCCCACTGGTTTATATGCACCTGTGCATGGCAGCCCGTGCATATGGCCATTAGATTTTCGAGAGCATGATTTGTTTTTGATTTATCTATGTGGTGTACTACGGTGGCTTTATTTAAATTGCAAATTTCGCAGACGAAACTTGCATTTGATAGTTTTGCAATTCTGTTTTTTTTAAATAAATAATGGTCGGGGTATCCATTATTTTCAACAATGGTTTTGCGGTGAGCCAAATAGCATTTAGCGGAGCAGTATTTTTTGTTGGCGTTATCGTCAAAGACAGCGCCGCAATGGATACATTTTTTTTTAATTACAAAATCTGCCGGATTTATTGGTTGGCAACATTCGTCGCACCATGTGCGATTCCACGTCGGAG
>MFGS01000138.1:7694-14067 GCA_001778355.1 Candidatus Firestonebacteria bacterium RIFOXYA2_FULL_40_8
TGGTAACAGGCAGCCGATAGGCAAAGCAGGGCGGCTCCGCTACCAGCAACCGCCAGCCGCATAGATAGCGGCCAGGACATATATATACACTGTAGCCCCATGCACGGGCTACGAGTGCGACACGTCCCCGCACTATAATACCGCGTCAACCGCTGCCAGCCATAGCCGCTACATATATATGGATATGGTGCGTGGATTTTAAACATTGTGAAAGTTTTCACAATCTAGTATAATATATTAGCGTACTAAAAAATTATGGCCAGAAAATATAACTACAAAACGAAAAAAGAAAATGGGAAAAACGGTACTGGCGCACCGAGCAAGTACAACAGCAAGTACTGCGCCGATATAGTTACTTTTTTTGCCGATGCACCACGCTGGCAGCTGATAGACGATAGTAGCTCATGCGGGTCGCAAGGTGATTCAACCCACAGTAAAAAGATACCTGCCCAGTTACCGACATTTTATAATTTTGCTAAAAAAATCGGGGTTAACGAGGATACAATCGTAGTGTGGGCGAAAGTATATCCCGAGTTTTCCGCCGCATACAACGCAGCCAAGCAGGAGCAAAAGCAGTGGCTTATCGAGGTAGGAGCTAGCGGTTTATGTCCGCCCGCAAGTTTTATTTTCATCGCTAAAAATATCACGGACATGCGCGATAAAACGGAGCAAGACATAAACGTAAAAACATTTGAGCATTTCAAAAAAGAAAAAGACAAGTACGGGATATAAGCAGTAAAAAGTTGTTATGCTAAAAAATGACAATTACAGGCAGTTCATTGAGGATAATTTTAAGATTGTTAACAAGCAGGGTGTACTCGTTGATTTTATCCTTAACGCGATACAGCGCAAATATTTGTTAGAGGATTACACCGGTACCGACGATATTTTGAAAGCGAGACAGGAAGGTTTCAGCTCTTTGATAAACGCTATTTTTACAGCAGATTTTTTGCTGAAGGAACATAGCTATAGCGTGATAGTTGCCGACATCGAGGAAAACGCAACGGGGTTGCTGGATAGAGTAAAAATGTTTTTGTCGTCGTACGAGGAAAAGAACAAAATCAAAATCCCGCTCAAGTACGATTCGCGTTTTGAGATGTACAATAATTTCATGGATTCGCGTTTTGTCATCGGCACGGCGAAAAACGCAGAATTTGGGCGCAGTAAAACGATAACAAATTTGCACTGCTCAGAGCTGGCGTTTTTTAGCAACATCGAAAAAATAACGGCAGGAGCGGGGCAGGCGGTTGTAGACGGTGGGCGCAAAATATATGAGACTACGGCTAACGGATATAACTCGTATAAAAAATTTAGGGATGAGGATAATGGGTTCAACAAGATTTTTTACTCAGCCTCTCAATTTTATCCAGTAGAGTTTCTAGCTAAAAAGAAAAAAGAGCTAGGGCGGTTGTTTAGGCAGGAGTATCCCGAGTCAGAGGCAGAGGCTTTTATCACAAGCGGCGACCCATATTTCAAAACTGAAAGTTTAGAATATTATTTGAGTGAGACAAAAAATGTTGAAGCAATTTAGGAAAATTAAAAAAGGTGAGTTTTTTGTTGTGGGTTGCGATTGTTCGATGGGTTGTGGTGATTATTCAGTGGCGCAATTCGCGAGCAAAAATTGGCTGGATGTGCCGTTAGTGTGGAGCAGTAAATCGTCGGCGACCGAGATGACAACACAAATATATCCGGTGCTAGAACAACTATATGAGTCTACGGGAGTGCGCCCCCTGGTAGCATATGAGCGTAACAATGGCGGCGTTTTTGAGATGGATAGATTAGCTGCACTTAACCGGCTGGATAAATTTGAGATTTTCCGGCGAGCCGAAAAAGATTTGGACGATGGCACGATTAGCGTAAGCAATAAATTAGGCTGGGATACAAACAGCGCAACCCGTCCGGCGATGCTGGAGTCGCTGAAAGACGCGATAGACAATAAATTGCTACGGCTATATGACAGAGTTACAGTTGGCGAGTTATTGAGTTTTGTAAATATTCGCACTTCGACGGCGTGGAAAGCACAAGCGGAAAAAAATTCACACGACGACCACGTGATGGCGTTAGCAATCGCGTGGAAACTTGTAGAGATGAGCGAGAGCGTCGAGGAGCGTAAGGGGAAAACTGGCAACGAGGCACTGGAAAGATATAATCAAAGACTGAATCAAATTGAGGCGAGCAAAACAGGGTACTGAAAAAAATGGAACTAAAACCCATTGTCGGGAAAACGATTGTTGAGCCAATAAGAAACGAGGAAGAAAAAACCGCGAGCGGGCTGATATTGCCTAGCACGTCCGTGCAGGATGACTATAGCGATATGGCAATAATTTACGAGTCCGATATTTACGCACGAGGCGAAAAAGTGTTGTTGCCTATGTATGATTTCTCAAAGATAGAGCATAACGGCAAAATATATTTTTGCCTCAACACTGTAGATATATTGGGAGTCATAAAATGAGTAATTTAAAAAAGAGCGAGGCCAAAATTGATGTTGCCGGATTTTCCGTTAAGGGCGCAAGATTTTTAGTTGAGTGCGAGCAGGATAGTAATACATACAATAACAGTATAATTCTTAAGGCAGAAAAGTACAAACGTTTTGCGCGCAGTGGATGGGTAGCACAAGTGGGCGATGGAGTTGAAAAAAAAATACTTGAAGAAAATAATTTAGGGGCAGGCGATAAAGTTTTTTTTGACGCATATAGCGGGCTGGATGTTGAGCTAAATGGTAAAGACTATAAAATAATCACGATAGAAAATTTATTGTGTAAGGAGTGTAACTAATAATGGGCGAAAAAAGAACAGTTGACGGGCAAGCTTTTGTGCGTGGGTTACTGGCAAAAAATTGGGTTATAGTGGGGAAGGATAGCACGGGCAAAACGATAATGGAAAAAATAGAAGTAAAACCTAAGGTCAGGGTAGTAGAAAAGACTGTAGCCGAGGCACAAAAGAAAAAGTAATAAGGCGAAAAATGATAAAACTTGACGACGATAAAAAGAAGAAATTGATAGCATACTTTAGCGCGCTAATCACAACTGAACTGGATGCGCGTAGAGATATGCACGAAAATATTCAAGAGTACTGGCAGCGCCACCTGAATAAATACTCGTGCAAAAAAGATAAATCGTTCCCCTGGGTAGGCAGTGCCGATTTCCAAAGTGGGTTGATAGAGACAGCGGACACGCTTTTAGAGGCGCAATTTGCGGGCGCACTAAACACACTTAAACCCGTAGGCATAACTGCCGGAACATCTACAGCCGCTTACATAGCCGCAAAAAAAGTTGAATCTTTTTTCAATAATTACTGGGTTCAAAAAAGTGGGATGAAAAAAGTATTACTTGACGCTTTCCAGTACTGGATTGTCGAAGGTCAAATGTTTTTAGGAGTTATACCGTATACCGACGGAATGAAAAAGAAATATAAAAGATATAAGTCCAATGTAAAAATAGTTGACACAATCAAAAGAGCTTACCAGTATATATCTGGCCAGGATGGGGAATACGAAAGAGAAGAAAAAACAAGCACCGATTATCTAGGTGCGGTATGGCAAAATATACCCACAGTAAAAGTTGGCTGGGACAGGAACGCCGCCAGTGTCGAAAAGTGCAATTTCTTTTGGTGTGAATTCGATTTAAGCAATTCGGAAATAAGAAAAAAAATTAAAGAGCAAAAATGGATTGACTCTGACAGTATATTGCCGGACAAAGACAAGACTAATATTTTGCCAGATAATGAAAAAGCAAATAACACAGAGGAAGAAGACAAAAATGACTATCAGGGTTTTAGCGACACTAAGACGAGTAAGAAAACATTTTACAGAATATACGCCTATTATGATTTTAACGATGATGGCAATGATGAGAAAATAGAGTTGGTTTTAGAAAAGGATACTTTCAGGCTTTTTTATATTGACTACAACCCGTTTTTTGATGGCAGAATTCCCTATGTGAGTGCGCCTTTTTATACTATCGCCGGCAGAATACCAGGGCAATCTAATCCGGCGAGGCTGGCTAATTTGTCCGACGAATTCGACACATTGCAGAATCAAATTATTGACAACAATACACTTACTAATACTTTTTGCGGGACGGCGTTGGAAAGCCCTGGATTTGTTGTTGACAAAATTAAAGTTAAGCCCGGCCTTTTCATCCCCGTAAAATCGCATGACGCGCTTAAAGTTTGGACAATCAATAATCGCATTAACGATATGTCGTATCAACAGCAAACTGTACTGTCTTTATTTGAGCGCAAAAGTTTAGTTAACGACACTATGGCGGGTCGCGAAAGTGCAGACAGCAATAAACAGACATACCGTGGATTGGTTACGCTCCTTAAGCAAAATGCAGTAAGTTTAAACCGTCCAATGCAAAATTTTCAGGAAGCTCTTGTGGAAGCTGTCAAGCAAACAATTATGTGTCTATACGAATTTATGCCGGCGGACGGTATCAGGTATGCGTATACTAAAAATGGTGAAGCTGGCGACGAAAATGCCGGACATGAATCCGATGTTTTGAAACGCGAAGATTTGGAATACATGGATGAGTTTAATATCGGCGTGCTTAACGGTGTTGTTGATATAATGCTGGATGCCGAAAAACAGGTAGCAATGTTTTTACTGCAAGCATTCGGACAAGATAATTCGGGCGAAATAAACACATTTGAAATTAAGAAGAATATAATTGAGACTATGGCTCCAAGATTAGCTAAGACGATAATTCGGGAGCCGCGTGAGGTGCAGGCTTTAAAGATGGTGATGGCTAAGGGGCAGGAATTAGCGGCAAAAGAACAGGCGTTAATGGGGTTGCAGGAAAAAATATTAGGCGAGCAGCAAAGCACACAAGAGAGTGCATTCATGCAGGAGCTTGCCAATTCAGGGGTACCGGAAGAAGAGTGGCCGAGTATGTTGCAGAAATTCCGTTCACAGCACGGTGCCGGTGGCGTTGAAGGTGGAGAACAGCAACAATCAGGTGTTGAAGGTAATAAGGGAGAAATACCGCAATGAAAAAGAAATTTAAAAAAGAAAGCTTGCTCGCCGTTACCCCGCCGCGGCTAAAACAAAGTATGCGGGTGCGCTCTAGTAATGTGCCGCAAGTTAAGAAAATGAAATTAGACGGTAGAGGCAAAATGCTAGTGAGCTATAGTGTACGTGGGCTTAATAAAGATTACGAAAACCCTAAAGAATATAATGCCGACATTGAAATTGACAATGTTAAGATTGTAGGCAATTCGTGGGGAAAACATTTAAAGGATGGCGGTAAAAATGTTAAATAGAAAAGATTTGATTGCTGCATTCGATTTATTCGATGACTATACCCAAACCGTAACATTATTTTGCGTCAATTCATCAAATGCAACATTGCGCATAAGAGTATCGCGACTAAAATATAGACGAGGTGGATTCAATAAAAAAGCGCATGAATACGTTGTTACGATTGGTGCGCCTAACTGGAAGGAACGCCGGTATTTAAAATCCTGTAAAAAGAAAGGGGTAAAACCCTCGCGAGTTTTGGTTAAGAAGATATGAAACATGAATGGCTAATACCCATAATAAAAAAATATATAGATGAAGATAAGATTCATGGGAAAATAATTATAAATAGCGACGGGACGGGCGCAGTATATGCCGAAATAACGTTAAGGGTAAACAAGCCGGCGGAGTCAAACGATAAAAAGATTATTGAAAACTGAATAAATAAATAGTCAGGCAATCTGAACAACGGGAGCCGCTATTACGACGGAGAGGGTGAAACCTCGGTGGTGTGAATAACACCGACACGTCATAATAGTGGCTTTTTATTTTTTGAGGAAATAAATGGAAGATGAAAAAAGAATAGCTGAACTGGAAGAAAAAGAGACAGTACGCAACATGTTGCAAAGCAGGGCATGGAAAATAGTTATGCGCGATTTAGACGCTATTGAAAAATCTAATATAGAAAACCTTATAAACTCTGCCGACATGGAAGATGAGCAATTAAAGGGCGAGATTAGAGGGCAAAGAAATATTTTAATAATGTTGGAAAATAAGTACCTGAAATGAGGTGATGGCAAAAACGTAACGAGTATTAAAAGTGCTACCCGTGTAAACGGCACACTTAAAAAAATAGGAGTAGAAAAAAATGCCAAAAAATGAAGACCTCTCAAATCCTACTGCGCCAGAAGCCACCGCGACAAGCGGCAACGCTGCTGACGGCACCGATGTCAAGGGGAACGAAGAAAACGCCGCACCGCAGGTTCCGGCATCTCCACCGGCATGGTCGAAGGGTGGAAAGTACAAAACGCCAGAAGAACTAGCCGCGGCATACGACGCTAGCGTTAACGAGATGAAAATCAAAGAACGTGAGGCGGCTATTGCGCGTAAAGAACTTGAGCTTGAAAGAAA
>MFGS01000139.1 GCA_001778355.1 Candidatus Firestonebacteria bacterium RIFOXYA2_FULL_40_8
ATAATTTAACCCATAGGTCCTAATTTCATCACCCCAAATGTAATTATAATTCAAAATATAGGACATACAGACGATGCCCAGTAAACCAATACTGAAAAAAACATGTTTTGCTCCGGGTTTTGCACTTTCAAGTAATTTTGAACCAAGCAGATATATAAATACAAAGAAAGCAGAGTAGGTCAACAACCAAAATCCCGGGATGTCTTCATTAAATACCACACCACAGCTACGGCAAGGCAGATAACACTGACCCAGTTAAAAATATTTATTATATTTCCATTCTTGTTCTTTTTATATTCCCTGTAATAATACGGAAAAACAACTGCCAGTAACGGCCAGTAGTAATATGTTTCCAGCCCTTCCGCTCTGGCATATCCAGCCCAAGAAGTTATCAAAATCAGGTAGCCGATAACAGGGAATGTTGTATTTAAAAGATATGAAACAGGTACCAAAAGGAACGCCCAGGTCAGAGCGAACTTGCCAAAATCACCGCCAATATGATAAACCTGACTTACCAATGAAATGGTACCGCCTATAGCCATAGCTAAAAATACGGCAGCACCTTCCTTCCAGTAAATAGAATTTTCTTTCTTTATCGCAACCCAAACTAATAAAATCTGCGCAATTATAAGGGGTAAAAATGACAGCATCGTTTTTGTTGCCCGTGATAGGTTATCCCAGTTATGAGCAAATATCAACATGATGCCGCCGCCAATTAATAACGCACCCAGAGTTCCAAAAACTATCAGAAGGGAATTCTTGTTTCCTTTTTTCTCGACAGGGCCATAGTGTTTTTCCAGACGTTTAGCCGTCTCACTAGTAAGAACTCCCTTCTTTATAAGCAAAGGAAGCTCTTTATATAACCATTTAATATATTTATTCTTCATTTTTTGATTATACCACCTCAAATCAATATTTACAAACGCAATGAACACGCATATAAAAGCTTAATTTTTACTGCACTTTTCAGTTTTTAGTTTCTATTCAAACAACCATCTTTTAGCACGGCTATAAAAGCCCAAGAACAGTACTGATAAAAACATTAATACCGGAATACCAAACAGTAAACGGATCAGTGCACTTTTAACAAAATTATAATCTCCGCCGTATTTTTCATCTCTGATTAATCTTCCGTCTTCTTTATACTCTTTCAAATATAACATTTTACCGTCTGCATGAAATATTTCTTCTCTTAATTTCCCGTTCTTGTAAAAATGTTTTTCAAGTCCGTTATTATTGCCATTTAAATATTGCAGAAACGATTTAATTCTCCCTTCCTCGAAAAATATCTCGCTTACTCCTTCTAGCTTGTCCTCCTTGTAAAAGCACTTTTTTTCCAACGCCCCAGACCTATAATATACTTTATTTAACCCATCCTTTTCTCCATTCTTAAAAGAAGCTTCTTCTTCTAATTTGCCGTTTCTAAAGTAAAACTTGCTTATTCCATTAATCTTGCCATTATTGTAAATATCCTCTCTACTCAAAACCCCACTTTCAAAGAAATTCTTACTGATTCCTTCCTCTATATTATTTTTACAATTATACAATCGCCTCACTTTTCCGCTACCATAGAATGTCCGACCAACCCCCTCTCTCTTATCATTTTTATAGTATTGTTCCGTTTCTAACATCCCCTCAAAGCCATAATGTAAAGTAAGTCCTTCCCGACTGTTGTTTTTGTAACTTCTTTCAGACCGCAAGCGTCCACTTTTATAATATTCTTTAACTACCCCATCCGGAATATATCCTGTTTTGCTTATATTTCCTTTTTCATCAAACACTTCTTTTGCTACTTCTTTTTTACCATCATAATAAGTAATTTCTTTTGTATCTCCATTATTATATTCCTCAGTCGTTTTTCTTATTATCTCCGAAAAAGCATAGTCAAAAATAAGACTTACAACCAGGAATGCTAATATTATGTTTTTCATCTTCTCCCTCGAATCTACATTTTCAGACAATCTTTACATAATTCTTCAAACATTCATATTCTTTGTCACCTTTTATCAATTTGCCTATCTTTGAGCAGGGATTTAATAGCTTTCCCTCTGCCGGGCAATATACCGGCAAATTTTTCAAAGTATTTGGAATTTATCGGGGTAACAATCAATCCATCGACCCTTTCTTCTATGGATATCTTTGTCCCTTTCGTTATATTTAAATGCTGTCGCATTTTTAAAGGAATTACGACACGTCCTTTTGATGTAACTACAGATAAGTTCATATTCACCTCTCACGGTAAAGAATAGCACGTCAATATAGTTCAATATCGGACTTTTACAAACCGTTAATCACCAGAACATCCAATTTATTAATAACATTAGAAGAATCAGCCAGATGGAAACTATTAGTACTCCGCCGAAAGGATGGGGCTCTAATTTTAGAGGGGTTTTGCTTACTTTTTGTTTAATTTCGGCTATTACGTCTTTGGGGATCATGAGAAGAACCAGATACAGTCCTACGGGGACTATTATCAGATCATCAAGAAAACCGATAACGGGGATAAAATCCGGGATAAGGTCTATCGGGCTAAGCGCGTACAAAACTACCAGGGCGCCGAGAAACTTGGCGTACCAAGGGGTCCTCGGGTGCTTCATGGCAAAGTAAATAACCTTCAAACTTTCCGAGAGTTCTCTTGCAGCTTTTTTTATGAAACCTTCTTTCATTTCTCCTCCTTAAAAACAGAAATCCTTCAACTAGTATTCTTCAATGTGACAAATAAGTAAATATTTCTTACTTGAATATTTCTTTTATTTTTCTGGAATCCGGCTTCCAGTAAGCGATCTTACCTTCGTAAACTCCTTCTCCGGGAAGGATAACTTTGGAACTGTTATGCAGGTCGTAATCCTTAAAAACCTTGTAAAGATAAGCGGCTCTATCCGGAGGAAAATTCGTATTCAAGCTTTTGGATACCGCGGAATAAATCCCGAGGATATTTTTGGCTTCCAGTTTTTCCATGATGGTTGACGCCAGTGTGAACATGAATTTTTGCTGGCGCTCCATCCTGCCGACATCCGCTTTTATATCCTTTCTAAAACGGAGGAATTTTACAGCATCGGAGCCGTTTAAGGTCTGAGGGCCGGGCTTAAAATCAATAAGAAGCCCGTCGGCATTGTCTACGTAGTACATTTTATTTTCGATATTTACCCTGACGCCCCCGAAATAATCTACGATATTCTTAACCCCGTCATAATCCACCTGCGCGTAATATCTTACTTTTTCTTTCAGGACTGCTTCAGCAACCTTGAGCATTTCGGTATTAGCTTTTGCATATTTCCCTTCATTATAATTCAAGACATAAACTGAATTTATCTTTCTGGCTTTACCGCGGTAAATAACTTTGGTATCTCTGGGTATCGAAACGAACGTGACTTTTTTAGCCTTCACTGCAAAATGGACCACTATCATAGTGTCCGCATGATGGGTATACGGATCCGATGAATCGACACCCATAAGCAAAATATTCACATCCTGTTCAAGACGGTTATTGTAAAAGTATATACCGGTCCCAAGAACGGCTATTAGAAGAATTATGACGGCTAACCTTATACCTTTTTTCATTTTACGTAATTATTCCAGGCCTCTATGGATTTCGGATGAAGAATCTTCTTCTTGATAAGAACATACTCTATCTTCTTTGCCAGCGCGAGGATAAACCCTTCGTTTAGATCTCTTAACGCGGCTTTTCGTATCATCACTGCGTCTTTATATTTCCTGTTTCTTTCCGCAATATCCGCTAAATATATTATTTTATCCAGCGGATTCATGTTTTTATCGGCAGTGCTATGTTTCCGGATCGCACTCAACACCTGCTTATCTTTTACTTTAAAATACTTTCTGGCGATAACCTCCCCCAATTTATTATGCCAAACGGGTTTTATTTTCTTCTCAAAGCTGTCAAATTTAACATATTTCATATATTTTTTATGCCTGCCAATTTCCTTACCGCAGTCATGCAAAAGAGCCGCCAACCGGGTTTTCCCGGCGGAAACACCGTTTTTCTTTGCCAGTTCTTCCGCAAAAGCCATAACACCCAGAGTATGCCTGTATTTCTCGGGCTTTAAGTTGGCTTTTATGAACTCTTTTATTTCAGTTTCTGTAAAGATGCTTTTCATATATATATTTTTCCACCGTTTCCGGCACCATAAATGTCGGAGGAAGTCCTTTTTTTATCATATGTCTAATTTCGCTTGATGAAACATCTATATTTCTTATTTCCACATGTGTCCCTATTTTACATGCTTTTTTGTCAACTTTAAATCCCGGCCTCGTCATGATTAAAAAATGTATTTCTTTAATAAGTTCCTTCCATGATTTCCAGGTGGAAAGCTGTTCCACAATATCCGCCCCCACAATAAAATAAAGTTTGTCAGTTTTGGGATATTTTGAAATAAAATACCGCACCGTATCTATCGTAAAAGATTTTCCGGTTTTTTTAAGTTCGTAATCAGAAAGTTCAAAGCCCGTAAACGGCTTTATCGCCAGCTTTACCATGTTATACCTGTCTTTTACCGAAGTCAGACTCTTCTCATTTTTATGCGGCGGCCGCGCGGACGGAATAAATACAACCCTGTCCAGCTTGCAAGTTTTCATTATGTCCTCAGCGGCAATCAAATGCCCGAGATGAACAGGATCAAACGTCCCGCCAAATAAACCAATCCTCATGAAAAGGATTCCGCTGATAAACGCAAAACGATTCCGCTGATTAAAAACATATAAACACTCCTTAGCGTAAAACTTTTAATCATCCAATCTTCTTCTGAATCCGCCCACATCGGCACCTAAATCTTTATCGCATCCGCCTAGGCGGATTTAGCAAAGGGTTTATGGTCTAATAACTATACCTTTGCTCAACTTCGCACCTTATTTTTCTTCACTTTTTCCACTTTCTTTGCTTTCCCTGCTTTACTTGCTGTCCTTGCTCTAAAACACGTTTCCCAGTCCCAGATAATACACCGGTCTGGCGTTACCGCCTCCGTCTGTTCTTAAAGCGGCATCAAACCGTAGAATCACAGGGAAACTCTGCCAGATAAAAGTATGTAGCCTTAGACCCGCGCCTATACCATTTTTAAGATCTCCGGGCCCGACATAAGTATAATTATTGAACGCTATCCCCTGATCGCAAAACAGAACGCCTTTTACTTTCTTGATAAGAAGCCATCCGGCCGGCCAGACGCTTACATCCGCTTTTTCGATCAAAGAAAATCTTAGTTCGATATTAGAAAGAAGTACGTTGCTGCCGGTGTAAGCCCCGGAAGGATAACCTCTTAAAAGTTCCGCCCCCAGGCTGAAATACCCCGCATGCGTATCAAGCGAGGTTCCGGCATAGATCCTGAAAGCTACAGTAGTCTCTTTATCAATGAACAAGTATTCCTGATCTTCCGCTTCCACGTTAAGAAATTTCTGCGTACCCCATAACACATAATCCGCTCTTTCAACATTCAAGGCAAAAGCCGACCCCCCGCAGGGAGAATCTATGTTGTACGTCAGTTTATCAAAAACAAAAGCCAGTCCGAGAGAGTTGGTGATCGTCCGGTAATTGCGGCCGTTACCTTCATAGTAAAAATGGTCCTTTATGTAACTGTTAACCAGAAGCTCGACCCTTGTATTCCTGTCAAACGGATAGGTAAACGGCACGGTAAGCTGGTTTTCTTCCGTGTAATATTTACCGGCTATCGTATCATCAAGATACAGGGTGGTGCCGTAAGTTCGCCAGGTGGAAATAAGCAAGCCAAAGTTAATTCTAAAAGCCGTATTTCTATAAGCAAACTGGGCGCCTGTCTGGTACTCTTTTACCGCCAGCCCGTAGAAGTCAAAACTGTTCTCACCCAAAATATCAGACAAGGAAAGATAACCGCCTCCGAGTAAACCCGCAGTGGAATCATAACCCAGTACAAAGTAAATAAGATCCATGGAGAAAACGGGCTTATAAGGAACTATCTGGAAATTAGTCAGATTATAGTCTTTCTTGCCGTAACCGGAGAGATCCATACCCGGTTCAAAGGTCACCGTAGAAAGTTCCTTTTCCTTGGTAAAGTCCATGAGATAAAGATTATAGCTGCTGTTCTCAAAATACGAAAATACTATCTTTTTTCCGTCGGGAGAGATATCAGGAGTAAATATTCCGCCCTTTATATCCGAAAGAACGCTTGCTTTAACCCGGCTGAGGGGATCATACATATACAGATTATAAATACCGTTGCAATCCGCGGTATAAAATATTTTAGCATCCGCGCTTATAACCGGTCCCGAGATATTATAATTATTTCCGTTAGGCGCTTCCGCGCGTTCGCTTTTGCCGCCGGCTTTACTTATCCTATAAAGCTGTCTGAACCCGTTTTCCCTTTCGGAAACGTAATAAACTCCTTCACCGCCGGCAGAAAAGTCAGCTTCTGTTTCGTCGTAGCGGTCATTTGTCAGACGGGTGGTAACCTCGCCTTTTATATTGCCGATGTAAACGTCGGACTTTCCGTCTTTTACCCCGATAAAAACTATTTCATTTGCCGGGCCAAAACTCT
>MFGS01000140.1 GCA_001778355.1 Candidatus Firestonebacteria bacterium RIFOXYA2_FULL_40_8
GTTTTACTCCCTCTTATCAAAAAACTTGTTAAATATAAACCGAATGCATTTTATAAACTACTGACAAAAATGATTTATGGTTACTATATGAGCAAAGTTCATAGGTTGACCTTGATGGATATTATCCGTTACGCTCTCCACATAGACGCCACACAGGTATAAAAATGAAAAAATTCTATAAAGTTGCTTTGCTGGAAGGGGAAGGTCTCGGGACCGCTTATGAGTATTATGTGAAGCGGCGTTTGTTCATAAAATTGTTAGGGAAAGAAAAACATCTAGATTCCTTTTGCGTATTCGGACTTCCGGAAAAATACGGGAGCTCGATGGACTTTTGTGTCCTGGCAGATCAAGTAAAAGCCGGAAGGGTTGTGATGCTTGACGAAAGGGAAGAGGCTGTAAAAAAATGTTCAACGGCGGTTGCGAGGCTGAAAGACGAAAAGATAATTCCGGATTCACTGGTACAGGTGAAAGAAGGTATGCTTCTGAGGGATGATAAATACGACTTTATAACCAATTGTGACGTCTTTCAGAGATTTAACGAGGAAGAGACTATAAAGATGATAGAAGGAGCTGCTTCAAATTCCAAGCTTTCGTTGTTTTTTATCCCGAATGGTTTTAATGTCAGTCACGTAGCTTTCCCCGCAAGAAGATCAATCAATCCTGTGGATTTTGTAAAGAAAATATCGGATAAAGTTAAAGTAGTAAGATGGGGGTATATTGATATGCCGCCCTTTCCGTCCGGTTCAAAGCTTTCGGACGAAAAGAAAAATGCAGTAAAATCAGGCCTGTTCAGCTTTTTTGTATTTCTGATTCTCAGAATCTGGTCAATAGTTGAAATGCTGACTCCCTCCTTTATTAAGAAGAGATTTGCGCATGCGTTTTATGTGGTGGTGAAAGGAAAATGAACCTGAGCAGGATATTTACAGGTGTAATATTCATCGTCGTACTTCTTGTGCTAATGTTTACAACCTGCCCTGTTGTTTACGTCGGGGATACGGGCGAAGTTGTTGCCGCCGCTCATTCCCTGGGTATAGCGCATCCTCCCGGCTACCCTCTTTATACAACGCTCGGTCATATCTTTTCATATTTGCCCTTATCTAATATAGCTTTCAGAGTTAATCTCCTTGCGGCATTTTTAGCGGCTCTGGCAGCTGCGTTGTTTTTTAAGCTTCTTATAAAACTTTCGGAAAGTTTAAAACTAACCTCAGACCTTACTCCGTTTTTCGCGTTAACATCTGCTCTGCTTCTGGCGTTTTCCAGGACTTTCTGGGCGCAGGGAGTAATGGCGAAAGGCGGGATATATCATTTAAATCTTATTTTTATAATTGCCATAATAATACTACTGGTTCAGGTCCTGCAAAAGTCAGATAAGAACGCCCTGCTTTTACTGTCTTTCCTGTCCGGGCTTTCGATGGCAAACCACCACACCATGCTGGCGGTGATAGGGCTTACATATATTTTTATCTTTATCTTTCAGCGGAAACTTTTTTTTAAATATTTCCTTGGTATTGTACTTTTAATCGGTGCAGGACTACTTTATTACCTTTACCTTCCCATAAGAGCGGCGGCAAATCCCTCAATGAATTGGGGGAATCCTGTTAACTTTCAAGCAATGCTTGATGTGGTCACCAGAAATCAGTATGGAAGGATAGGCAAAGGGGATAGGGGCGCGTTTCTTTACCTGGCACAGCTATGGGAGTTCGTTAAAAGTTTTTCCCTTCAGTTTACAGTTTTTATTCTGCCTCTTGTAATTGCAGGCGCTTACGCTTTTTATAAAAAAAGCAAAAGAATGTTCGCTTACTTTGGTGTACTCTTTATCCTGTTCTCCGCCTACATGCTCTATACGACAAACCCGAAACTTACAACAAACGACCTTGAAGTTGTAGAAGTCTTTTTTATTCCTGCTTACACGGCGGCGGCAGTTTTTATATTTTTCGGATTAGTTTTTCTTGCCGGGTATATTAAAGAAGAGAAAGCAAAGAGAATATTTGCTGTCTCTTCGGTAATGCTCTTCGTCCTGCTTGTATTTTCAAATTTCCATTTTAACGACAGGAGTAATAATTATCTGGCAGCTAACTACGGCATGAATATGCTGAAAACCCCGGAGAAGAACTCGATATTATTTGCTTCCCAGGACAATGAGGTGTTTATTCTTGCTTATTACAAGAAAGTGGAGAAAGTAAGGCCGGATATAACGGTTTATGAGGACCTTGGCTGTGTTTTTGATAATATCTATGGTGAAGATATGATGAGAGTGGGGATGCTGGACCATGAGAGGAAGAAAAAGGCTGTACAGATAAAGGTTGTTGAGAACAACAAAGACAGACCTATTTATTACCTCCGCACCTCCTCAATGTTTAAATGGATGGCGGGTAAAGGGACGCAGGCGGGGATTATGTTTAAACTCGGGGTGCCGCCTAAGAAGGATTATTTTGCTTCTTATAATTTGACCGGGTTGGATGATAAAACCATCTGGAAAGAGTATATGCTCCGGGACACCGTGGCGCAATATTTATTTTCAGAGGGCGAGCTGGCGATGACTTCCGGGGACCAAAAGAAAGGTTT
The DNA here is from genome assembly GCA_001778355.1 of Candidatus Firestonebacteria bacterium RIFOXYA2_FULL_40_8. GTDB lineage: Bacteria > Oederibacteriota > D2-FULL-39-29 > D2-FULL-39-29 > D2-FULL-39-29 > D2-FULL-39-29. Next base: position 2,566 of record MFGS01000140.1, read on the forward strand.
TGAGTATTTTGATAAAGCAAGGGACGCAGGAGAGGATATCTCCTGGGTGAATAACAATATAGGAATATTCCTGGATAATATGGGAATGATAGATGCTGCCATGGAAAATTACAAAAAAGCAATAGCTGCAAACCCGAAATCTCCGGTGGCGAGATACAACCTGGGTATTATATATAAAAAGAAGAAGATGCTGGCCGAAGCGGAAGCGGAGTATAAAGAGGCGATACGCCTGAATCCTGATTATTATGACGCGCTGAATAACCTGGGTTCGATGTTCGTGAACAACGGGAGAGCCGTGGAAGCCGAAGAGTATTTAACCCGGGCAGTTTATGTAAATCCGGAAAGCGCTGACGCGTATTTTAATCTCGGCGTGGCTAAGAACGATCAGAAAAAGTACGACGAAGCTCTTAAGGTGTTCGACCAGACGCTGAAGCTTAACCCGAATTATGCCGAGGCATACAACGGCAAGGCGTTCTCCTATTTTTACAAAGACGACATAGATAAAGCCCTTGAGATGTGTGTGCTGGCGCTCAAGATAAATCCGAATTTCAAAGAAGCCGCAACAAATTATCAACGTCTGAAACAAATGAAAGGGGGAAGATGAAACTGAGACATATTATTTATATCATGGGTATACTGCTTATAACGTTTGCAATCTATTTTAACTCTTTGCCGAACGGGTTTAATCTGGATGATAATGCGATAATCAAAGACAACCCGCTGGTGACGAGTTTGAAGAATATCCCCAAGATATTTGTCTCTAACTACTGGGCGAATACCCCTTATGAAAAAGGCGTTATTCTATATCGGCCAATCCCGGTGCTGACTTTAGCGGTTGATAATTTCCTCTGGCAGGGGAAACCCTACGGCTTCCATTTTACGAATGTCCTGGTAAATGCAATAAACGCGGTACTTCTATTTTATGTTCTACTATTTATGTTCGGTGATGCGCTCAAGCCAAGGTATGCGGCGCTTGCGGCGCTGTTATTTGCCCTGCATCCTGTTCATACCGAAGCGGTAAATATGATAGTGGGAAGGACTGAACTCCTTGCGGCGCTTTTTTCTTTCTTAGCGATAATATTTTACCTCCGGAAAAACAGTATCGGTGCTCTTATCCTGTTTTTCTGCGCTCTTTTGTCAAAAGAGATCGCTGTCACCATTCCCGTCATGCTTCTTCTTTATGAACTGTACTCCAAAAAGAAGATAGAAGTAAAAAACTACGTATTTTTTGCGCTGGTGCTCGGAGTTTATCTCGGGATACGGTATTTGGTGCTTCACGGCCTTTCAAGTTCCAATCAGGCAGGCATACTCGCCGGACAGGATATCTGGGCGAGAACGGGAACGGTGATATACGTTATCGGACTTTACCTGAAACTTTTATTTGCCCCGTTCTATCTCACCGCGGATTACAGCGATTATGCTTTGCCAACCTCGCTCTTGAACTTTAAAGTGCTGCTATCTCTCACCGCTATCCTTATTCTCCTCGGTATCGCCTGGAAGCACAGAGAAAAGAAATGGATACTTACGTTCGGTATCCTATGGTTCTTCATCACGATACTCCCGGTGTCCAATATTATCTCAATCGGGGCATTACTGGGAGAGCGGTTCATGTATCTTCCGTCGGTTGCCTTCGCTTTGATAATCTCAGCGTTGTTTGTTTACTGGGATAATATATTTGCCCGGAGCTTCCTAGCCGTTGCCTGCACCATTATTTGTATAGTCTTCGGTATTTACACTTTCAGCCGTAACTTTGACTGGAAGGACGGTTTCACTTTGTTCGCCGCCGCGGAAAAGAACCAGCCAAACAACCCCAGAGTAAATTATTTCATGGGCTTGAAAGCAGAAGCCGACAAAGACATAGCCAAAGCAATAAAATATTATGAACTCTCAGTAAAAGAGTTCCCGACAAACAACTGGAAACCTGACAGCAACACAATAAACAACATGAAAGCAAAGATTAAGGAGCTCGGAGGCACAGCCGTCAGTAAAGTAGAGACCGAAGCCGCAGTTCTATACAACGCCGGTCTGAAGCTCTATAAAGAAAAAAAGTACGATCAATCCCTGGAAAAGCTTAAAAAAGCAGTAGAATTAAACAAACTCCACGCCGACGCCTACGTAGTTATCGGCGGTATATATGTAGAAAGAAAAGACCCAAAAAATGCCATCGAATACTTCGAGAAAGCACTGAAGATAAACCCAAATCACCCCGAAGCGAAAGAGAATCTGAAGAGAGTTCGAGAATATTACAAGATCAAGTAACGAGGACGGAAGACAGAAGTCGGAGGACGGAGTAAAAACAAATTCGAAGCTCGAAATTCGTCCGCTTAAAGCGAGATCTCGCCGTAGGCGGAAAATTCGAAAAAATCAGAAACTCGAAACAAAGAAAAAAAGTGCGAAACGGGGACTAGAGACGGAAGACAGAGGTCAGAAAAAAATGTCATCCTGAGCGACAATATGCGAAGGATCTCAGTAGTTTGAAGCACAAGCGAGGGTGAGAATGAAACTTAAGAAAAGAAATATAGTCATTCTGTCTGTTATACTGGTCCTAATACTATTTGCGAATTTTATTAAATACAGCATGAGTTACAGCGGGGAAAATGGATTTATTCGGGGTGTTCAGGCATTGGTTTCCGTACCAGGCGGAATAATTTTGGGAAGTATGCTTGTCCTTGCTGACTTGAATCACGGTGACGATGTCTTCATGGTGGAAGAAAAAGAATCACCTGATAAGAAATATATAGCTAGGCATTCCCGGATATCTTACGGTGGAGCATTGGGCGGTTGTTACGATTGCGTGAGTATTAATAATATTAATATTAAGTTTGATTCTAAAAATAAAGATGCGAAAGTATTTACTCTTGATAGATACAGTAATATGACATTAGAGTGGCGTGATCAAAAAACGCTTCTTATTATTCTCGAACCATATAATAAAGAAAATATAGGTATATTTAAACAACAATGGAATGATGTTGAAATACTGCTAAAAGTGAAAGAAGAGTTAAATGAGAATTTTGAAAAGAAAGAGACAATACGGAAGTTGATGGAAGCAGCAAGTGCGGAACAAAAAACAAAAGCGGCCTACAAAGTATATTGGAGTGATTTTAGTGCGGAACAAAAAAAAGAATATTTGACAGGTCTCGGGATTAATAAAGATGCAGTTGAATTCTATAACGGTACTTATAAAATGACGCTTGAAAAAGGGGGTGACAATTTAAGGGCTGATAAATTACTGATTGAACTAACGAAAAACGACAAATACTTTGTTTTTTACTATTTTGTTTACAATCAGGTGTTGAGAAGAAATAGCCCGTATTCGCCGGATAGTGAAGCTTACTTGACAACTTGCCTGTTTACTAAGCATACAGATTATGTTGTGAACGATATTACGCGAGATAGGTTGAATTTTAAGGGCGATATAAAGGAATATGATGCATATGACAAGAGTAAAGCGACCTTACTTCAAATAGATGCTTGTGAAATAGCGAACTGGTATTTTAGTACGAAAGGGCAATACAGATATTATAAAGATTTTAAGAAGTATATTGACACCAAAAAATCCGGTTACGATAGAGAACAACAGAAAACCGTTGACTTGCTTCTCAAGGAGATAGAAAATATGGCAATTTCTTGGGGTCGCAGGTTTGGTGAGTGAAGGGAGATTGCATATTTTGTTATCCTGGCGGAGCGAAAACGGTATTATTATTTATTTGGCAATCTGTTTCTATAACCGGGAGAATACTTCTTTGTAAATATCCTTTCTATGCATGATGGCTTTTACTACTATGGCTTTTTCCTTTATCTGGTAAACTACCCTGTAATCTCCTACTCTTATTTTCCAGTATCCTTTTAAAGTATTTCGCAGGGGGAGGCCGTATTTTTCGGGGTGTACGGTTAATCTTAGTTCTATGGCTGTTTTAATACGCTGCTTAATATTG
>MFGS01000141.1 GCA_001778355.1 Candidatus Firestonebacteria bacterium RIFOXYA2_FULL_40_8
CAGCCGGTGGTGTACTTTGGAACTTTTGCCGCAGGCGGTATTTATTACACGGCAGTAAATGAAACTGTTTCGGGCGCTTACCTTTCCCTCGGAAAAGATTTTTACTCCTGGAGTTTAGGCCTCACTTTAAAGGGATTAAACCATTCGGTTTCCGGTTATTCTTCTTTTGGCTTTGGCTTGGATGCCGGTATCTCTTTTTATGATCTTGATTTTATAACATTAAGCGGTGTTGTTAGTAATCTTATAAAACCTACCTTCGCGCTTGATACGTCACGTTCATATCCTCTTACCCTGAGAGGCGGGGCGTGTATCAGCTTATATGACCACAGAGTTAACTTCACCGTAGATATCGAAAAAAAAGAAAATGCAGAATTTTCTTTTCGGAGGTCTTGAGTATAAACCTTACAGCTGCCTTGCAATCAGAGGCGGTATAGATCATTCGGTGGCGACTGCGGGATTTGGTTTGTCATCAGGCAATTATTTTATAGATTATTCTATTACCTCGATGACGGCAACTTCCACTGATTACAATCATCAGGTCACGGCCGGTATAAAGTTCGGCTCCTTCAATATGGGAATTAAAGTCAGTCCGAAAATATTTTCCCCCTCGGGAAATAAAAAAACAGTCAACATAAATATTGTCGGGGCCACAAAATACGGGACGAAAAGCTGGCAGGTTGTTATCAGAGAATCAAAAGGCAATGTAGTAAAAAGATTGGAAGGCAAAGATACCCCGCCTGAAAGTTTTATCTGGGATGCCAAACTTGAAAACGGCAATCTGGTGAAAGACGGGGATTACGAAATAGAACTGACACTTATTGATAAAGTAAATGAAACTGAAAGAGTTTTAAGCACCGTCACGGTAGACACCCGGATACCGAGTGCCGAATCAGAGATGGAAATCCAGTAACCCGAAATCCTGCGCAAGCAGAATATCAACTTATTAAGACGGATATCTTTACGGATTTTGGGTTAGATTCCACAGATTACAGAACTACAGGATTCCACTGATTTAGAAATAGGAATATAGTGTATTGAAAATCCTGATTACTGCTTGGTTTTTAGGAAAAATAATAGATTATATATAATACTTGATGTATAATAGCTAATAACAGCAAGAAAACTAGTAGGTTTGTATCAGTGGAATCCGGTAGCTTTGCAATCAGTGAAATCATGAGCTGGAATCGCGGAGAAAACTAATAAAAATGTTAACCAAATTAATCAAGACAGTACTCATAGCAGGTTTACTCGGGGCTTCTATATATGGTGCGGACAAACAGGCCGATAATCCGGCGCAGTCCCAGCTTACCGAGAAAGGGCAATACACCATTGCCTCAAAACTTTATATTCAAAATGAAGATAAAAAGAACTCTTTTTATGAGTATAAACGGTTCCTTCAATTCTTCTCTGATTCAGAAAAAGCGCCGAAAGCGCAGTTCATGCTCGGCGAGTGTTTATTTACCGAAGCTATAAAAGCGTTTTCACAGAAAAAAATAAAAGACCTGAAGTTAAAATCTAAAGTTGATGAAAAAGGTGTTGTTCTTCCCGAGGAAGTTCCGTTTATCCCTACCTTTGATAACGCTATTGAAGAGTATAAGCGGGTGGCTGGATATTCTAGAAATGAAGTCAGCGATGACGCGCTTTTTCGCATAGCTGAATGCCACTACAATAAAGGTAATTACGAAAAAGCTATAGAAACTTTCAGAGAACTCACCAATGCTTATGCGGATTCCTACCTGAAAAGCGAAGCCATTTACAGTATTGCGCTTTGTTATCTTATTCAGGAAAAATGGGATGAGGCCACGAATGTCCTGATACAACTTTCTACTATGTATCCTGCTTATGCCAACAATCCCAAGGTTCAATTTGCGCTCGGGCTTATCGCATATTTTAAAAATGAGCTGGACAATGCTTACGAAAGGTTCAGGAATGTTAAAACGGCGGAGGGCTATTATTACACCGGCAGGTGCCTGGACCGTCAGGGTAAAGGGTTTTCCGCAATTGTAAATTACCGGAAAGTGGTTATCGAATTTCCTAAAAGTAATTATGTGGAGCGGGCATCCTATTCTATTCCTGAATCATTCTACTTTGCCACGGACTACTTCTCGGCGATAAATTCTTATAGAAAATTCATGGATCAGTTCCCGAAGAGTTCATATAAGGCTTATGCCTCCTATAAGGTCGGCTGTTCGTTCTTTCTGCAAAAAAACTACGTCGAAGCGGTTAAAACTTTTGAGGATGTTAAAAAAACTTACGCAGATGTGGAAGTTGCTCCGGTTTCGTCTTACCTGATCGCCGAAGCGTTAAGAAAACAGTCAAAACTAAGCGAAGCTAATGTTAAATACGGAAGCGTGGTAACGGATTATTTCAAAGAAGCCGTAGCGCCTTATGCCCAGTATAAGATCGGCTGGTGTTATTACACGGTCGGGGCCTACCCGATGGCGGCAGGGGCATACGAGCAGTTCAATCGGGACTTTGACAGAAGTGAGCTTCTCCCTTATTCGCTTTATATGACTGCCAACACTTACTACAAACAAAAGAAATTTGTGGAGTCTTCAAAATATTACGGAATGGTTCTGGATACCATGCCCTCTACCAATCTTTATGAGGCCTCGCTCTGTCTTTTAAATGACAGCGAGTACGAACAGCGTAACTTTGACCAGATCATAACCAATTACCAGTTCATCGCCAATACTTTAAAACCTTCGGACAGTGTCTGGAGAGCGCGTTCATTTCTTTATGTAGCTGATGCTTATTACCGGTCAGGACTTTTTAAGGATGCTCAGATGACTTTTGACATGATCCGCAGGGATTTTAAAAATACTCCGGAAGCCGTCCATGCCCAGTCGGGTATGTCTTACGTCGCAAATGCAACAGGGAAATATGACGTAGCCGAGAAGGAGACCAAAAAAGTACTCGAATCCTTTGATTCGGAAGACACAAAAGAAGTTAAAGACAAAATGGTAAAAGAGTCCCAGTATGAGATCGCCGACAGTTTATTCAATCAAAAAAAATATCTTGAAGCGCTCGATCTTTATGAGAAATTCGCCAAAGAAAATCCGGAAGACGCCCTGGCGCCAGAAGCGCTTTACAGAAGCGGTTTGTGTTATTACCGGCTGGAATATTACAGTTCCGCCATTAAGTCCTGGGAAAGTCTGGTGGAAAAATTTAAGAATGATAAAAAAGCCCCCGAAGCTCTTTATCAGGTTGCCGACACGTATTTTAGAGCGCAAAAATATACCGAAGCCGTCGCGGCTTTCAGGAAGTTGATCGCCGAGTATCCGGAAACAAAAGGCGTAAAGGACGCTCAGCTCAGGATAGGACAGTGTTATTATAATGCCAGGGAGTATGACAGCGCTATGAAAGAATTTAAGAAATATCTTGACCTTTATCCGGATGATGCGCAGGTGGCGGACGTTATAGACTCGCTCGAATCAGCAACAAAAAAGAAAGTAGAGGCAACCTCTTCTACAGCGGCAACTACGGCAGGTGCTAAGTCCACTGCCGCGGGCGCCGAAGCGGAAAATCCGGTCTCGGAATCCATTGATACTTTAAAAGGTATACTCGTGAAATACCCGAATTCGAAGATCGCGGGAGAGATACAATTTAAAATTGGTAAAAAATATTATGATGACAAGAAATATGAGCTGGCGATAGAAGAACTTAAAAAAGTAATAACGGATTATCCTGAAACCTCTTCCGCGGGCAGCGCTCATTTCTTCCTGGCAGAAGCCGGTTATAAAATGCAAAATTACGAAGAAGCGCTTTCGGCGTACAAAAGATATATAAATAATTTCCCCGCGGATGAATATGTGATCGATGCCTTGTTCCATTCGGCAACTTCCAATTATAATTTAAAGTTATTCGCCAATGCGGCGGATTCGTATAAAGAAATACTTAAGAAATTCCCGGAATCCGAGTTTGCTTCCGCGGCAATGTTCAATATGGCTCTGGCCTATAAAAAAGCGAACAAACTGGAAGAAGCGGCGGCAACGTATACGGAGTTCAACAAAAAATATCCTCTGGATCCCAACTCGCTTTCTTCGCTTTTGGAAGCGGCAAATATATATCAGAAGCAAAAAAGGTTTGATCAGGCGGTCGAGACGTACAGGAAGTATCCTTTGAAAAACGGCGACGAAGCCAGCTTGGAAGTTCAGTACCAGCTTGCGGAATGCTTTATGAAGCAGGATAAAAATGACGAGGCGGAGAAAGAACTCCTGAAGCTTGGAGAGATGGAGCCGAAAGCAGGTGCGTGGCGGCTGACAGGTCTGGCTAAACTTGCAGAAATATATGAAAGCAAAAGTAATTTTGACGAAGCGATAAAGATTTATAATGACATTATGAAAAACGCGGGGAAAGATGAATGGATAAATGCCGCCAAACTAAGGATTGAATCGATAAAAGCGCAGCTCAAGGAGCAGAAGAAGTAAAGGAAGCAAGTAAAGCAAAAAAAGAAAGAAAAAAAGTAAAATATTGGGCGGAGAGTGTATCCGCCCTTTTGAATAAATGAGGGAGGAGAGAGTATGACGAAGACAAAAAAACAACCGGGGTATGGCATTCTTATGGCGTTCACTATAATTATGACTTTATCTGCGGTCATAACGCTGATCCCGGATGCAGCTGCAGGCAAGCTCTGCCCGTTGGGTTATAAGGCGCATTGTACTTTTACTCCGTGGAGTACCATAATTTCTCTTTTTCTTGCGATGATTTCGTGTAAAATAAGATCGAAAAGGTTCCTTATAAAGAGCAATGACTAAGATCAAAGCAATAAGCAAAGCTTTTCTCGAGTAGTAGTATATTTAGGTGTCAATTAAATATTGACACAACGAGATAAGCACTAAACAAAAAGAAAATACTTAATAACTAATAATTAAACAGAATCTTTGTAATATATTTTAACCTCCTTGTGTTTAGTTATTAAAGCTTAAATTTTAGCGTAAATCCTTAGAAAACCCACGGCCTCGTAAGCCCGTGGTAGTTGACTAATTGTTTAGAATTTAGTGCTTAATTCTTAGTTATTGTTTTCACCTGAGGTCATTATGCCCATTGCAAACAAGAAGAAATATTTAGCTGAAATAAAATCCATTTTGCGTTCCAAGTGGCCGGGGAACAGGACCGTAAATATTGTCTGTCACGGGCACAGTGTGCCTTCGGGGTACTTTAAAACACCCGTTGTAAACACGTTTAATTCCTATCCGCATTTACTTCATCTGGCTCTCAAGAAAAAATATCCTTTTGCGGTCGTTAATGTTATTGTGACTGCAATCGGCGGGGAAAGTTCGAAATCCGGCTCAAAAAGATTTAAAAAAGATGTGCTTAAGCTAAAGCCTGATGTTGTGACCATTGACTACTCTCTAAATGACAGGGGCCTCGGTCTTCCTGTCGTAAAAAAATACTGGAGTTCAATGATAAAGGCGGCAAAAACTGCAGGGGTTAAAGTGATACTTCTTTCACCCACCGGGGATTGGACGGAGAATCTTAAAGACAAGAAAAACCGGCTTAATTTGCACGGCGCTCAGGTGGAAGCTCTTGCGAAAAAATACAACACGGGTTTCGTTGACAGCTTGAATTTTTACCGCAGCTATATTAAATCCGGGAAAAATATAAGGCAGCTGCTTTCCCAGATAAATCACCCGAACGCGAAAGCGCATAAACTTGTGGCAAAAGAGCTGGCCGGATGGTTTTAGTCCTATGAAAAGACCGAAAAATATACTCTGGATCTCGACCGACCACATGCGGTTTGACTGCATTGCGGCGCACGGGAACCCCGGTATTCAAACGCCTAATCTGGACTACCTTGTTAATAACGGGGTAAGTTTTACTAATTGTTTTTCCCAAAGTCCCGTCTGCATGCCGAGCCGGGCGAGTTTTTTAACGGGACTGTATCCCCAGCAAACGGGGTTAACGAGGAACGGGCAGTGCTTACCTTCGGATTTTACCCCTGTTGCTTCTAAATGCTTTAAGAAAGCAGGTTATAAGGCAATACAGATAGGAAAACTTCATTTTCAACCGCATGAGAAATTCAATTTAAAAAAACGGAATAAATACGGGTTTGATACCTTCATTAATGCGGAAGAGCCCGGGTGTTATGAGGATGAATATAGAAAATGGCTTAGAAAAAATCATCCAAAATATTACGACCTGCTTAAACTTCCGGATCCTGTTTCCAAAGAAAGGAGTAACAGGGATTCCGAAGGCGTAGTACTGGATGCTCCCTGGCAGGCAAGTTTTAGCGGCTGGGTCAGCAGCACTGCTTCGGACTATATAAAGACCGCCGGAAAAAAATTCATGCATCTTGGATTTTATGCCCCGCATCCGCCGCTTAATCCGACGATAGAGATGTTTGAACCTTACAAGAAAATGAATATTTTGAAACCGGATTTTGTTGCTCCCGGTTCCTGGAAAGATATTCCGGCTCCGTTA
>MFGS01000142.1 GCA_001778355.1 Candidatus Firestonebacteria bacterium RIFOXYA2_FULL_40_8
AACCGCTTGCCGGTGTTATACTGAAAGATTTTAAACCGCCTTATACTTTTGCAGCGTTAGGTGTTGCGAAAAAATACGGTTTCACTGGGAAATTAAAATCTTTTCTTCAGCCGTTTTTATGGAAATTGGTCACTATAAAACCTATTATTGATAATTCAAAATGTCAAAAGTGCAACGAATGTGTAAAGGCCTGTCCGGTAAAGGCGATAGATTATCAGAAAGGTTTTCCCAAAATCAAAGAGAAAATATGCATTGAATGCTACTGCTGTCATGAGCTCTGCAGGTACAAGGCAATTGATTTTAAAAAAAACCTGCTTGTGAAAATCTGGCTAAAAAGGCAGAGCCCGAAAAAATGAAAACCAAAAAGACGTTCGGCGAGTTTGCCCTGATCTCTGAAATAAAAAAGTCCTTTGTAAAAGCAGGGGGCAGATTAAAGGTAGCCATAGGCGATGATACGGCGGTTTTTGAAGAAAAAAAAGGCAGACTGCTCCTTTCAACTACGGATATGATGGTTGAGGGTGTTCATTTTACTGCAGCTCAAAATCCGTTTAAGGTAGGACAAAAAGCAATTGCCTCAAATGTCAGTGATATTGCCTCAATGGGTGGAACACCTCTGTATGGTCTGGTCTCAGCGGGTTTCAGAAAAAATGTTTCCCGCGGATACGTTAATGAGTTATTAAAAGGTATAAAAAAAGAAGCTTCGAAATATAATGTCGGTATTATAGGCGGAGACACTGTCTCTTCGCAAGTTAATATTATTAATATTGCTCTTTTAGGCGAGGTGACCGGAAAGAAATATGCTTTGAGAAGCAGGGCAGGGGAAGGGGATTTTATTTTAGTTACCGGGACGCTGGGTAACGGGGCTGCAGCGCTCCTCGCAGGAGATATTTATGTTCCAAAGATACAGATTTCTTTTGCAAAAGAGGCGGTCAAAGCAGGGATTATTAACGGTATGATAGATGTATCCGACGGTTTAAGCAGTGAATTGCATCACCTGGCAGAAGAAAGCAAACTTGGAGCTTTTATTGATATTAAGGCAATACCGCTTTCGGCTCTTACGGAAAAAATTGCGGCGAAAAAGAAAAAAGACGCATATACGCTGGCGCTTAACGGCGGGGAGGATTATGAGCTCCTCTTTACGGTCGCGCCAAAGAATTTGAGAAAAATTCTTAAAATGGGAAAAGGTAAAACAAAGTTATCGGTCCTCGGGGTTATGCGGGAAAAAAAGTTAGGGATTAAGTATTCTGATTTTAACGGGGAATTGAAAATTCTTCCAAGGCGCGGTTATGACCATTTTGCATAAGACCAAAAGCCAGGCAGAGACCGTAAAACTCGGAGAAAAGCTTGGTAAAAGTTTAAAGCCCGGCAGTATTGTTGCCTTGACCGGTAATCTTGGTGCGGGTAAAACATATTTGACTAAAGGTATTGTAAAAGGTCTTGGACTTAAGAGCGCGGTCAGGAGCCCTACTTTTGTAATAATGAATATTTACCCGGGAAAAATACCGGTTTTTCATTTTGACTGTTACCGTTTAAAAGACGAAACCGATATGGAAAAGCTGGGCTACGAGGAGTATTTTTACGGTGAAGGTATTACGATTATTGAATGGGCAGACCGGATCCCGGGGATAATACCGAAAACGGCGGTGAAAGTGGAGTTTAGGATAGGCAAAGATAATGTTAGAAAAATAAGTGTGAATGTGCCGGTAAAGAACATATAAGTACTATTGACTAGTGACTAATGACTATTTAAGGTGGCTGTAAACAGCATATATAATAATCCTCAATAAATAGTCAGTAGTCATTAGTCCTTAGTCAATAGTTGCAGAAGAGGTGAACGATGAAAGAAGAACACAAACATAAGCACGAGGAAGCTCACAAGGTTGAGGGTGCGCCTGAGGTGATGGAGGAAAAGAAAGTTGAAGCAGCGCTTTCTGCTTCCGAAAAGGAAATTAAAAAACTTTCAGAAGAGTTGGCAAAGGCTAAAGAAGAGGTGTTGCTTAATAAAGACAAGGCACTCAGAGCTATGGCAGATCTGAATAATGCTTCAAAGCGGCTGCAGAAGGAAAAAGAGGATTTTGTAAAGTATGCCGCGGGAGAACTTGCTCAGAAGCTTATCCCGGCACTTGATGATTTTGAGAATGCCATCAAGGGCGATAGTAAGGTCGATGATAACTTTTTAAAAGGCGTTAAGATGATTTACGGCAATTTGAAAGAAGCTCTGGAAAAAGAAGGCTTGAAAAAGCAGGAGATACAGGGAAAAAAGTTTGACCCCAACATGCATGAGGTCGTGGCGACTGAAGCTACGGAGGATTTGAAGAAAGACGGACTGGTGGCGGAAGTATTCCGCCCGGGATATATGTTTAAAGATATAGTATTAAGACCTGCGATGGTTAAAGTTTATAAGAAAATTGAAGAAGAAATTAAAGAAAAAGAAGCGGTAGTTGAAATCAAAGAGGAAGAAAAAATCGAAAAAAAGGAAGAAGGTAAATAAATGGCGAAGAAAGATTATTATGAGGTTTTAGGGGTTCAAAGAAATGCGTCAGTGGATGAAGTGAAGAAGGCGTTTCGAAATCTGGCAAAAAAACACCATCCTGATGCAAATCCGCACGGAGACAGGGACGAAACAAAATTCAAAGAGATATCCGAGGCGTATGATGTGCTTTCTGATGAAAGTAAACGGAGCGTTTATGATCAGTACGGTCATGAGGGGTTAAACCGTCAGGGGTTCCATTATGATGAGAATTCAAATCCGTTTGAGAACTTTTCGGATGCTTTTGGGGATATGTTCGGTGATATTTTTGGCGGCGGCGGGCGGAGTTCTTCCCGGGGCAGAAAAGGCCAGGATTTGCGCTACGACCTGAAAATAGAATTCAATGATGCCGTTTTTGGTGCGGAAAAATCTATTGAGCTTCCAAAAATGGAAGTTTGCGACAGCTGCGCGGGTTCGGGCGCAAAAAAGGGTACGACCGCAAAAGTATGTTCCGCTTGCGGGGGAAGAGGGCAGGTAATTTACTCTCAGGGATTTTTCTCTGTGAGCAAGCCTTGCGGACGGTGTGGCGGGGAAGGGCGTGTAATTGAGTCGCCTTGTCCGGTATGCAGGGGTACGGGCAGACAGAGGCAGTCAAAAAAATTGAAGGTAACTATCCCTCCCGGGGTAGACACGGGTTCTACTTTACGGCTTACCGGGGAAGGTGAAGCAGGCGAACGCGGAGGCAGAAACGGGGACTTGTATATTGTTATCCAGGTTTCCGAGCATCCGATATTTAAACGTGAAGGTAATGATATAATTTGCGATGTGCCTATCAGTTTTGCGGAAGCGGCTCTCGGCGCTGAGCTGGAAGTGCCTGCGCTTGAAGGATCTGTCAAAGTAAGAATGGCGCAAGGCACACCGTCAGGGAAGATCTTTAGATTTAAAAATAAAGGTGTTCAGGATGTGAGAAAGAGAGAGCGGGGCGACCAGCTGGTCAGGGTAGTGATCGAAGTTCCTACTAATTTAAATGCCAAACAAAAAGAGCTGTTGATGGAGTTTGCAAAAGCCGGCGGAGAAGAAACTCATCCTGCCCGTGAAGGTTTCTTTAAACAGGTTAAACATTTATTCGGGAAAAAGGACTAAAGCATGAGGCGTTTTTTTGTCGATCCGAAAAAAATAGAAGGTGATACGGTAGAAATTACCGGTTCGGATGTTAAACATATCCGGGATGTTCTGCGTATGAAAGCCGGTGATAAAATAATTGCCGTGGACGGATCCAGTACCGAGCTTACGGTTGTTTTAACGGAACTTTCCGAAGAACAGATAATCGGAAAGATAGAAAGGCGGGACACCCCGCTTAAAGAACCGGCGGTCAGGATCACACTTGCCCAGTCCGTACCGAAAGCCGATAAAATGGAGTTAATTATTAAAATGTGTACGGAACTTGGCGTTTATGAGTTTGTTCCGGTAACATCTGAACGTGTTATTGTTCAGGGGGATTTTTCGAAAAAAATTGAAAGGTGGCAGCGTATCTCAGAAGAAGCCGCAAAGCAATCCGGCCGGACTATTGTGCCTATGATAAGGCCTGCGGAGAAATTTGTAACCCTGCTCTCACGTCTGGACGAATGGGATAAGGCCATAATGCCATGGGAAGTTCACAAAGAAGAAACTATTGATAAAACATTACAGGGTGCAGCCCCGAAAAAGATAATACTTTTTATAGGTCCTGAAGGCGGCTACTCTTATGATGAAGCCGAAGCTGCAAAGATTAAAGGCACCGCTCTGGTGACACTGGGGGCAAGGATACTGCGTGTTGAGACTGCCGCTCCCGTAGCCGTGACGTTGATTATGAACCAATTAAATGAATTATAAAGAAATGACTAAGTACTATTGACTAGTGACTATTTAAGGAAGCGGAGAAAAGCTTCCGCGATATTTTGCAAAAGAAAAATTGTTTTGTAAATAATTTGGCGGAGTTTTTACCGCCTTCATTAAATAGTCACTAGTCATTAGTCAATAGTACTTAAGTTGTATTTCAGGAGGTTCCATGTTTAAATTCAACAGAGAACGTGAAGTGGCGGCTAAGGAAAAAAAGCTTTACAAGTTCATGAAGAAAAACAAGATAGACACTCTGCTTATCTCCAATTTGAATAACTTTGCATGGGTCACGGGGGGCGGGGATAGTCATGTCAGGATGACCCAGACCTCCGGTGTTTGCACGGCGGTGTTTACCGGCGGGAAAAAATATATTGTGACCAGCAGTATTGAAGGCGGACGTATAATGGATGAAGAAGTAAAGGGCCTGGGTTATACTTTGAAAGCGCATAACTGGTGGGAGGCTGATAAAAAAGATGCTATTATTAAGGACCTGATAGGTTCAGGGGTTGCGGCTTCGGATGACGGGGCGTTTAATACCCGGAAAATCGACGCGGAACTGATGCAGCTTCGAATGGTTTTATCTAATGAAGAAATAAGAAAATATAAATGGCTGGGGAAGAAAGCTGGAAAAGCAATGTCCAGGGTCTGTAAGAAAATTAAGAAAGGTTCAAAAGAAGATGATGTTTCGGCGGCGCTTGCTAAAGAGCTTTTTAAAGAAGGGATACAGCCGTCAGTACTTTTAATGGCACAGGAAGACCGGGTGTTGAAATACAGGCATCCGATATCAACACAGACGGTTATAAATAAATATATCATGGTTGTTCTTTGCGCGAAAAAATGGGGACTGGTAGTTTCTTTAACCAGAATGGTGTGCTTTGGAGAAGTGGCGCCGGAGATGAAGAAAAAACATTTAGCGGTATTGAAAGTTGACGCCGCCTTAAACTTAGGCGCAAAAGCGGGGCTTACTATAGGCGAAGTATTTAAAAAAGCTCAGGCGGTTTACAAAGAAACAGGCTACGAAAAAGAATGGATGCTTCATCATCAGGGCGGGGTTACCGGCTATAGCGAAAGAGAATTTGTGGGAACACCTGGCAATAAAGACGTAATTCAGGGCAATATGGCTTTTGCCTGGAATCCATCCATTACCGGCACAAAATGTGAAGATACTATGATCCTAAGAAAGAACGGGAAAAATGAGATAATAACGAACACTCCCAACTGGCCGATGATTGAAATAAAAGTTGGCAAGGAAAAATTGGAGAGACCCGATATCTTGGTGAAGTAATAACTTGAATAAATTTTTCTTTGATACTCTTGGTTGCAAGATAAACCAGTACGAAACGCAGGCTATCCGCGAGCAGGTTATTTCTACCGGAGGTCTGGTTACTGAAGATATCCTGGAAGCGGATTATTTTATTATTAACACCTGTGTTGTTACGGAGACGGCGGAGAAGGCGTCCTTACATAAAATAAGAAAGGCCTTAAGAGACAACCCGAAGGTCAAAGTAGTTGTGACCGGATGTCTTGCCGAACTTCCGGTTAAACATAAAGAACTTGAAGGCAGAACACTGGTCATTAAAAATGATGCTAAAAAAGATCTGGCTCTTATGCTGGGTCTTACCAAAGAAAAAAATGAGCTTAAAGTCTCGGGTTTGTTCGGGCATAAACGGTCTTTTTTGAAGATAGAAGACGGTTGTGAGAATTCCTGCGCTTATTGTATTGTTCCTTTTTTGCGTGGAAAAATTAAAAGCCGTCCGCTGCCGGAAATTATAGAAGAAGCAAAGCGTCTTACTGACGGCGGTTATGCGGAAATAGTTCTTACGGGTATTAATCTGGGGGCCTATGGAAAGGATCTTGAAAAAAAGATCACTCTTGAGACGGTAGTTAATAATATTCTAAAGGTAAATAATTTACAAAGGCTCAGGTTATCTTCGCTGGAACCGGAGTACATTAATGAAAAGCTCATTGACATAATTGCGGAAAGCAGGGGTAAGATTTGTCCGCATCTTCATGTTCCGCTCCAAAGCGGAGATGCCGAGGTACTTAAACTTATGAA
>MFGS01000143.1:0-4285 GCA_001778355.1 Candidatus Firestonebacteria bacterium RIFOXYA2_FULL_40_8
ATCAACATGCCCGATCGTTCCTACATTTACATGCGGCTTTGTTCTTTCAAATTTTGCCTTACCCATCTTAAATTACCTCCGTAAAATTACCTTTTACCAGCGATTTTCCCGCTTGCTTTCGCAATAATATCATCAGCCATTGCTTTCGGCATCTCTTCATAATGTGCAAACTGCATTGTGTAGTTACCTCTGCCTTGCGTTAACGATCTTAAATCGGTAGCATAACCAAACATATTTGCTATCGGAACAAATCCTCTAATTGCTCTGGCATTGCCCCTTTGAGTCATGTTTTCAATTCTTCCTCGCCTGGAATTCAAGTTACCAATAACTTCTCCCAGGTAATTTTCAGGGATAACAACCTCTATATCCATTATAGGTTCGAGAATTACCGGATTCGCTCTCTTAAAACCGTCTTTAAAGGCCATTGAACCTGCAATTTTAAAAGCCATTTCGGAGGAATCAACATCATGATAAGAACCATCCGTTAACGTTACTTTAATATCTATCGCAGGATAACCCGCAAGTACACCGCCTTCGCAGGCTTCTTTAATTCCTTTATCAATCGCAGGAATATACTCTCTCGGAATAGAGCCTCCGACAATAGCGTTAACAAACTCGTAACCTTTTCCCGCAGGCTGAGGTTCTAATTCGATGTAGCAATGACCGTACTGACCTTTACCACCGGTCTGCCTGATATATTTTCCTTCAGCTTCAACTTTCTTCTTAATAGTTTCTTTATATCCGACCTGAGGTTTTCCAACATTACACTCCACATTGAATTCTCTTTTCATTCTGTCGACAAGAATATCAAGGTGAAGCTCTCCCATTCCGGACATGATTGTCTGCCCTGTTTCTTCGTCAGTTTTAATTTTAAATGTAGGATCCTCATCGGAAAGCCTATTAAGGGCCATACCCATTTTATCCTGATCCGCCCTGGTTTTCGGTTCTATCGAAACAGAAATCACGGTATCTGGGAAAGTTATGGCTTCAAGAATAATAGGATGCTCTTCATCGCACAGAGTATCCCCTGTAGTAGTACCTTTAAGTCCAACAACCGCAGCAATATCACCAGCCATAATAGTTTCAATATCTTCTTTTTTATTTGCATGCATTCTAACCAGACGACCTATTCTCTCTTTTGAACCGCTTTTCGAGTTATATACATATGAAGAGGAGTTAAGTGTTCCTGAATATACGCGTACAAAAGTCAGTTTACCTACAAACGGATCTGACAGTATTTTAAACGCTATCGCGGAAAACGGCTGGTCATCCGCTGCTTTTCTCTCTTCTTCCACTCCTGTTTTCGGATGTGTACCTCTCATAGCAGGAATATCAAGAGGAGACGGGAGGTAATATACAACAGCATCCAGTATCGGCTGAACACCCTTATTCTTAAAAGAGGAACCACAGAAAACAGGAACTATTTCAGTCTTAATTGTTCCTGTTCTAATCGCTTTTCTTATTTCATCGATAGAAACGTCCGACGTATTTCCATCCAAGTACTTTTTCATTATATTTTCATCATATTCGGCACAAGCTTCCATAAGTTCTTCCCTGCATTTTTTTGAGACCTCAACTAAGTCCGCAGGTATCTCTCTTTCCTCGAACTTCGCACCTAATGTTTCATCGAGCCACACAAAAGCTTTCATTTTAACTATATCAACAATTCCAACAAAAGTATTTTCCGCACCAATCGGAACTTGCATAGCGATAGGCTTTGCTCCAAGTTTTTCTTTTATTGAATCCACAGACATGAAGAAATCTGCACCAATCTTATCCATTTTATTCAGGAAGGCAACTCTGGGGATATGGTATTTGTCGGCTTGCCGCCATACCGTTTCCGACTGCGGCTCTACCCCGGAACAAGCGTCAAAAACTACAATCGCCCCGTCAAGAACTCTTAAAGATCTCTCAACTTCAGCAGTAAAGTCCACATGACCGGGAGTATCTATAACATTAACACGTTTTTTCATCCAGGAAGTGCTGATAGCAGCGGAAGTAATAGTAATGCCTCTTTCTTTTTCCTGAATCATATAATCGGTAGTTGTGTTTCCTTCATCAATATCTCCGATTTTATGAATAACACCAGTATAATATAAAACTCTCTCTGTGGTAGTAGTTTTACCCGCATCAATATGCGCAATGATACCTATATTTCTTGTGTCATTTAAACTATATTCTCTTGCCATTTAATCAAATCCCCTTTAATTTACCATCTAAAATGAACAAACGCTTTATTAGCCTCTGCCATCTTATGAACATCTTCTCTTTTTTTACAGGCCGCGCCGGTATTCTTTGAAGCATCCGTTATCTCGTTAACCAATCTGTCGACCATAGTTTTTTCTGATCTTCCCCTGGCTGCATCGACTAACCACTTTATGCCTAAAGCAATTCTTCTAACAGGAGCCACCTCTACCGGTACCTGATAAGTAGCACCACCAACTCTTCTTGGTTTTACTTCCAGCATCGGTTTAATATTTTCCATTGCCTGTTTAAAAACAGTAACTCCATTTGCGTTTGCTTTTTTTCCAACTTCATCAATAGATGTATATACAATAGTCTCAGCTATACTCTTTTTTCCCTGTTTCATTATGCTGTTAATCAATTTTTGAACCAGGACATCATTGAACTTTGGATCCGGACCGGTTTCTCTTTTCCCTACTAGTTTTTTTCTTGGCATTTCTTAAACCTCTCTTAATATTTTATTATTTCGCTGCCGGCGCAGGTGCCGCCGCTGCTACTGGTGCCGCTTTGGGCTTTGCATCGCTCTTTCCGGCTTTTACACCGTACTTAGATCTTCCCTGCTTTCTGTTTTCAACTCCGGAAGCATCAAGAGCACCTCTAACGATATGATATCTAACACCGGGTAAATCTTTAACTCTACCGCCTCTGACGAGGACAATAGAGTGTTCATCAAGATTGTGACCGATACCGGGAATATAAGCAATAATCTCATATCCGTTGACAAGTCTCACCTTCGCAACCTTACGAAGCGCCGAGTTAGGCTTTTTCGGAGTCGTTGTATAAACCCGAAGACAAACTCCCCTTTTCTGGGGACACGAAGCCATTTGCATTGACTTCGATTTTTTCTGAACTTTAACTCTCTGACCTTTTATTAGTTGACTAAAAGTAAACAAGCTACTGCCTCCTTACACATACCACTTTGGGTATCTACTTCTTCCCATCTAAAAACTTAAGGGTTGTTATTAAACAAATAAAAAAGGCGGTGAATATACCAGTCCGCCCTTCGCCGGTAATTTCTTAGTAAATACCAGCTAATCCATCTAACTATGGCTCACGGTAAAGGTTAATTTTACAACATTTTTCATTATCTGTCAACACTTATTTTATGATAATGGTTTTTCTTCTGTTTCTGATACGCCTTTTACAGCTTCTTCTTCCAGCTTTATTTTCCTGTATACCAAAGATCCGGTACCTGCGGGAATAAGCCTTCCTATTATTATGTTTTCTTTCAATCCCTGCAATTTATCTGTTTTTCCTGAAGCTGCTGCATCGGTCAGTACTCTTGTAGTCTCCTGGAATGATGCCGCGGAGAAGAAGGATTCGGTTGCCAGCGAAGCTTTTGAAATGCCAAGTAAAATCGGACTTGACGTTGCAGGTTTACCTTTTTTCTTTATAATTTTCTCATTCTCTTCCCTGAATATACCCTTATCCACTTCCTGTCCCTCTAAAAACTCCGTATCCCCGGGATCAGTAATTTTTACCTTGCGAAGCATTTGCTTAATGATAACCTCAATATGCTTATCATTAACTTTTACACCTTGTACACGGTAGACTTCCTGAATATTTTCAAGAAGGAATTCCTGCGTTTTTTCCATACCTTTAGCCGCAAGCAAATCATGAGGGTTTGGAGAACCGGAAGTAAGACAATCACCGTTCTTTACAAAATCTCCGTCCTTAACAAGCAAGTGTATACCTTGGGGTACAAGATACTCTCTATCTGTCTCGCCTTTTATCTGGGCCTTTATGGTTATTTTCCTCATTCTCTTTTCAATATCGCCCAGCTCTACAACGCCGTCAATAAAAGTAATGGTTGCAAGTTCTTTCGGTTTCCTCGCTTCAAAGAGTTCAGCAACTCTGGGAAGACCGCTGGTAATATCTCCCCTCATTGTTCTCGATGCATCTTTTTTAATCTTAGCCAGGATAGTACCGCGTTCAACAACATCCTTTTCTTTTACAAGCAATAACGCCTCATCAGGAAGATTTATCTTTGCAGGCTCGGAGCCTTTCCTGTCAACAATCCTAAGATGAGGTTGTTTTTCAC
>MFGS01000143.1:4302-9519 GCA_001778355.1 Candidatus Firestonebacteria bacterium RIFOXYA2_FULL_40_8
GTTTTTAAATTAGTGGACTTGTCTGTTTCTTCCTTGTATTTAATATCCACATATTCAATTGTTCCGTCATTAAATGAGAACAACGGATCATAGTGAGGGTCAAAAGATACAAGCATCGCATCTTTTTCAACCTTATCTTTTTCTCTAACACGAAGTTCTGCTCCATAAGGTATTTTGTAACTCTGCCTATCCTTGCCTTCAACAATGATCTCACCATTCCTGCTGATCACCGATGTGGCTTCAATTCTCTTGCCATTTTCGTCTTTCGCAAAAGAAGGAATAGTTTTTAAATCCTCAGAGAACCTTACAGTACCGCTTTTAGTAGCCCTGATTCCTTTTTTAATATCAGAGGTAGCCGTACCACCGATATGGAACGTACGCAGTGTTAACTGGGTACCGGGTTCACCAATTGATTGAGCGGCAATAATACCTACAGCCTCACCAATCTCAACAATACGCATTGAACTCAAACTCCGACCATAACACTTGGCGCACACCCCGCGTTTTGTTTCACAGGTCAAAACCGACCGGATCCTTATTTTTTCAATCCCTGATTGTTCAATCTTCTCCGCTATTTGTTCATCAATAAGCTCCCCTGCTTTTACAAGAGGTTCAGCAGTCAGGAGATCAACAACATTGTCAAGCGCAACACGTCCAATCAATCTTTCTTTTAAATTGACTATCGTTTTTTCGTCTTCAATAATTGCCCCGATAGTTATGCCCCTGATAGTTTTGCAATCATCTTCATTAATTATAACATCCTGGGCTACATCGACAAGACGTCTTGTAAGATAACCTGCTTCCGCAGTTTTCATAGCAGTATCGGCAAGACCTTTACGTCCGCCGTGAGTTGAAATGATATATTCAAAGACGCTTAAGCCTTCCCTGAAATTAGCTTTAATCGGCTGTTCAATAATTTCGCCTATTCCACCGCTAATTTTTTGCTGGGGCTTAGCCATCAGACCTCTCATACCTGCAAGCTGTCTGACCTGAACCCAAGTACCTCTTGAACCAGAACTGGTTAAGATATGTATCGGATTAAAACCTTGACGGTCTGTCTTTAATTCTTCCTGCAAATTATTGGAAACCGCATCTGTTGCATGTGTCCAGATATCAATAACTTTACTGTACCTTTCAATATCTGTGATAACACCTTTTTGATATTCCCTGGTAATCTTTGCAAGTTTATCTTCTGCCTCGGCAAGAATCTTTTTCTTTTTCGAAGGCGTAACCATATCATCTATACAAATAGTCAGACCTGACTTTGTCGCATATTCAAAACCAAGATCTTTCAGGCGGTCAAGCAAAGACACAGTTTCTGCATTTCCGTACTGTTTGAAGCAATCCATAACCAGCTTTGAAAGTCCCTTCTTTTCAAGTTTCTTATTCAAGAATTCAAAGCCTTTAGGCAAGCACCGGTAAAATATCAATCTGCCAACCGAAGTTACAAGCATGTTCGCCGGAATTTCTTTTGCTTCTTCTTTTATACCCAGTTTCTTTTGTGCTAACCTGTAAACATTCAACTTCATTTCTGCTTCTTCTTTATCAAGGATTTCGACTACAGAATCTTTGTCAAAATCAGCTTTAGGAACAACTATCACGGAATGCAAATCAAGTTGTTTCATATCATAAGCTAGTATTGCTTCCTGAAAACCGGAAAATATCTTGGCTTCGCCTTTCGCTCCGCCTTTAAGGGTTGACATCCAGCAAATACCCGCAACCATTTCTCTGGAAGGTGACGCGAGAGCCTCTCCGCTAGAAGTTGCAAAAACATTATTGGACGAAAGAAGCAGTGTTCTACACTCTGTTATGGCCTCAGGAGAAAGAGGAACATGCACAGCCATTTGATCGCCGTCAAAGTCCGCATTGAACGCGGTACAAACAAGCGGGTGAACCCGTATAGCTGAACCTTCTATCGGAACAACTTCAAAACCCTGAATTCCCTGCCTGTGAAGGGTAGGAGCACGGTTAAGCATAATAGGATGATCCTTAATAACTTCTTCAAGGATTTCCCAAACCTCCGGCTTAACGCTCTCCACCATCTTACGGGCAGTCTTTACAGTATGAGCATACCCTTTGTCTTCAAGTTTTTTAATTATAAACGGCTTAAAGAGTTCAAGCAGCATCTTTTTAGGGATACCAGCCTGATACAATTTAAGTTCAGGTCCGACTACGATAACAGAACGTCCCGAGTAGTCAACACGCTTTCCAAGTAAGTTTTGTCTAAAGCGACCCTGTTTGCCCTTAAGCATATCTGCAAGGGATTTCAAGGGTTTATTTCTCGGTCCTTTTACCGGAGTTCCGCGCCGGCCATTGTCAAAAAGAGCATCAACGCCTTCCTGCAGCATTCTTTTTTCATTATTGATAATAATATCCGGAGCTTTCGCTTCCATTAATCTTTTCAATCTATTATTTCTGTTAATGACTCTCCTGTAAAGATCATTCAAATCAGAAGAGGCAAAACGGCTTCCGTCAAGAGGAACTAAAGGACGAAGGTCCGGCGGAATTACGGGAAGCGCATCTAAAACCATCCATTCCGGTTTATTCCCTGATTTCCTGAAGTTCTCAACAATACGAAGACGTTTAATTAAATCCTTTTTCTTATTCACCGAATCAGTGGCTTTAATCCCTTTTTTAAGATCATTTGAAAGCTTATCAAGATCAAGACCTATGCCTGCTTCACGTTCTGCTTCCGTTTTAGGCGGACTGAGAAGCTCCCTTACCGCTTCGGCCCCTATCTTATATTTAAAAGCTGTTGAGCCATACTCTAATTTACACTTTTGAAGATTTTCTTCCGAGAGTAATTGCTTTAATTCTAATTTAGTTGAACCCGGGTTAACTACCACGTAACTTTCATAATAAATTACTCTTTCCAGGTCTTTGGTCGGCATATCAAGAAGAATTCCAATCCTCGAAGGAATAGATTTTAAGAACCAGATATGCGTAACCGGACTTGCAAGTTCAATATGCCCCATACGTTCGCGTCTTACTTTCGAAGAGGTTACTTGAACTCCGCATCTATCGCAAACCAATTCTCTGAATTTAATCCGTTTGTATTTACCGCAATAGCATTCCCAGTCCTTAGTCGGACCAAATATCTTTTCATCAAATAGCCCGTCTTTTTCAGGTCTATAGGTACGGTAATTAATAGTCTCAGGTTTTTTTACTTCCCCTTTAGACCATTTCCTGATTGTTTCAGGAGAAGCCAGTTTTACCTGAATAGAATTAAAATCCAGCCTTTTTTCAACCTCTGCTTCAATTTGCCTTGCATTTTTTATAACTTCTCTAACTCTCGCCACTTGCAACGCTCCTTAGTTATAGATTGCCGTAACTAACGGCCATCAGTTACTTTTTGGATTTTTTCTCTTTCTTTTTAGGTTCCGATTCTTCCTCAGCATCGATAAAAGTCTTTTCTTTAAGACCCTGCACCGGCTGCTTAATATTTAATTCTTTCAATATACCTTTCGCACTTAAATCTTCAATTGAAGGGTCTTTTTTAAGATCAACATCGAGTCCCAACCCCTGAAGTTCTCTAACCAATACATTAAACGATTCCGGCAAACCAGGTTCAGGTGTATTTTTGCCTTTTACAATGGCTTCATACAATTTGGTCCTGCCGATAACATCGTCACTTTTTACAGTCAGTACTTCCTGGAGGATATTGGCTGCTCCATATGCTTCAAGCGCCCAAACTTCCATTTCTCCGAATCTCTGACCGCCGAACTGCGATTTCCCGCCAAGAGGCTGCTGGGTAATTAAAGAGTACGGTCCCGTGGATCTTGCATGAACCTTATCTTCCACCAGGTGAGAAAGCTTCATTATATACATGCTCCCCACCGTAACATCCGAATCAAATTTTTCCCCGTTAACACCGTCATAAAGAATTGCTTTACCGCTTTCCGGCAAACCAGCTTTTTTGAGTTCTTCTTTAACTTCAACTTCGGTCGCACCGTCAAAAACAGGCGTGGAAGCATAATAACCCAAAACTTTTGCGGCCCAGCCAAGATGTGTTTCTAAAACCTGTCCGACGTTCATACGTGAAGGAACACCCAGTGGATTCAAGACTATATCAACCGGACTACCATCTGACATATACGGCATATCTTCCTGAGGCACAATTTTTGCAATAACACCCTTATTTCCATGGCGTCCCGCCATTTTATCACCGACTTCAACCTTTCTCTTTGTTGCCAGGTACACCTTAACAAGCTTAATTACCCCGGCAGGCAGATTATCCCCTTCTGCAAGATTTTCAAGTTCACGGTTTTTTCTGTACTCAATTTCTTCAAGCCGGACCTTTGCTTTCTCTTTTTCGACTTTTATTTTCTCTTCCGCTTCTCTTTTGTCTTTTATATTCTTTTTAATAGCATTAATTTCCATATCTTTTTCATTTTTCACTTCTTCGGCCAAACTTTCATATTCACTATCCACTCTTTTTCTTATCTCTTTTTCTTTGGCTTTCACCGAAGACTCTTTTCTTGAAAATATCTTAATATCAACAACAACACCGCCGGCCCCGGGAGGTACTTTAAGAGACGCATTTTTAACATCTTTTGCTTTTTCTCCGAAAATCGCCCTGAGAAGTTTCTCTTCCGGACTGCTTTCCGATTCGCCCTTAGGAGTAACCTTCCCTACAAGAATATCCTCAGGTTTCACTTCTGCGCCAATCCTCACAACTCCGTTCTCATCAAGGTTATATAACGCTTCATCGCTTACGTTAGGAATATCTCTGGTAATTTCTTCATCCCCGAGTTTGGTTTCCCTTGCTTCAATGGAGTATTCTTCAATATGAATAGAAGAGAACTTATCCTCTTTCAGAAGATTCTCGCTTATAACAATAGCATCTTCAAAGTTATAACCGCGCCACGGCATAATTGCGATCATAACATTTTGTCCGAGTGCCAGCTCACCTTTTTCCGTGCAAGGTCCATCAGCTATTACCTGACCTTGTTCTACCACCTGACCCCTTCGCACAATAGGACGCTGATTAATATACGTATCCTGGTTGGATCTCTTATATTTTATTAACGTATAGACGTCCAGTGTGTTCTCTTTATTGTAAATCTCTATTCTTTTTGCATCTACATATTCTACTACTCCGGCATTTTTAGCCAGAATCATAACTTCAGAATCATAAGCAACTTTATACTCAATACCGGTACCCACGATAGGAGCTTCCGAACTGACAAGCGGAACAGCTTGACGCTGCATGTTAGA
>MFGS01000144.1:0-4911 GCA_001778355.1 Candidatus Firestonebacteria bacterium RIFOXYA2_FULL_40_8
GGAAACCATTCCGTGCAGGAATTGCTGGTTTTCTGAGAGTTCAGCATGCAAAGGAAGGACAAAAAGAGAAAATATAAATATTCCCGCGGCAAGATTCACTATTTTTGGTGATTTCCCTATCATATCCTTTCTTAACCCTTGTTATAAATTAACAGTAATTTCAAAAATTCTTTCAATTATTAACTTTCTTTCACCCGCTTCTTTGCTATCTTATTTTAGCTTTTTTAGGTTCACATGTCAAATGTTATTTTTTACTCATATTTTATTGTCATTTTTCCGTGTTCTTTACTTCTGTCTACTCTTTTCTTCCCCCTGCCACTAAAATACCATTAAGGTGTTTTTATATGTGATACCTTACGGCTAAAGTTCTAGCTTTTTATTTCAGGCGGAATTCGGTGGGGGTTTGATTTGTTTGTTTCTTAAAGGACTGGCAGAAATACGGGACATCGGCATAGCCGACCATATTTGCCACTTCGCTGATGTTTAATTTAACATTTCTCAAGAGCTCTTTTGCTTTTTCTATCCTTACCTTTATTACATAATCAATGAGGGTCATGTTTGTCTCGAGTTTAAATATCTTCGCCAGGTAATTCGGACTGAGCCGCACCGTAAAAGCGATATCCTCAAGAGTTATCTTTTTATCGTAATTTGCCTCTATAAACACCACTACACTTTCGACAAACTTGCTGTAAATTTTATGCCTTTTCAATCTTTTAATATCATTTGCCAGATTGTTAAGAGTATCTCCGATAGATTTCTCATTTATTAAAGCCGCGTATATCTTTTTGTACGCCATTAAGGAGATCAGATCGTAATTTGTTATTTCATTGTACGGAAATCTGCCGTTTTCCAGAGTGTCCCTGGCCATATTGTAATAAGGTTTTTGTTTTAATATTTCGGTGTCTTTCCAGAAAGCGGGTCTGGTCGGAAAAGGATAGCCGCCCGCCAATTCAACCTTGCGCGCAGTTTTAATATCCGTAATAAATCTCAAAAAGGACAGTGCGGATTTGAGATATTTTGTATTTTTTGGAACTACAAAACAGGAACCGCCCATCACGCTGTAGCCCTTTTCCCCGCCCGGCATCTTCGGCAGGGGTATTACGCCCACTTCGTTTTTAAAAGGCAGATTTCCTGAATGCAGCCCCATTAACGTTCCCGAATAATTCTTCATAAAAAGAACTTTACCTTTATTAAACGCCTTTTGCATATCTACGCCAAAATACCCGGTTACGCCTTTAGGCATTATATTATGTTTATAGATCAAATCGTGCATCAGCTGAAAAGCTTCTTTCGCTTTATCCGAGGAGATTGTGACATTCCCGGCGCTGTCAAACACATCCGCGCCGTTACCCCATAGAAACTCCAGAAAGCCCTCGGTTAACTCCCGGCCTTCCCCGCAGAAATATAACAAGCCGGAGAGTTCAGGATCTTTCTCTTTCTTAACTACATACTTTGCGCACTCTATCAATTTTTCCCAGGTATCCGGCACGGTTAAACCGTATTTTTTCAGAAGATCTTTTCTGTAGAACAAGCAGCGAGTGTAAACATCATCCGGAATACCGTATATTTTATTTTCAAAAGTACAGGAGCTTATGGCTTTTTCATAAAATAATTCTTTGTCGATATAATTATCCAGTTCGACCAGAAGACCTTCACTCGCAAGTTTATGCATTTGTGAAAAAAACACCACACATACTCCGAGTGTCGTATTTTTCTGCGCTATTAAACTTACCCTGTCCTCTCTGCTGAACTCTTCGCTCTTATGTATAACCACATTCGGATACTTCTTATTAAAATCCTCGATGAACTCATCTTCCAACCGCCCGTATGAGATATTCAAACCGATTTCCGAAGCAGCAGGCGTGTTGCTGAGAACATCTTTAAAACCCTCCATAACCCCGCCAATTTCTATTTCTCCTGTATCTCCGGTTCTTAACTCTTTTATTTTTGTGTCATAATTAGAACCCCGGGCTTTTATTATGGCCAGAACTTTTAAAATCTCGCTTTCCACTTCTGACTGTTTTATAACAATTATCCCGTCAACCAATGCCGATAAACGGGAAGCGCCAAGTCCGAAGTATTTATCTTCGTTTACCACATCAGCTGTCAAGACGGCGGAAACTCTTTGTTTTTTAATAATATTTATTACTCCGGCCAATTCTTTCTCTATTTTCGAATCGGAGTCCGGAGTAAGACCGTCAATTACAAGCCTGCTCACTTTGCTTTTAAGATATTTTTGTAAAACTGTTTTGAATTTGCTGATTTTACGGAGGTCAGCTGCGGCCAATATTAAATCTTTCTTTTTTATATGGGTAGTCCAATCGACTTTTAAATCCCCGTAAAATTCAAGGGTTCTGGCAGGATCTTCAACAAAGGAAATATACAGGCATTTTTCTCCGGTTTCCAAACCTTCCCGGATAAACTGAAGGGCAACCGAAGTTTTACCGGAACCGGCCCGGCCGGAGAGGAGAAAAACACTTCCTTTAATTAAACCGCCGCCGAGCATCTCATCCAGACCCAAAACGCCTGTTTTTACTCTATTTGATTTACTTTTTTGCTTGATCATCATAATCCTTACTACAGTCTAAGAATCTTTCCCGGGCCAACTTTTTTAAGTTCACCGGCTGCTTTAAACCAAACAGTAACTCCTGACCGGTTCTCAACCTGTGTCATTTCCACCGAACTCGACAAACTGCGCCAGGCAGTTACATAATTATAGATTTCCATATTGGTTGCATACCAGATGTTCCCTTTTTTTCCGGTTAGTTTTCCGAACTCTTCCATACGTTCCCAATTATTATCTCTCGGAAACTCATAGCTGTGACCCCAGAGATAAAACAGTTTATCCGGGTTGGATTTATTCATAAACTTTTCCCAAAGCGAGAAGAAATCATCGGCCTGATGGCAGGTGACCGGCCAGTACATAAAATCTAAAGGTAATTCGAAATTTTCACCGCGGGCAGTCGGACGGCAGTGTAAAATACCTGCCGCACGTAATACGTTTTTTACGCGTTCATCATTTGGTCCGCCATTCGGTAGAGCCATTCCCCTTACGGGATACCCGGTGAGACGTTCAAGGTTTTTCCTGTCTTCTACCACCTCGGATAGGATCATGCTATCGGATGAGCGCCACAAAGAAGGATGGGTTACGGTATGCACCGCAACTTCATGCCCTTTGAACAAGCTTTTTATTTCTTTTGAGCTTAAGTATTTTTTTCTAGTCCCTTCTTTCACCTTTGAATCCAGAAACCCGCTGTTTAAGTTCCAGGTACCCTTTATCCCATATTTATTAAAAATCGAGACCAGCCGGCGGTCATGTATGTTCCCGTCATCCCAGCTGGTTGTCAACGCGCCAGACTTCCCGTTTGGCCAGGAAAATACTAATTTATTCATTGAACAACCCTCGTTTTACTTAGATTTCTTTCCGGACTTGGTCTTTTCTTTCTTTTTCCACCCGTAATACACCAGGTAACGACCGTCAGGTAGAAGCACTTTCTTTTTATCGAGCTTTTTGGTTTTCATGTAGATCTCCTAAAGAACCGTGAATGACTATTGACTAATTACTAATGACTATTTAAGGAAAGCGGCAAAATACTGCCGCAAAATGTATTAAAACTATAAATCGATGAAGGTGGAATGTTTTTTTCCACCAACCATAAATTGTCACTAGTCATTAGTACTTAGTAATTTTTTGTTATTTCTCAATGCCATATTCTTTCATTTTCCGCCATAAGGTCGAACGGGAAACGCCCAATTTTTTGGCGGCTATTGTATGATTATTACCGGCTTTTTGCAGAGTTTCAGAGATCAGGCGTTTTTCCATGCCGGCTATCGTTTCATAACTCTCTCCTAGTATACGCTTGGCTTCGGAAACATCACCTTTTGGAGCTTCTAAAAGAGCGGGTTCAGGCATACCTGAAGGCAGATCGGCCTTGGTAATAATCCCTTTTTCCGAAAAAATTATCGCATGCTTTACTATATTTTCAAGCTCTCGCACATTTCCGGGATAATCATAATGCATAAGAACCGAAAGAACTTCATCAGAAACGCGGATAACATCTTTATCGTATTCTTTATTGTATTTTTCCATGAAAACCCTGATGAGGATTGGAATATCTTCCCGTCTCTCTCTAAGAGGCGGAATTTGAAGCCGGATGACATTAATTCGGAAAAAAAGATCTTCTCTGAATTTACCCAGGCTTATCTCTTTCCATAGATCTTTATGGGTAGCTGCGATTATCCGTACATCTATTTTTTTGGATTCGTTATCCCCAAGACGTCTTACCTCGCCATTTTGCAAAACATGAAGCATTTTAGACTGAAGGGCCAGGGACATATCTCCGATCTCATCAAGAAACACGGTACCTTTATTGGCCTCTTCCATAAGGCCTTTTCTGTCGGAAGCAGCGCCGGTGTAGGAACCTTTTTTATAACCAAAAAGTTCGCTCTCGAGTAAACTCTCCGGAATAGCTGAACAATTAATGGAGACAAAAGGACCTTCCGCACGTTTGCTTAACTTGTGGATGGCCTGGGCAAAGACACCTTTTCCCGCTCCTGTTTCCCCGGTTAGAAGTACGGT
Source organism: Candidatus Firestonebacteria bacterium RIFOXYA2_FULL_40_8 (assembly GCA_001778355.1). Taxonomy (GTDB): domain Bacteria; phylum Oederibacteriota; class D2-FULL-39-29; order D2-FULL-39-29; family D2-FULL-39-29; genus D2-FULL-39-29. The sequence continues at coordinate 4,580 of MFGS01000144.1, forward strand.
AGAATCGGTAGGCGCAACTTTAGAGATAAGATTATATAATTTCTTTATGGCAGGACTTCTGTCAGCTATATTCTCGCCTATTAGCATTCTTACTCCGCACTTATTCTTTCTTTTAATTTTTCAAAAGTCTTAGCGCCGATACCTTTAACTTTTTTCAAGTCGTCTATTGTTTTAAACTTACCGTTTTGCGTTCTATATTCTATTATTCTTTTAGCCATAGAGGGTCCGACTGAAGGAAGAGTGTCAAATTCCGCCTCCCCGGCCGTATTAATATTTACGAGACAAAATTTTCTTATCCCCGGATCTGCTTTTTCTTCCGCTGTAACCTTTGC
>MFGS01000144.1:5250-6298 GCA_001778355.1 Candidatus Firestonebacteria bacterium RIFOXYA2_FULL_40_8
TATTGATGACCGGCAGTCAGGAAAGTGCGAAAAAAGCAACGGCCGGAGAACTTTTAGATTCTGACATTTTCTCCGGCTGGGTCAATTATTTTCACACCTGGAAAGGATTGATTCTTTTTGGCGGACTTGCCTGGTTGTTTAGAAGTCCGGGGATGGCTTTTGCTTACGCCGTTCATATGTTTTTGGACGGAGGGAATTGTTGGAATCAGATTATGAGCAGTTCTCCTTTAGCAAAATTCATCCATGAAAAAATCCTTTCTCCTTTGGGATGGATTTACACCAACCCTAAAATTTGGCTGGAAAGGTCTTTTGAGGACTGGAAAAAGGAGAGCGAGGATTTGAAACGCAAATCCTTTGAGGAATCCGGAGAGCCTTATAGGAGGTGAAAAATTGGAAAAAAGCCCCTGTGCAACACTCGGTGTTGCACAGGGGCTTTAAATTTTATCTTCCTTCAAATTTGAGAATGGCGGCTAAAGTTTTTAAAGCAATGGCCAGGTCTAATGTAAAAGAGCGGTTTTTGATGTAATACAAATCATATTGAAGTTTTTCCATTGATTCTTCGCCCGCTCCGCCGTGGGGAAGTTTTATCTGGGCCCAGCCGGACAAACCGGGTTTTACCAAATGCCTCATAATGTAATAAGGAATTTCTTTTTCCAGATTGGCAATAAATTCCGGCCTTTCGGGTCTTGGTCCGATAAAAGAGAGCTCTCCTTTTAAGATATTCCAAAGCTGGGGCAGTTCGTCAACTCTGGTTTTTCTTATAAACTTCCCGATTTTGGTGATTCGTTCGTCTTTGTCGCCCACCCATTTTGCTCCTTCCGGCTCAGCCGAGCCGTCGGAAGACAAAGCCAGCATTGATCTGAATTTTACTAAATTGAAAATCTTGCCGTTTTTGCCGACTCTTTTTTGGCGCAAAAAAACAGGCCCGGGACTGCTTAGTTTTATCAAGGCGCCAAAAATCGGCAGGATGATAATAATTGTCAAAATTACCAAAATAATTGAAAAAACCATGTCAAAAAATCTTTTAAAAAATCTGAAAGTTCTTTTG
>MFGS01000145.1 GCA_001778355.1 Candidatus Firestonebacteria bacterium RIFOXYA2_FULL_40_8
CGGGGGTATTGAAGCGCGGATTGCCTGCAGAGGTGCCGTCAACCTTCTTAAAACAGGCGGCAAAACACAAACGCTAACTCAAATTTAGCGCTGGCAGCTTAAGCTGTCACGTTCCCCGGTCTTTGCCTACGAGGCCGGCTGAACGCCATTAGTAGGCTGGCTATTTAAACTGCGCTCCGGGGTTTAGAGGCGAGAAAGTTCGAGAGCTAGCTTGAACGGATTTCGTCCGTGAAAGCCGTTTGGGCGAAGCCTTAATCACGGGCTAGGCAGGTAGTAATCTTCGTGAATGTACTTTCGGACGCGGGTTCGATTCCCGCCACCTCCACCAAATTTCGCAAAAGAGCGAAATTTGGTAGAGAATCGATAGTCGAAATTCGAAATTAGATATATCGATTCGGTCAACTCTCGATAAACGATAATAACTTATAGCTAATTGCTTATAACTAATAAAAACAAAAAAAGAAGCTAAGCAACTATCAGCAATTAGCTATCAGTTATTAGTTATTATCGTTACCTCATCCCTTTGACTTTTTCAATATTCTTTTTTGCATTATTATATCCCGGGTCCAACGACAGTGCTTTTTCCCAGGCTCTTATAGCTTCGCTATATTGATTAATACTTCCGTAGGAGATTCCGAGATTATTCCAGGCTTCTACGTCTTTTGGCCTGAGTACGGTCAGATTTCTAAAACAATTCACGGCCTCTTTATAATTTCCGGTAGCATTTAAAAGCAGTCCCAGGGCATTCCAGCCTTCCGCGAAATTTTGATTTATTTTTACGGCTTCACTGTAGCTTTTGAGGGCTTCTCCATATTCTTTTTGTTTCTGCTGGATACTTCCAAGACCGTACCTGGCTTCAGGGAGTTTTGGATTTAATTGAATGGCTTTAGTAAATGCCTCTTTAGCTTCCGCCAGCATATTTTTCCTGTCGTAAGCGACCGCAAGATTGGTGTAAATTTCAAAAGAATCCGGCTCGACTGTAAGGCCTTTAAGAAAGAACTCAATCGCCTTGTCCAGATCTCCTTTATCAAGATATGCATTCCCTACAATATAATTCCCTTTTGGCGTAAAAGGGTTGATTATCAGAGCGCGCTGGTATGCATCAATTACCCCGTCCGGAACTTTCGCATCACGGTATAATTGTCCCAGATTAAATAAATAAGTGTCTCTCGGACCGGTTTCTATCGCCTTAAGGTAATATTCCTGCGCTTTTTTGAAATCCCCGATCTTATAATATGAAATTCCAAGATTGTTATATGCGTCTGCAAACTTGGGGTCAATTTCCAGAGCTTTTTTCGCGTGTTTAATAGCTTTTTGGTAAATAAGTTTTCTAATATAAGAGATGGCGAGATTGTTTTGGGTGGTTGCCATGTCTCCGCCGAACTCTTCTGACTTTATGTAGTAGTGTTCCGCGCTGTCCTTGTTGCCGGTGTCGAACGCGATTTCAGCCATGGAAAAATAGAAAAGCGAAATAAGCTCGCGGTTTAGAAAATCCTTGTAAAAAGATTTGTCCTCGTAGGCGGTTGTATCATAACCTGAAATATCAAAAACGTCTATTTTTGTCTTAGAATCCTTGACTATACGGAAAAGTACTCCGTCAGGCTTCATCTGAAAACCCGGGGCGTTATTTAAATTGCTTCCGGTCACACAGTAGACGGGGGTTGTTGCTTCATTAATAATATTCATCTGTGTTTCGTTGAGCCGTTTGTAGTAACTGCCGAATTCAAGCTTATGGAAATCATTGCCGTAAATATTGTCAAAAACATTGCCCGTATCGTCGTAAATCTTAACATCAGGACGTATCTTTTCGACCCGGGAAAGATAGCAGTTTATAAACGTTGCATTGTCTCCGGCCGTGAACAAAGTACTGTTTTTCTTTAACGTCTTAAAAAGATTTGCGCCGTATTTAAAAGCGAGCCAGTTACTGCTTTTATCTGACTTGAAGTAATTAAAGGGGAGTAAAAGAAGTGAACAGACAGCAATTAGTGCGATAAATGCATAAATAAAAAGTTTGCGTGACTTTAATTTTTCTAAAATAAAAAATATGCCGGTAACAGAAAAGAGGGATAACATAAAATAGGACGGAATTAAAAAAGGATCCAGTATGTAAAGGTCGTGATTGTTTAAATAAAAGTTCGTAAAGACCGCAAAACCGACGCTTGTGAAGAGGAACAATGTTACGGTTAAAAACAGGTATTTTTTTGAAAGCTTCCAGAAAGCGTAAATACCTGCGGGAAATAAAAGGTATAAAATATTGTTTTGACGGAACACCGCAAGCCCGTACCCGTAGAGTTCAACCAGAAGCTGTGAAAATGTCCTTTTTCCCGGGATGACCACAAGATATTGCTGTCTTGAAATATGCCGTACCAGGTTTTCCAGATCACTCGGATTTCCCCAGTTGATGACAGGTGCCGCCTGGGCTCTGATTATAAGATAAAGATATATAATTGCCGCGGAGAAAAGGGAGGTCAAGAACATTGCCGGTATAAATGTTAAAACTTTTATTTTGTCCTGTTTGAAAACAATATAAGCTGCGTAAAGCGTGAAAATAAGAGTTAATGGTATCATGGTGTTATGATTTGCCAGTCCTAGTCCGCACACTACTCCCAGTAAAATGAAGTTTTTTAACTTTATCTGCCCGGGGACAGCGGTAATTCTTAGAAGTATATGAAGAGCCATGATTATTATCAGTAAATTTAAAGTGTAGAGACCGCCTTTTGTCATTAGCGCTTGATTCCAGAAAGTGAAAGAAAAGGCGACACCCAAAGAGGAGAAGAAAGCGGCCAGATCCATAATTACCGGAGATTTTTCTCGTGTTTCCGCAAAGAAGATAAAAGATATTTTTCTGAAAAATAAAAAAGAACAAAGTATAGAAAGAGCTCCAAAAAGCGAAGCCGTTAGATTCACCCTGTAGGCGATTGTAAACAAGGGAAGCGTGCTCATGAGTTTTCCGACCATTGTGAAAAGCGGATATCCGGGCGGGTGCGGTATCCCCAGATAATAAGCTGCAGTTATCATCTCTCCGGAATCCCCGACATAAACCGTCGGGCAGGCAGTCAGCAGATAAACGCCCAGAGGTACAATAAAGGCAAGTACACTTAAAAATATAGAAAAAGCATTAGTTTTCTTCATTTAACAAATGATATATTATTTTCAACTAAATGTCAATTGAGACAAACGTGGAGTTTTCCCATTTCCTGTTCCGATTCGCAACTGGAGGAAATTTATCTCCATGTTCGGCGGCCTTGTGAATAAAAGTACGAACTACGAAGTACAAAGTACGAAGTTTATAAGGAATAATACTTATTATATAGAACAATACGAAAAATAGGAAACCTCTACGTTGTTTCTTCTTGTACAACAGGTTTTAATACGGTATATTACACTATAATGATAAAAGTTAATAATCTTTGCAAAATATACGGCAAGGTCCGGGCTGTGGATGCTGTCAGTTTCAATGTTCCTGAAAATGAAATTTACGGTCTGATAGGACCCAATGGGGCCGGCAAAACTACAACCATTAATATGTTAGCGACCCTTCTTGAAGCCGACAGCGGGGAGATTACCATCGGCGGTTTTAACCTGAAGAAAGATCCAAAATCAGTCCATAAAATCCTGGGTTACATGTCTGATACGTTTGCTCTTTATGATGATTTGATTGTCTGGGAGTATCTGGACTTCTTTGCTGAAGCGTATAAAGTAGATAAAAGTATTAAAGCAAAAAGAATAGATTATCTTCTCGAACTCACGGGACTAATCGATAAGAAAAATGCTTTTATAAAAACACTCTCCCGCGGTATGCGGCAGAGGCTGGGGTTGGCAAGGGCCCTTATTAATGATCCGCTGCTTCTTCTTTTGGATGAACCTGCAAGCGGGCTCGACCCCAAGGCAAGATTTGAAATGCGGCAGGTCTTTAAAAACTTGAGAAAAGAGAAAAAGACCATTCTTATCTCTTCGCATATTCTTTCCGAGCTTGATGAGTTTTGTACGTATGTCGGTATTATGGAAAAAGGCAAACTGCTGGAAAGCGGGCCTATAAAAAAGATAATTAAAGATCATTCTATTGTGAGGGTGATTGCAATCGAAGTGCTGGGCGCTGTCAAACCTGCGCTTAAGTTTCTTGAAAAGCTTTACAAAACAGAGGAGAAAAGCGAATCCTGCCTTGAGCTGGAGTTCACCGGGGCGGAAAAAGAACTCCCGGGGCTGCTTTCACTGCTGGTTGAAAATAAAATAAAAGTTATTTCTTTCTATGAAAAAAGAAAAGATATAGAAGATGTCTATCTTTCGGTTTCGTCTAATATAACTTCCTGAGGGTAAAAATATTAATCTAAATCCTGAGTTCATACGCTACGTCAGGCTGGAATGCAGACTTAAAAAACTTCTGGCTATTCTGGTTCCGCTCTATCTTTGTTTTATTCTAATCATCTATATACTGCTTAAAGCAAACAGGATGAATACTGTTGATGCGTTTAAAACCGCCTATATGTTCCTGCTTACGCTTCAATATGTAGTGTTCTATATATACGGTACATATCAGGTTTCTGTTTCGGTTTCAAAAGAGAGAGAGCAGAAGACGTACGATTTCCAGAGAATGACCCGTCTTACACCGTATGAACTGACCCTCGGAAAATTCTTCGGCGGACCGGTTATTTCTTATGTTATAGTTATTGCTTCCTTTCCTCTCAGTATTTTGTGCGGTTTGCTCGGGCAAATCCCTCTGAATTCCTTTATCCTCAGCTATATATACCTGATTACCGGAGGCTGGTTGTGGCATTCGCTCGGTCTTTATATGTCCTCTGAAGCGGAAAAACCTTCATCAGGGGGAATAGGACTTTTAGTTTCTGGTTTTTATTTTGTCGGCATGATAGGTTCACCTATGTTCAGGAATCATAATGGGTCAGACCCGATAAATACTATCGTTTTTTCTCCTATAGTATTTAACAATATCCTTTATAGCACATCCACCTCGGTAACAAATTTCTACGGGTATTTACTGCACCCGCTTCTCTTCGGGATAGCGCTTTCATTATACAGTACGTTCTGGTTTTTCAGGCTTTCGGTTCGAAGATTGAGCGAAGACATGCTTATCTTCCTGAAGAAAAAAGAACTCCTTGTCTTTTTAGCGACTTTTTATTTCCTTCTTTGCGGTTTGATCTGGAAGGCAACTCCCGCTTCGGGAGCGGATGCCGTAGTCTTAGAAAAATATATTTTACTTTGCACCGGGATATTCCTTCTTTTCTTTGTGGTGATGCTTTACTCTAAAGATAAAACAAAGCTTGCGAACTGGGGCAGAAGAAAATATGAACTAAAAGGTATTTTTGAGAGCTTAAGTGACAAAGATGCTCCTGCTGTCTTACCTTTTATCTCGGTTTACTTGCTGCAGTTTATTGTCGGACTTATATATGTACTATTCCTCGGCGCTTTCAGAGAAATGCCGGAACCGCTGAAGCTTTTAACTTATTTCCTTGTCTGTCAGGCCGGAATTCTGGCCTTACTGTTTTCTCTCGGGGCAGTGGTCCAGTTCATCGCCTTTTTCTCGGAGAAAAAATTTAAACAAATTGCCGTGCTGTATTACCTGCTTTATTTGTTTGTATTAGTTACCGCCTGTACAACAATACCGGATATGATCAAATATTTGCCGGTTGCATTTCCTTTCTTCGGTGATGATATTTTAATAATTGTAACCGGAATTATTTATAATTTTGCCATTGGCGGTTTATTTGTCTGGCTGTCCGGGAAAAAACTTGGCAAATTAATCTCAAATTAACGTAATATTTAATTTGAGGTATTATAATCTAAGAGAGTGGTCAGATTAATAACAAATTGATTTAAACGGGGGTGGATATGTATGACTTTAAAAATTTCACATTAAGCGATATGACGCATTGCCAGATGGATCTGCGAAAATTCGGTGCAACATCGAAGACGATGGAGGAGACATCAAATAAAATCGTCCGCTATTTTTATGATAACTTTATAGATTCACAGACAGGAGAACATAATTGTGTTCTTGTTCGTCTCTTTAAGACCTATCCGTACAGTGATTTGAATGAACGACTTCGTGTATTAGCTCGAAACATTCTCAGTGCTGAGCCGGAAGATAAGGATTTTAGATGTCTTACGCTTATGGCTACTTCAGGAGAAAAGATGGAGTGGAATAATCGAAAGCTTTCTTCAGGACATCAGGCTATTCCATTGCAAAGCGAAAAATTTGTTCTTTCTTTTCCGATGATTTCAAATTTAATAAAACAGTTAGGTCTTGAAATTAGCCAGGTGGTAAAACCGGATCCGGGGATGATTTTGGATTTAAATCAAAAAACTTATAA
>MFGS01000146.1:0-2893 GCA_001778355.1 Candidatus Firestonebacteria bacterium RIFOXYA2_FULL_40_8
TTTAGAGTTTTTAAATTTTAAACAGGAAAGTAGCAGGTAGAAAGTGGCAGGTAGTTTTTTACCGCCTTCCACCGTCCACTTACTACTATCCAAACCTATGCCTCCAGTCAGAAACGAGAACGAAAAATACCGCTGCAATGTTTGCGGCAACGAAGTCTTGGTTACCAAGGCCGGCGGGGGAACGCTGGTCTGCTGCGGCGAAGATATTGATCTTCTGACCGACGGAAAAACCGCGGCCAATGAAGAATAGCAGATCGCCGATGGTTACACGCACCCCCGCCGATCGAAAGCCTTGTCGGAAGATCAAAGTTGAGTGAAGCGTAAAGAAGATCGCCGACGGAACCCCTTGCGGGTGACTTTAGGAGGTGATCTTTAGCGAAACGAAACTTATGATCTTCCCCAAGGCTTGAGTCGACGGGAACTCTTTTGGTTCTTTTCTGGTTTCAGAAAAGAACACCACTTTGCCAAATAAAAGTCCCAGTCCAAAAAGAAGAAAGAAGGAACTCGCAAAAAATGAAAAAAAGAAGCACCAAAATCATTTTTCTTGTCTATTTTTTGACCTTGTTTTTGTCTTTTGCCTTGCCATTTTTTATCACTGGCGGTTTTTGGGTTCACTTTGTCCACTACAGCACCATTCTGCTTCTCTTTTCGCTGGGTGTTTTACTGGCCATTCTGAACAAAATAGAAATTTTTGAGATCAAAAAACGAGAAAAAGAAAAACAAGAAAATCTTTCCGCCTTCACGGAAGAACTGATTGACGCCTATAAACATCTCGGCACCGTCAATCGCCAGCTGGAAATGATCAAGGGGCTCATCGGCTCTTCGGCCTTCAGCCACGAAGAGATAAACCGCGCCAATCTCAACAAGGTCCTGCTCAACAATCTTTCTTCGGTGGTGGCCTCTATTCGCGCCAAATGGGGCGTCTTGCGCTTTATTGATGTTGAGAAGGGCAAAACCCTGTCCCAATTTGTTTTCGCGCCCAAGGGAGCGGAAAACACCAAACTGCCCAAGATTGACAATTCTGATCTGATTGACTATTTAAAAGAAAAAAAGTGGCACCCAAAACTCTTTTTTGTCACGCCCGACGAGAAAGACCGGCGCTTTGTCGTCTTGATTATTTTGCCCAAAACCAAAAAACTGCTTGAAATTGACGACACCTTCCTGCGTATTTTCACCAACCAAGCCCAGCTCATCTTCACCAGCTTTTCCGAAATCATCATCAACGGGGACAAGAAGAAATAATTTTCAATTTCGAATTTTGATTCAATTTTGAAATTAGAATTTCAAAAATTCGGACTTTAATTGAAATTCAAAATTCAAAATTTTAAATTCTCCATATGCCTGAACTCCCCGAAGTTGAAACAATCAAAAATCAGCTCAACAAACTCGTCAAAGGAAAAACATTCCGGTCTTTTGAGGCGGCCAACGAAAAGTCGGTCAAAACCGAAATAAAGAGTTTCAAAATGAATCTCAAAGACCGAAAAATAGAAGATATTAAACGGCGGGCCAAAATCTTTCTTTTTGAACTTTCAGGCGGTCAAACCCTGCTTGTCCATCTCAAAATGACCGGCCAACTTGTTTTTGCCAAAGACAAAAAAGATTTTAATGATAAAAAGAACAAACACACCCGGGCGGTTTTTAGTTTCAAAGACGGCTCTTTTTTGCTTTTCAACGACCTGCGCAAATTCGGCTGGCTGAAACTTGTCAAATCCGAAAACGCCGCCGAAGAAATCAAAGAAGGGCAACTGGGCCCCGAACCCCTGGAAAAAACTTTCACGCTTGAACTTTTCCGGGGAATTTTAAAAAAGCGGCCGAACAAAAAAATCAAACAGCTTTTAATGGATCCATATTTAATCGCCGGCATCGGCAACATCTATTCCGATGAGATCCTTTTTTTGAGCCGCGTCCACCCCGTCCGTCAAACCAAAAATCTAAAACCGCGCGAAATTAAAAAAATATACGAAAATATCGGGTTTGTCCTGAAAGAAGCGTTAAAAGCCAGAGGCACTTCCGCCTCGGACTATCTTGACGCCAGAGGTAAAGAAGGAGGCTATGACAAAAAATTGCGGGTCTATGGAAAAAAGAAAGAAAATTGCCCCATCTGCGGCACAAAAATAGAATGGCTAAAACTAAACGGCCGTTCGGCGCACTTCTGCCCCAAATGCCAAAATTAGGAGCTATAGCAGGTTTAGGGGCTATAGGAGCTATAGAGGCTCTCCTCCCTTTTTCAAAGGGAGGCCGGGAGGGATTTACATCCACCTATGAAAAATAAACCAAAAATATTATTCATCTCGGGAAGCCCAAGGAATGGCAATACTGATTTTGCGCTTTCAAAGATTTACGACTCTATTGATAATAATCATAAAGAGTTAATTTTTTTAAAAGACCAAGATATTAAATTCTGCAAAGGATGTTTGACTTGCCATAAAAAACCGAAATGCGTGATTAAAGACGATATGGGAGCGATTTTAACTAAAATGATAAATTCGGATATTTTTGTTATCGGAACGCCAAACTATTTTGACAATGTCAGCGGCTTAATGAAAAATTTTATTGACCGATGCCATCCGCTCTACAAAACCGAATTGGTTCGCGCTAAAAAAGTGATTTTGATACTTGTCGGCGGAGGTAAAAGTCAAGGAACAAGAAAATACCTAAGCTTGTCTTTCTTTGGATTTGTGAAATACTTAAAATTGAATCTGATAAACGAGTACAGTTTCCAGGCTCTCAACCCTCTGGATTTAAGTAAAAATGAGAGCGCCTTAAAAAATATCTCAAAAATCGCGAAAAAAATTAATTCGCTTTGTTAAAAAAACGCGCTCTCGGAGAGACTATAGCCCCTAAACCCGCTATAGCTCCTATAACCCCTAAAAAAACTTCTATGCCAAAAATC
>MFGS01000146.1:2955-3393 GCA_001778355.1 Candidatus Firestonebacteria bacterium RIFOXYA2_FULL_40_8
GGCCAAAGGAAGCGATGTTGACGAATCGCAAGCCGACCGAAGCGATCCCGAAGAATTGGTCAAAACACTTTCCCGCCTCAAAGCTGAAGCCGTCGCCAAAAACTCGCCCGATGCCATTGTCATTGGCATGGATTCGGTCGGCTGTTTCAACGGCCAAATCCTGGAAAAACCGAAGTCAAAAGAAGAGGCGATTGAACGGCTGGAATCGCTTTCGGGCGGGAACTTCCAATTCTACACCGGCATTTTTATGGTCAATACCGCCTCCAAAAAAGAGCTTTCAAAAGCGGTCAAAACGGAGATTTTTATGAGAACGCTCGCGGCAGCGGAAATCAAGAAATATCTGGAGCAAGATCCACGCTTTAACACCTATGCCGTCGGCTTTGACCCGCTGGGTCATTCCAGCGCCTCGTTCGTCAAAAAAATAGACGGCAGCTATAA
>MFGS01000146.1:3472-6250 GCA_001778355.1 Candidatus Firestonebacteria bacterium RIFOXYA2_FULL_40_8
CATAGCATATAGCTAATCGCATATCGCATCTCTTTTTTTAACGAAGAGGCTTAATCATGAGCCCGTTGAATCGGGACCAAGAAAGAATTTGTCCGGCGCATTCGTTTTCCCTCACTCATCGCGAAAATTTTGCCGGAAATAAGCGGCGATAGAGGCGTTAAGAAAGCTCCCGACGGAGCCCGACTAAGGGCGACTTCATAGAGGGAGCTTTTAGCCGAAGGAGTCCGCTTATTTCTCAAAATTTATCGCTTGAGCGAAACTTCTTTGCTACTTTCTTGGTTGCAAGAAAGTAGGGAGGAATTTGATAACATTTATACAAATTTATACTTTTACATAATCTTTAACTCTTTTAACCCTATGAAAATCACGGTTTTGGGAAGCGTCAAATTCGCGAATAAACTGGTGGAGATTTATCGCCAACTGGAAAAACTCGGCCACGAACCAAGAATGCACGAAGATATGTTCGGTATCGCCGACGGCACCGCCAAAGAACTGATTGACGGCATCAATCTTGACCACAGCGAAATCAAGAAAAAACACAACTTCATCAAGCTCTGGTATAATTTAATCGTCGGCGGCGACGCCATTTTGGTTTGCAATTTTGACAAAAAGGGCATCAAAAACTACATCGGCGGAAACACCTTAATGGAAATCGGCTTCGCCCATGTCAACGATAAAAAAATATTCCTCTTAAATCCGATTCCCGAAGAAGTTCCCTACGCGGACGAGATCAAGGCGATGGTTGATGTCGTTTTGGACGGAGATTTGAATAAGATTGGCTGACAGCTTGTGCTAGTAGGGGACAGCAAATGATTTTTCTCTCTTTTGAGCAGCCCGATTGAGGCCCTGCGGTTGTGAGTTCTAAGTTTGTCATCCTGAGTGGAGCGAAGGATCTTGGGCGACGCGTGCGACGGATCCTTCGCTCCACTCAGGATAACGATAATAAAGCTTGAGTTTATGCAAAAATCCTATTATGTTTACATTGCTACCAATAACACAAAAACGGTTTTATATACCGGGGTGACAAATAATCTCATTCGCCGCGCCAGCGAACACAGAGAAGGGAAAATTGAAGGTTTTACAAAAAAATACAAGGTTAATAAAATAATTTTCTATCAAGAGTTCAACAATATCCAAGAGGCATTGTCCGCCGAAAAAAGAATCAAGGGGTGGAGGAGGGAGAAAAAGATTGAATTAATAAAAAGCAAAAATCAGGATTTTAAAGACTTGATAAACTAGTTGCCATTCCGAGTATTTTGTCATTCCGAGCGGAGCGCCTGTCCGCCGAAGAGGTGGGAGGAATCTCTAATCCGTGACTGCTTGTTTGCATCAGAGATCCCTCGCTTCACTCGGGATGACGAATTTTATGGATTATAGCGACTTCCACCGCCAATTTCAAAAGCTCGCGCCGAAGAAGAAAAATCCGCTGATTGACCGGATTATTCCGGTTGATAAAGGCGGACAGAATCTGGACATCAGAATCCCCGTTATCAAAAATTTTGTCCGGCAATTTCACCGCGAAAATAACTTGCCGTTCAAAGCGGCGGTCGCGCTGGCTAATGACTGTTTCAAGGGTAAAATCACCGAAGAAGTCGCTTTCGGCATTGAGCTGGTTGCGCGCCATAAAGAATCGCGAAGCGTTGAGTTTTTCCCCCGCGCCGAACGCTGGATCAAGTTTCTGACCAACTGGGAAAATTGCGACCGGCTTTGCGGACAAATTTTAGGCAAGATTTTGCGGGAAAATCAGGTTTTGATCAAAGAGATTAAAAAATGGGCGGACGACAAATCCCCTTGGAAACGCCGTTGCGCCGTCGTTTCTTTCATTCCGGCGCTGGCTCAAGAGGGGAGAAGCGGCCAATATAAAAAAAGCAAGTTCATCAAGCCCTGCCTGGAAATCTGCCTGAAACTGGGCCAAGACCCGGCGCCTTATGTTCAAAAAGCAATCGGCTGGCCGGTTCGCGAGATCACCAAATGGGGCGGCGAAAAGATTACTTTTGCTTGGCTGAAAAAGAACAAAAACAATTTAACCAGCTTTGTTTTCCACAGCTCCCTTGAGAAATTCCCAAAAAAGACTAAAATGGAATTAAAGAGTTTAAAATAAATTTGCGTCTTTTCTTTCGGTTGTCATTCCCGCGGAAGCGGGAATCCAGGATAGAAACCGAGGAATAAAAAACTTACCGGCAAAATATTTAAGAAGCAAGCAATTATGGAACAACCACCAAAGAACGAAACAGCGGAAGAAGAAAAACCGGAACCCGTCACGGAAGAAGGAGTCAGGCGCTTTTCCGAATTTCTTCGGGAAGTCGCCCCTGAAAACGAGTTCCTTAATCTTCGCGACAAGACAATCGACGAATTGGGAGTAAGATTCAAAAAAGAAAGATTAAAAAGTTCCCTTTTATACCATAAACTCGCAGGCAGTTCGGTCGGCGAAAAACCCTTTGAAGAAGTTTCTCTTGAAAACGAGCCGGAAGTTGACCGGGCAGTCGTTGAGGTATTCAGAAAAAATGCGGAAACGGTTGAAAGAATAAAAAGACTTCAGGAATTTAGAGAGTTACTTGAAGGAATTGATTCTGAACTGGGATCTCTTGTTTCTTACCAGAAGTTTACTCTTGTAATTGTTAGGATGTTGGAAAAAATATTTTCTCACCAAGAATTAGACCGGTCTTTTTTATACCATCGCCTGATTCGCAGTATGCCCCAGAAAGGAACAACTCTTGAAAGCGAACCGGAAATAGACGAAGCGGTTTTTGAAACCGCCAAAAAAGTAGCAGAACAATT
>MFGS01000147.1:0-6174 GCA_001778355.1 Candidatus Firestonebacteria bacterium RIFOXYA2_FULL_40_8
TAAATGAAGATTATTTAAACGGACTTTTGGCACAGCCTCGTAAGCCCGTGGTAGTTGACTGCTTAGAATTTAGATTTTAGTAATTGGTTTTAAGCTTGTATCAGTGGAATCTTGTGCTCATCGGAGGGTAATGAATGAAAGTTCTCTTACTGTCTTTTGTAATGACATTTTGTCTGTTCGCGCAAACGTTGCAGGTCTTCCAGAACCTGGAAGAGGCCACTAACCGTATCCCTAACCTGAAGAATAAACCTCACATGAAACTTATCAGGGATAATTCGTTTTTCCAGCCGGATATTATGATCTTTAAGGATCTGGAAACAAAAAATGAGGTATGGTCTTTATCACGGGAAGAGTGTAAAGACATTGCCAGCACCGAAAAAAGATGCGCCTGGTCCTGTAACGGGCAGTATATAGGACTGATGGGGGATATGGCGTATTATGATTACAACGAAGAACAGGTTATTACTAAATTTTGGGGCAGCCATATTTCAAATGCCGATGGATCAAAAAGACGCCGGCTTTGGTCTAACTTCGACGGGATTTATTTTACACCTACTACGAAATTCAGCAACTGGGATCAGAAAAAAGGTAATGTTATTTATTATACGAAAATGGATAATCTTATGAAGATAACAATAGGGGAGACGGACAAGGAGAATAAAGCAGAGATTGTTTATAAATTTAACAATACAGCCCCTAGAGAAATAATGGACTTTAGTGATGATAATTATATGTGTATTGAACAGCAGGCGATTAGTCCGATGATGTACATTTTTAATTTAAACAAGACATCTAAGGATAAGGGTTTTTGTTTAACTCGCCCGCTTGAAGGAGTAACACACTCCGGGGGTACGAGTTTTAACAGAGCAAAACATATTATTTCCGGCGGTTATGATGATTACACCGGACATTCGGTAAAATCTTTCAGTTTTAAATTTGATGATTATGCTATGCAGGATGCTCCTCCTGCTACGAATTCATACCCCGGGCTTTCAGTCAATCACGGAGGATCCGGACCGCCTGATGGCCGGAGAGGATTTTCCGGAACTTACAATAAGGTTTGGGGAATATATTTGCAACGGGCGGGAAAAGCTCCGATTAAAATGGCTGAAACTCAGGACGGACATGCGACCTGGTGCGGGCATGATCCGGAATGGTTCTTTTACTGCGCGGGAGAAGGAGATCATAAAGTAAAAGACCTGCATCTGGAAAGGCGGCTTTCGGCCTTTAACTATGACGGCAAAACAATTAAAGTGATCTGTACGCCTTTTGACAGGAGAAGGGGCGACGGATTTGATTATGACGGTATTCCCAGACCCCATCAAAGTCCGGATGCCACAAAGAGCTGGTTCCATTCAAGCATGCTCAATAGAAGTGATAAGATGACAGCGAGTTATATCGCAGTTTTTAGAAAACCCTACCCGCCTGATTCACTTACTGCTAAATTGTCCGGAAAGGATGTGGAAATCAGCTGGGTTCCGAATAAACTTTCGTATGAGGTAAAGGGTTATCATGTTTATGCCAGCAGGGATGAAGGAAAAACCTATGCGGAAATAACCGATACTGCGGTTACGGGTAACAGTTTTAAAGATAAAGATGCGAAACAAGGGAAGACTTACATTTATTTTGTCACTGCCGAAGAGTGGAGCGGTCTGGAAAGTGATAAAAGTTCAAAAGCTATCAAAGTTGAGGTCACCGAAAAAGAAGCAAAAGTAATTGAACCGCCAAAAGAAGAAAAAAAGCCCGGAGCAGTAAAAGAAACGAAAAAGCAGGAAGTTTCAAGCAGTATTTCCGGCTGGGATAAAACTCCTCCCGCTAAAATAACTAATTTTAAAGTTATGCTGGATAAAGACGGCTATCAGGTCTTAAATTGGGATAAAAGTCCGGCCAAGGATCTGAGATATTACAATATTTATGCTTCAGCTGCGGAAAAACCAAAGGTTTGTCAGGAAAGGTTGATAGTTTCGCCTCCGAAAAGCGAGACTAATTATATCGATTGGATGGCAGGCAAAGACAAGGCGTATCATTATGCAATAATAGCCATAGACAGACAGGGAAATGAGTCCGAGCCTGTATATTCAGAGTAGAAGATAAACGCTGGTTTGGGTTGAATAAAAGCGCTAAAACTAAGGTAATGACGTTTTATATAAGCATTTTGGTGTCTGCTGCGCTTGACAAAGAGCATGAATATCTTTAGAATAACCGTGAACCATTCATCTTGGAAAAGGTTCTAATGTACGGACAAAAGGTTTAAAGGAGAATAATTTGAAAAAAATAATAATCCTTCTAGCATCGGTACTGGTTTCCGTAACAATGGTATTCTCGGAAGAAATTGATTCCACAAAGACCTGGAAAGCCTTTAAGACGGACGGGATATATAATAGAGCTCAGCTGGATTCCCTTGGTATTCAGATTGAACTTAAAAAGTACTTTCTTTCAGAGATTGATAAAAATCCGGCGCCGATAGCGACCGCGGAACAGAGAAAAGCAGGATATATATTGTTTATAAGGAATTACCTGTTTGATGTGTTTCCGTTCAACAAACCTTTAAAAGAAGAAATGGCGAAAAAAGATATAAAAATATTCGCGAGTTTAGGCGAGTATGAGCCGATAGTATTTTCAGTTTACCCGCTGGAGAATCTCACGGTCTGCAGGATTATTATTTCCGAATTTAACAATGAAAAAGGGGACAAGCTTACAAAAGAAAGCTTTCAAGTTAACAATGTGCTGGCGTACCCGAATGAAGGCGGGTCTATGATAGGCATAACAAATGTTTTGAAAAGGGCAAACGATATTCCGTTGATAGAAAAAGAAGTAGTTAAGTCGGTCTGGATAAATGTAAAGATCCCGGAAAATGCTAAAGAAGGAGTGTACAAGGGAACTGTTACTTTTGCGCCGACAGGAAAACCTTCGGCTTCCATTCCCGTTGAAATAAGGGTGTTTCCGTACAGATTAATGCAGCCACCGCCTGAAGTTATGACCTGGGCGCCTATTATGGCCGGAAGCCACGACTTTGATCTTGAAAAAGAGTTTACAACTATAAAAGAACTCGGAATGACCGGGGAGATAACTGACTTACGGGATTTAAATAAAGCGAATAAATACATGGAAATTGCTAAAAAGGTGGGACTTCCCGGAAAATTTGTTGATTTTAGTTTACACTGCCAGGGGACTTCGAAATACGAAAGCACTTACGGTCCTTACGGTATGGGAGATACTCAATTCTGTGAAGCATCATATCAGCGGTTAACGGAAGATGTAAGAAAAATACAGGAAAATGCAACCAAGAATAAATGGCTTCCTTTTCTTTTTTATCTTACCACGGAGTGCGGCTACCCGGGAGCCAGCGGCCCGGAGTCTTACAGGAAAACACAGCAGGGTTGTGAGAATTATTACGCCGCGGCAAGAAAAGTAGAAGGTGCAAATTTAATGGCTACCTTTAACCGGCAGGAAGAGCTTACGGCGCATTGGAACTTGTCCACACTGGATGCCTTCGGCTTTAACGGTGAGATGTTCCCGGAATGGGAAAAGGGGATGAAACAGAAACCTTCGTGGATGACGTTCATTGCGATAGACCAGAGATGCGGGCACGGCTTTTATATGCGGAAGTATGATTTTAAGGGAGTCCGGCCGTGGAAGCTGTATCTGGATCAGCTGGACGGCTCCGGCCTGATGTTTTGGGATAAAGAAAAGAAAGAATTTTTACCTGTCGCAAGATTTAACAGAATAAGAGAAGGTGTGGACGATTACAAGTATTGTTATACCTTAAGCGAGCTTATAAAGGAGGCAAAAGCCAAAGGTAAGGATGTTTCAGGAGCGGAAAAAGTACTTAAGACTATTCTTGACAAAATACCCCATGATCACAAAAAACACACGGCCGGTTTTGATTATACAAAGATGGATGAGTTCAGGCTTAAATTAGCCGAACAAATATTAAAAATTAAGTAAATAATTCAAACACAGGAGAAGAGAATATGAAAAAAGCAATGGTAGTTGCGTTTGGTCTGGTATTTTTGCTTGCCGGGGTGGTTGTTGCTGCGGAAGAGGTAAAAACAGAAGAAGTTAAGGCCGATGATTCGGGAAAACTCAAAAAAGGCGACAGGATGGAGTTGATTAAGTTTGACAAAGGCGAAATCTGCGGCGACGGGGAAGCCACTCTTTCAAAGGAAAAACCCGAGAAAGGAAAGATGTATTGTGCCAAAATTACGATTCCTGCAGGCAAAGGTCTTAGTTCGTGGCTTTTAACGGGAACGAGCGGTATCTTGAAAGGAAAAAGAGGCAACTGGAATAACTATGACACGGTTAACGTTAAATACATCAACACCTTGGAAGCGCCGATAAAAATGGGTGTAATGATCGGGGATCAGCAGTCTATAGATAAGTGGAACCATAACTACGTTTCAAAGCAGATTGTACTCCAGCCGGGAGAAAATGTTCTCTCTCTTGATATTTCAGGACTTGTTTGCGTGAACGATAGAGCGCTTGATCTGACAAATGTGAGGAACCTGGGACTTACCGGCGGACCGAAGGTCGAGACGGAAACAGTGTTATATATTCAATCGATATATCTGGAGAAGGAGTAAATAATGAAAGTAATAAAAAATATAATACTTTCAATATTGGCGTTTGCCGTATGTTCTGCGGTGCAGTTACAGGCCGAGATAAAAACTCTGGTGCTTTTAAAGATAGATAAAGGTGAAATGTGCACGGCGGATGAGGGTGATCTGGCTGTTTCCATGTCAAAAGAAAAAGCTGCCGAAGGTAAAAAGTATTGCATTAAAGTATCTATATCAAAGACCTCTTTAAAACCGTATATTTTTATTATTACGAATGACAGCAATTTACTGAAAGGTAAACGCGGGGACTGGAGTGACTACGATACTTTGAAGATCCCGTACTTCAGCACTAACAAAGCTGCGGTTGAAACAGACCTGCATATCGGAGATGAGGTCGCCTATGCTCGTTGGAGCGATAAAAAGCAGTGTATCAAGAAAGTAACGCTCCTTCCCGGACAAAATGTGTTAACTGTTGATATTAAAAAACTGGAACGGACTAACTTTAAAGGTCAATTTTTTGACATGGATAAGATAAGGGGATGTTTCTTTAAAAGCGATAATTTAACCAGTGATGACTGGGTTCTGTTCATTCAGGATGTATATCTGGAGAAAAAGTAAATTAATAAAGGTGCTTTTCGTAGTATTGTATCAGCTGACTTGCATTAAGAGGAAGTAGTATCTGCCTTCCTTAATGTTAACAATGTTTAGGCATCCGCCGTGGCGGAAGGTCCGAATTGAGTGTTTAGCAGGTTTCGGGGCAATTAAGACAGTTGACAAAATTGTTATACTTCTGTAAAATTATCACTGTTGTAGTGATAAAAATATAAGGAGGAACAATATGAAAGCAGGGATTCTTTTTAGCGCTGTTGTATGTTCTGTGGTGTGTTTTTCTTCACAGGCCAAAGGAACGGATTATTTAATTAATTTTAATGCCGGAGAGCTTCCTTCGCCGAAACTGCTTGAAGACGCGGATATGACTACGTCGGATAAATATATCTGCAAAACGGAATTAACTACGGAAAACGCGCCCAAGGGTAAAAAGCTTCTTAAAACAACCCTAACGAAAAACAAAAGCAAATGGGGTGTTTTAAGGCCGAAAAAAGCGGATTGGTCGGCGTTTGACTACTTAAAATTCAAAGTATACAATCCACAGGAATATATGGTAAAAGTGGGCTTTGCGGTCAGAGAGCAGGGCAGAGGGTATGGACCTGAGGGAAGCGGACCGGACCAGGATTATACTTCAAGATGGGACTCCTCTGTGACCATCAAGCCGGGTTGGAATGATTGTGAAATAGATCTAACCATGGCAGCTACGAACGGTGCGAAAGAGACCTTTGATACCAAAAAAATACTAGAATGGTATTTTGCCGGAACAGGCTCGAACGATGAAGATAACTATCTATTCTTCGGAGATTTCGAATTTTCAAAATAGACAACAAAATATTAAAGTAAAAACATCTTGAGCCCTGTGGGAATACTGCAGGGCTCATCTGCATGGAGTCGGGAAAAATCAATGTAAAGGGCTCTTAAATGAAAAAAACAGTCGCTGGACCATTAGAATACATCAATCATATCTATGCCGGTCTTAAACCAAAATATTCTTTTAAAGCTAAAAATC
>MFGS01000147.1:6229-8148 GCA_001778355.1 Candidatus Firestonebacteria bacterium RIFOXYA2_FULL_40_8
AAAGAAAAGATAATGGTAAATATATTCAGGAAAAGATAATTATTACCACTGAACCGGGCGTTGATATTCCGTTCTATCTTCTCATTCCCAAAAAGAAACAGTTCCCTTTGCCGCTCGGTATTGCTATTCATGGACACGGTCCGGGGAAAATAAAGGTTGTAGGGGAAGTGGCAAAGGGAACTTATCCTGATGACCCTTATGGAAAACAGGGTGTGAATGAAGGGTACGTTATTGCTGCTCCTGACTTAAGGGGTTTTGGCGAACTGATGCGCGAAGATGATAGAAAAGACGGAAAAAATAACTCCTGCGCGACAAGGCTGTTCAACGCCCTGCTATTTGGCAGAACGATGCTGGGAGAAAAGGTTTTTGATATCAGCAGGTTAATAGATTTTTGCGTTACCAGGCCCGAAGTAGATAAAGAAAAGATATTCTGCTATGGTAATTCCGGCGGGGGTACCACAACACTCTTTTCCGCAGTTTACGATAAAAGAATAAAAGTTGCCGCGGTCTCCTGCTACTTTTGCACTTTTAAAGCTTCTATTATTGATATCCGCCATTGCGCCTGCAACTATGTTCCAGGAATGGTAAAACTCGGAGAGATGTGTGATATTGCCGGCCTGATAGCGCCGAGACCGCTGCTTATCATTGCCGGAAAGAAAGACGATATCTTCCCCATTAAAGGTGTGGAGTTTGCATACAAAAAACTCCAAAAAGTGTACAAAGTCGCCGGTGCCCCAAAAAACCTGGAAAAACACATCGGCCCCGAAGGCCACCGCTTTTACCGAGAAAGAATCTGGGATTTTATAAAAGAAAAAATATAAAAACAAGTACGAAGTACAATGTACAAAGTACGAAGTTTTACATTTATGAGTTGTTAAATATAATAATAACACATTAATGTCGCACCCGTAACTCGTAACCCGCTACCCGTAACGTTTTTTAGGAGGCATTATGACCAAACCGCTCATTACCGGTTCTTTTCTTGATTTCAAACACCATTCTTCGTTTGACGGTTTGTACTGGAATGATCAGGCTGCGCTTTTTACGGATGAGGATTGGCAATTAAAGATACGGGAGATGCAGGAGCTTGGTATTGATACGGTCATCATAATGGCTGTCGCTCTTCACGGTAAATCCTTCTTCAAATCAAAGTTATTCCCGAAGTATGAGATTGCCGCCTCTGATGCCTTAAAAGCGGTGTTAGAACAGGCCGGCGAGCTTAATATGAATGTTTATGTCGGGGTGGGCTGGGTCACCGAGAAGTGTATTGACTATCCTACAGAAGACTGGCAGGTAGAGAAATCCGAAAAGCTGATAAGCGAATTAAACGAAGGGTACGGCGGGTTTAAAGCTTTCAAGGGCTGGTACATTCCGTATGAAAGCGGTGTAAAATTATACTTTGAAGAAAAATGCATAGACAATCTGGAAAAGATAACGGGCTTTATAAAAAAGATATCTAAAAAACCAATCCTTATCGCACCCTATATCACCGGCCAGCCGGTAAATGATGAAAAATATATAAACCAATTGAAACGCCTCGGCGCAAACATCTTCGCCTATCAGGATAGTCTTGGTGTAAGATGGAGAAAAGCAGAAGATATGCCTGCTATGTACAAGAACCTGAAAGAAATTCACGACAAAGCCGGAATTACCCTCTGGACAGACCTGGAAGTCTTCGAATTTGAAGGAGATGTCTACAAGTCCGGTCTTATTCCTACAAGTATTGAGCGCATAAAAAAACAGCTTGAATACGAAGCTCCTTATGTGGAAAAGTTCCTCTGCTATCAAGTCCATGGTCTTATGGATAAACCTGGAAGCCCTAAACCTTTAGGCGTTCCCGCCGCCAAGAAACTCTATGCGGATTATATCGAATATAAGAAAGGTATATAGGAATTAAATATTTAGATTAATTGAATAAG
>MFGS01000147.1:8190-12248 GCA_001778355.1 Candidatus Firestonebacteria bacterium RIFOXYA2_FULL_40_8
AAAAAGAAAATGAAAAAGCAAAACAAGGGTGGCGGTCCCTCTTTGGTAGCTGATATTACAGCTAGGCATTGTGATTTTTTCAAGATTTGACGGAAATGGAAAAAGACATAAATATATGTTATAATGATTAAAGTTAATAATTTGGGAGGTATGGTATGAAGCTTTATAAGTTATCAGTTTTAATAGAAAAAGACGAAGATCATATGTATACTGCAAAAGTACCGGATCTCCCGGGTTGTCATACTCAGGCAAAAACTATGCAAGAACTTTTGAAGAGAGTCCAAGAAGCTATTCATTTATGCTTGGAAGTCAAAAAGCATGATAAGTCACGCGTGAATATATCATCAGAGGCCTTTTAAGAAGTATTTTAAATGATGTCGAAATAAAGTTAGAAGATTTTCAAGAGCTGTAAAGGGTGAAATGCAGAAAAATAAACAAGTGTGGCGGTCTCTCTTATTTCTCAAAGGAGTTAGTAAATGGCTCTTAGTTGGAAAAAAGGCTTAAGTCGGAGTTCTATAGGCAGATTTGGGAGCTTGAACAGGAAAGAGTATTTTGACAATACAAACGGTTTCCTTTGTTGGAATGATAAAGGTTTGTATGCAGAGGTGCCTTTATCTGTACATAAATACCAGGAAATGGGCTTTTTTAACCCGCCTCTTGAATATATTCACAGGAAAAAAAAGAATTGGGTGACGGTAAAAAACGATCTTCTGTATTACACAGGAAAAGCGCTAAAATCCAAAATCAGATTCTACCAGACCCTTCTATCTCCCGCGTTTCTATATGATATAGATTTTAACAATTTCAGATGGACCTGGATGGCTGGAAATCACGGCGCAAATAATTTTGCCTTACCTCTAAGCTCCGGTGTAAAAACTTGCGAATGTTCCTACATCTACTCCAAAGAGAAAGACGGCAAGTTAAAAGAACCCTGGATGCTTTTATGGTTTTCTACCACCAGACGGCTTTTTGATGTTCCGATGCTTCTGGTTTTCCAGCACAATCCTAAAGAAATAAAAATTGTCTCAAACGAACATCTTGATATCACCTTTAACGGTAAAGCCGGATATGTGGCGGTTATGCCTCTGTTTGGTAATGAAGTGCTGAATAAAGAAATAACAAGAGAATGGAATGAACGCTTGCCGAACGAAATTTCCAAAAAATGTTCAAAATGGGCAAAAATACTCATGAACTTCCCGGTAGGAAATGAAGAAGAGTTTGCGGTAGACCGCGGAAATAAAAGAGTCCTGATAAAAAACAAAACAAAGTTTATCCGAATAAAAAATGACTGGGGAATAAAAGGTGAGGAGATATCACCCTTGCCTCCGGTTCTGGTCCATGCTCTTCAGAGAAAGTATGATGTTAAAATACAACAAAAAGCTTTTCCGCTGGAGTTAAAAACTAAAATCGGGCCTCTTTACGGAATTAAAGGGAACATTTTGGAGTACTCCCTGCCGGAAGGACCGGATACGGCAAAAACCATCGCGCCGGTAAGGATACGGGAAGATAAGCTTTTTGATAAACTAAATAATAAATTATATAAATATCTTCTGGATCCGTATCTCACGTTTGGCGGAGATTTTACCTATGACCCCGCAAATATTCAGGACACACTGCATAATCTTCGAATAATGGCGTGGACAACGAAATCTCTTGCCGGGGAGAAAAGAAAAAAGGCCCTGGCAAGTATCTCCCGCGGTTTAAAAAACATGGTTAAATCCTCTTATAATGTTTATACTGAGCCGGAGTTAAATAGCCGTTATCTCGCGGAAAAGACAATCTTTGACAACAAAGGGCTGGTGGATTACGACCTTGAATGGTATAACGGCATGCAGCTTAGAGGCTTGTGGGCGTATTATTTCTTTGGTGACCGGAAAAAAGCAATAGATTTAATTAAAAGAAAGAAGGATATCATAAACGGCCTGCTTAATTATTATAAAATCTTCTCGGATTGGAGTACGCTCGCCTGTTGGTCCTCCGCAAGAGGGATTATAACTATGGTGGACGGTGTAAATTACTCATGGGAAGGGATTGTCGGGTTAAACAGGATCTCAAGGGACTTAAACGATAAAGAGACCTATGAGTGGAGCTCTTACCTACTGGCAAAAATGAGCGCTTTTATATTCTCAGCGTGGACGCCTGATGGAAAAAATAAAGACCTGACCGTTGACCTTGTTTTCGAAAGAGGCGGTCTAAACATTTCCAAACACCTTAATGAAGGAATTATGAGCGCCTGCAGTCTGGATCTTATGCTTTTCCTCGAGAGAATGGGTATGAAGGAAAAAATACGAAAATATACTTTTGAGACCATGCCAAAGACATGTCCGGAGTGGTACCGGAAATACAAAAAATACATCAAGGGCTTTCCCGGTCATATAGAACAGATTTGCCGCCATTATTTCCTGGAACCCCATTTTATCTACAGAGCGATAATGTTCCGGGAATCGACAAAGAACCTTCTTAACTATGACAAGGCATTAACCGGACAGGTAATAGAAGCCATCATGGTAGGCGCCGGTCCAATAGCCATCATCCCCACTGAAGCAATTTTCAAGGAACACATATGGGATAAGAAATCCCGCATCCAAACACTAATATTTGAGGGCATTAACAACAAGCTCCTTCCATTAGAGATTTTAACAAGAAATAAACCTGTGAAAATGGATGGTATGTTCAAAATGACTGCTAACAGAAAAGCAGGAAAGTTTTCGGGATATATCCAGATGCGCTACGGGGAAGAAACAAAAATAACGATACGATATAGCTAAAATAAATATCTTTTTGTGACAGTCACCGGGTGACTGTCACACTTTTAAGGCGGTATGATGAGAGGTGTAGATATACTTTGAAAAGAGGATTAAGTATCCATCTTTCATTGAAGAAAAATTGAAAATAAAGAAGCAAAGAGGGTATCATGAATATTAGCGGTAAAAGAATAATGATATTTGTAGTATTAATTCTGGGTTTTGCTGTAATAATCTCCTTGATGATTCCAGGCTGTTCCGACTATTATGGTAATAAAAAGATGTTTTATGGGACGGATAAAAGTGCGCTAAAACACATGAGGGAAAATAGCAACATGTCCAAATATGTGAAGAATTATTTATATTATCATGTGCCAGTAGCAATATTTAATCTATTCTTGGAGAAAGAATCAAGAGAAACAAGTGCTCTTTCAGTAACAGAAAAGGATAATATTAAAAATTTATATCATAAAGAGAACGTACAGATTAATAATTTAGATAGCGCAAGAAAAGTAACGATAAAGCAAAATACATATTTTGTGTTTTTTGTCCAAAATGGAGATTTTTTAAAAGTATTAAAACGAGATAAAAATGGGAAGTTCGAGAAGCTTGGTGATTTGCCGGAGAATTGTAATGATTTTAAAGTGATATCTTTATCAAAGTCTGGATCTGTTTTTGTGTGGTTAATGAATGTAAAATTTAACGGAGTGGGAGTATCAATCATAACTATCAATGACGATGGTACATTGAGGGAAAAGGTTCTAGAGGTCGAAGGATGGCATCAACATCCTCCAGAATTAATAGATTTAGATTTTGATGGCGTCAAAGAAATTGTAGCTTGTCATAGAATAAGCATTTCTGGAAATCCAAACACTTACGAGCACATAATCTATAAATGGGACGATGTGAAGAAAGAATTCAATAATGTTGGAAATTATTTTCTTTTTGAGTGATGTATTTAAGTAAAACTAAAACTGGGGCAGCGCCTGCTTATTTGGTGTAATTTTATTAAAAGTTGAAATATTTTGGAGAGATAAATGAAGTATTTGTATGGATCAATTGTTGTTTTTGTATGCGCTTATTTTTGGAAAACATTTTTAGAAGAAGAAAGAATGAAAAAACTTGGTGAGAATTCTAATTTAGTAAGAGTATTTTTCAAATACTTTCCTGTCCTTTTTATAGTTATAGGTTCTGTATTGTTCATAGTGTTTGTCGGATGGGGAATTATGAACTTGTTTGGACATAATCCTGATTTGTGATGAGAATAGCATCTCTTACGTGAGCAACCTAGTAACGTGAGAATAAGTAGGCGCT
>MFGS01000148.1 GCA_001778355.1 Candidatus Firestonebacteria bacterium RIFOXYA2_FULL_40_8
TCTAACGTTTATACTATTACTGAAGCTTTTTAAAACCCCAAAAAGAAGCACTGTGTATTTCGCCGGTCTTGTAATGTTCTTCCTTGCGTTGATACACCCTTATGATATGGCCACAATTTACGGAGCCATAGTCATGTATCTCCTCTGGTCAAAAGCTGACAGGACACGCTGGGTTTGCTTTGCCGGTACCGTTGCAATCTCATCTCCGGCAATGATCTATGAATACATGCTGAGTGTTTACGATCCGTTCATGAGAGAATGGGGAAAAACTCTCACGCTTTCCTCGACGATTTACAGTTATTTGCTGGGGTTTGGTTTTGTCATTATAGTCGCAGTTGTTTTTGCCGTAAAAAAATGGCAAAAGCTGGAAAAAACCGAGATATTTCTGCTCTCCTGGGTAGTTTCTCATTTGATACTGGCATATATGCCTATAAGATTCGAAAGAAGACTTCTCCTCGGGCTTTCCGTCCCGCTTGCAATGCTTGCTTCTCTCTGGTTCTTTAAATATCTTTTGCCGGGTTTGAGCAAAAAATACATTTTCGTAAAAAACCATGCTCTGTTTGTCATGTGTGTATGTATACTTCTGACGGTACCGTCAAACATCAGGTATGTTGTTGATGAATATGATTTTTTTACACAGTACCCGAATAATTACTGTCTTAATAGTGCGGACTATGACGCGTACCTTTGGATGGATAAAAATATGCAGCGGGACACGGTAGTTTTTGCGTTTTACTCCACGGGTGTTTATATGCCTGGCCTTACCGGTTGTAAAGTATACGCCGGTCATTATGATCAGACCCTTGATTCCGAAAGAAAAAAGAAGCTGACCGGTGTTTTTTATGAGAAGTCAACCTCAGATTACTTCCGTACCACTCTCTTAAAAAACATCAGAGCAAAATACCTGTACTACGGTTCTTTCGAGAAAAGCATCGGCGACCCCGGTTTTGACACCAAACCGTATCTGACGAAAGTGTATGATGAAAAGGGTGTGAAAATATATAAAGTTCTGGGTGCTGGGTCCTAGGTGTCCGCCTTCAGGCGAGATCTCTCCAAAACTAAGTTTTGGAGGACTAGGCGCTGGGTTTACATTTTGGAGTTGTAAATATAGTAATACCACATTAATGTAGCACGCGTAATCCGCCTAGGTGGATTGCGCAAAGGGTTATGGTTTTATATTTGGACTTTGCTTAACTCGTAACCCGCTACCCGTAACGTCTTTTAGTTTGCGTATAAGGAGAAAGTATCTATGCCGGTAAAAAAGTCTGATCTATGGAAACTCGACAAAAATATGAAGTTGAAAGGAAATTCTCTAAAGGGTATCAAATGGCTTGATCCGAAAGAACGGCCTTTTGTTGTCTCGGGGTTCGGGTGGTTTGAAAAAGAAAAAATATTCCGCAGGCTTCCGGTGAAGCCGCAGTGGAAGGTAGCAGATGCGGTAAATTCTCTCGCGAATTGTACCTCCGGAGCGCAGATACGTTTCCAAACAAATTCCAAAAGAGTGGCGATAAGAGTGCTGTTATCGGGTGTTGCAGGGATGCATCATATGCCGGCAA
The DNA here is from genome assembly GCA_001778355.1 of Candidatus Firestonebacteria bacterium RIFOXYA2_FULL_40_8. GTDB lineage: Bacteria > Oederibacteriota > D2-FULL-39-29 > D2-FULL-39-29 > D2-FULL-39-29 > D2-FULL-39-29. The sequence goes on from MFGS01000148.1 coordinate 1,557, forward strand.
CAGGGGTTGGCGGTTTTGATTGTTATATCGGTGCGCCGGGGAAGAAAAAGTATTTAGGAACAACTGTATTTCATCATGCCAAGGATTCCTATGAATACCTTTTCTTTACTATCAATAAACGGGATACGAAGAATATTACTTTGAATTTCCCTCTATATATGGGAGTTAAAGCCGTATTGGTAGGGGTTGACACGGGAAGCAAAGTCCTGCCGCCTTTGCCGTATAAAAATGATAAAAAAGTTATTATATATGGTACTTCTATCACCCAGGGCGGGTGCGCATCCAGGCCCGGAATGGCCTTTACGAATATTCTTAGCAGACGGTTTAATTATGAATTCATCAATCTCGGCTTCTCCGGTAACGGGAGAGGTGAACCTGAATTGGCCAAGCTCATTTTAGAAATAGATAACCCGGGATGTTTTATTCTGGACTACGAAGCAAATTGCGGGAGCTTTGAACAGTTTGAAAAGTCTTTACCGGAATTCATAAGTATTTTGCGAAGCAAATACGCCAAAATCCCGATTTTGGTCATCACCAAGGTCCGTTATGCCACTGAATCCATAAGCGACAGCCTTTCAAAAAGGCTCACTCGTCTTAAATTCCAAAAAAAACTTATTGCCTGTCTTAAAAAGAAAGGCGATAAAAACATCTCACTGCTCGACGCTTCAAACCTTCTGGGCAAAGACTTTCACGAATGTTCCGTTGACGGCGGCCATCCCACCGACCTCGGCTTCATGCGCATGGCCAACGGAATCGAACCGGTATTAAGGAAGATATTAGGGAAATTATGGATAAGATAATTGAGTTCCTTAAAGGTGGAGTTTGTATCGCGGCCGGTGTATTTACTATTGCCAAAAGTAAAACATTTTCAAAAATGTATTTTAAACATTTTGATGATATGGCTTTTAAAGGCAGGTTAGCAAATATACAGTTATTTATTGCTAAAAAGGTATTATATTTTTCGCTAATAGCAACTATGATAATATTGGGTCTTGGAATGTCCGGAATTGGAATAAGTGTTGTTGTCAAAAGCTTTAAATAAATAATGAATTTTTGTCTTGTCATACTGAGCTGTTCTTCGCGAAGTATCCCTGTCTTCTTAATGTATAAGGAATGAGATCCTTCGCATGCTGCCGCTCAGATGACAACCAAGTAGTATTTCTGCTGCCCTCCGTCTTCTGTCTTCCGTCCTCGTACTTTTAGCCAACCCTCTAAACATCCAACCATCCAAACCTCGTCTTTTCTGCTTTATCTTTTCCCTTGCTTCTGTTATATTATTCCATAATGAAAATTGATGAAGCTAAAAGGAAGATAGAAAAACTCAAGGGGGAGATACGGCATCACGACCGTAAGTATTACATTGACGCCTCCCCGGAGATCCCTGATTCCGAATACGACAAAATAATGAAGGAATTGGAAGCCCTGGAAAAGGAGTTTCCTGAACTTCTCACGCCTGATTCGCCTTCCCAGAGGGTAGGTGGAGAGCCTCTAAAAGAGTTTAAGACTGTCACCCATAAAATACCCATGCTTTCACTGGATAATTGCTACAGCTCGACCGAGCTTATTGCATTTGACGAGCGGGTTATTAAAAATCTGAAGGATCTTAAAGCCGAGTACATCGTAGAACCGAAAGTTGACGGAATTGCGGTTAATCTTTTCTATGATAAAGGATTTCTTCGGAACGCTTCTACCAGAGGAGACGGGGTACAGGGCGATGATATTACGACTAACATAAAAACCATCCGAAGCATTCCTCTTACGATAGAGTTCAAGGGCAAGCTGGAAGTAAGAGGTGAAGTATACCTGCCGAGAGAAGAGTTTTTAAAGATGAATGAAGAAAAAGAAGCTAAAGGCGAAGCGGAGTTTGCAAATCCGAGGAACGCGGCGGCGGGTTCGTTAAAACTTCTTGATTCCCGCGAAGTGGCAAAACGTCCTTTGGATATTCTTCTGCACACGCTCGGCTCGGTGGAACAGGATATATGGAAGACGCATGAGTCGGCGCTGGTCGAACTGGAAAAGCTCGGGTTAAAAACGGTTCAGCCGTACAAACTTTGCAAAAACATCCTTGAAGTTATCAACTATGTTAACTCCTGGGAGCACAAAAGAGATACGCTTCCTTTTGAAATAGACGGAATGGTCGTAAAGGTTAATTCTTATGAGCAGCATAAGATACTCGGCTCGACAAATAAAAGTCCCCGCTATGCGCTCGCTTATAAGTTCAAAGCCCGCCAGGCAATGACGACGCTTAAAAAGATTACCCTGCAAGTCGGCAGGACCGGAATAATCACCCCTGTTGCGGAGCTGGAGCCGGTATTTCTCTCTGGTTCCACCATAAGCAGGTGTACGCTTCATAATGAAGATGAGATAAAACGTAAGGATATAAGAGAGGGCGATACCGTAGTTATCGAAAAAGGCGGGGAAGTAATTCCGAAAGTTATTAATAGTGTTGCTTCCAAAAGGACCGGAAAAGAAAAAGAGTTTAAGATGCCTGATACCTGTCCGGTTTGCAGTTCAAACATCGTACGTCTTGATGAAGAAGTTGCGTGGAGATGCCAGAATGTTGCCTGTCCTGCCCAGATAGAAGGAAGGATAGAACATTTTACGAGAAGAACCGCGATGAACCTGGAAGGATTTGGGCCTGCGATAATAAAACAACTTATAGAAAAAAAGATGGTCAAGGATTACGCCGACTTATATTCGCTTAAACAGGATGTACTTGCCGGGCTGGAGAGAATGGGTGAAAAAAGCGCGGTAAATCTTATTACTGCCGTAGAGGGAAGCAAGAAGAATTCACTTGGCCGTCTCTTGTTTGCTCTTGGAATATCGGATGTCGGTGAACATACGGCGGAGATACTTGCCGCGAAATTTGAAAATGTCGACCTTATAGCAAAAGCGGGATTGGAAGAACTCCAGGGGATAAAAGGTGTAGGCCCCAGAGTTGCGGAGAGTATTGTGAATTTCTTTAAGCAAAAAGGGAATATTTCAGCGCTTAACAAACTTAAAAAATCCGGGGTTAATATAGAAAAGACTGAGGAAGAACGGCTGCTTTCTCTGGGTGAAGGCAGATTTAAAGGAAAGACATTTGTTTTCACGGGCGAACTCACCATGGTAAGGGATGACGCTGAGTTGGAAGTAAAAAAACTCGGAGCCTCGGTTTCGAGTAGTGTCTCAAAAAAGACGGATTACGTTGTTGCCGGTACTGGTGCCGGTTCAAAACTGGAAAAAGCGAAAGAACTTGGAGTTAAAATCCTGACTGAAAAGGAGTTCAAGGATATCATTAAGTGAAACTTTCCTAGCTTACGCACGGAGTTTCGACGATATGAAATTTTAGATTATTCATGCCAAATTCATCCAACGGACTAACGTCCTGGTTTTCTTTGGCATAGCGTCATAAAAGGAGAATGTAAGATGAAAAAGACAGGGGTGATCTTTTTTTTGTTTCTGGCGGTAGGGAGCTGCCCGGGAGCGACAAGCTTTTCGTATTTGAATAATCCGGCGGGGGCAAGAGCTGTAGGGATGGCCGAAAGTTTTGCCGCTCTGCCGGGGGATGTTTTTTCTCTCAATTACAATCCTGCTTCAACTGCCTATCTGAAGCAAACTGCAATGGGCTTTACACATGCCGAGTTTATCCAGGGAACCAGATATGAATATGCCGCTATAGCTTTTCCAGTAAGTAAAGCCGTTGCCGGTTTCAGTGCTATCTATATAAATAACGGAGCCCAGGAAAGAAGAGATATTAATGGGGTAGTTTCCGGGGAGTTTACGCCTTATCAGCTCGTTCCTCAGGCCTCAATAGCCGCTGAAGTACTGCAGGGGTTTTCACTCGGTCTTAACCTGAAGGTTCCTTACGAAGTGATTGACGACTACTCCAACTATAAACCGTTATTTGATATCGGCGCCAATTTAAAAATTGACGAACGCATATATGCCGGGGTAAACGCTCAAAACCTCGGAACAGGGGCGGACCTCCCGGTAAACCTAAAAGCAGGTCTGGCTTATATGACAGAAAAACTTAACTTTTGCATAGATTACAATGCTCCAACACTTGCTGTTTCCACCGTTTCAATGGGCTTTGAAGTTAAAGCTCTGGGGATGCTTGTTTTTCGGGCAGGATACAAATATAAACTAGGAACGGTAGTAGATGCCGAAAGCGGAGTTTCCGGAGGTTTTGGAGCTCGGCTGGATACGTTAAATATTGACTATGGCTACAAATCCTACGGTGAACTGGGCGGCACGCATTTTGTAAGTCTAACGTTTGCCTTAAAGTAAAATATATTTTGCTTTAAGCGTCTTTTCTTCATATAATAGTACCGGCATTGATCTTGTGTAATGACGGCAGGTATGAGTCTTTGCCGGGGGGCAGTATGGGAAGCAATGAGAAATTGAATTGCTGGGAGTTTAAGA
>MFGS01000149.1:0-333 GCA_001778355.1 Candidatus Firestonebacteria bacterium RIFOXYA2_FULL_40_8
GTGAGCGGAGCATTGAGGGACGCATTAAAAAATAATGGTATTGTGGGGGCGGAGGTTATTTACAACGGTATTGAAGTAAAAAATTGGGAGATAGATAAGAATTCAGTTATTAATTTTAAAAGAAAGTTTAATTTAGAAGATAAAAAGATAATTTTATTTGGTGGAAGATTGAGTGAGGGAAAAGGATTAAAAAAAATTATTTTAGCAGCAGAAGAGATGGTGAAAAAAAATCCAGAATTAATTCTTCTAATTATTGGGAAAAAAGAATTGGCTTTAGAGCAAATGGAAAAATTATTAGAACAAAAAAGTTTAACGAATAAAGTTATCTTTACG
>MFGS01000149.1:559-1108 GCA_001778355.1 Candidatus Firestonebacteria bacterium RIFOXYA2_FULL_40_8
AATAAAGGGGGTGGGTAAAGGTGATAGTCATAGCAGCGTTTGAAATTCTTTTAATTCTGGGTATTGTTTATGCGGTATTTACCCAGGTCTTGATACCTTTGTACAGAGGAACATTGCTGTTCCCGGTTTTCAGGAAAAGACAGGAGCTTGAACAGGATATAAAGAAAGCCAAAGAAGAACGTGATGAGAGGCACCTCGAAAAGGAAGCGGAGAGGATCAGGAATCAAAAGTAAAATCAAGAAGGAAGGGGGAATAGATGGTAAAAGAAAATTTAGTAGAAGATACGGGACTGACCAATGTATTGCAGCTGAAAAATTTAATTTCATTGGCAATAGTGATCGTTGTCCTTTTCGTGATTGGCATCTTGAGTATGAATCTTTTTGAAAACCTGGATGCGGATAAAGTCATGTGCGTTCAGAATCCGATCACCGGAAGTCTTTCCTGGTACACCGAGCCCGGAATTAAATGGCAGGGGTTCGGAAAGATAACAAAGTTTATCAAGCTTGAGACGTACGAATTCAAAATCCCCGTAAGATTTAACGACGGAGG
>MFGS01000149.1:1120-6136 GCA_001778355.1 Candidatus Firestonebacteria bacterium RIFOXYA2_FULL_40_8
TGTAGGTTCGGTCAATTACGAAGTTCCTCTGGACGCGGAGCACCTGACCTCTCTCCTGGTAAAATACGGAAGTCAGCAGTCAATTCAGAAAGACCTTATTGAGGTAGTCACGAATAAATGTGTTTACATGACCGGCCCTCTTATGAGTTCAAAAGAGAGCTACGCGGAAAAAAGAACAAGCTTGATATTCTATATAGAAGACCAGATAAAGTCCGGGGTTTACAAAACCACCCAGGAAGAAATGAAAACGAAAGACCCGATAACAGGCGTAGATAAAACCGTGACGGTAGCGAAGATAGTTATGGATAAAACAGGAACTCCGTTAAGGCAGGAAGAAGCAGTACTTTCACAATACGGCATTAAAACCTCGAACTTTGCCGTGACGGAACTGCCGTATGACGATGCTGTTGAAGCGCAGATCAAGCAGCAGCAGAGTATCACGATGGCGGTGCAAACAGCAATGGCAAAAGCCAAGGAAGCGGAACAGAATTCGATCACCGTTTCCAAAGAGGGAGAAGCAAACGCGGCAAAGTCCAAGTGGGAACAGGAAGTTGTAAAAGCCAAAGCAGTCGTTCTTGCACAGCAGCAGCTTGAAGTTGCCACTCTGGAAAAATCCGCAGCTGAACAGGAAAAGCAAAAGCAGATCCTGCTCGGAGAAGGTGAAGCAACAAGGAAGAGACTTGTAATGACCGCCGACGGTGCCTTAGAAAAGAAACTGGAAGCACTGGTTCGGATCAATGAGAATTATGCCAACGCGATGAAAGAGTACAAAGGCAACTGGGTTCCCGGCGTGGTTATGAATGACGTAAAAGGCGCCACCGCCGGTTCCGGAGCGAACGACCTGATAGACCTCCTGAAAGCCAAAACCGCCAGAGAGCTCTCAATAGACATGGCCCTCCCCGGCGAAAAAGAAACCGGCAGTAAGAGATAAAGAATTAAATTAGGGACAGCGACCAATTAAATTAAGAGGCCGCTGTCCTTATTAATATGAAAAGTGAGGGTGTTTTGGAAAAATTATTTGATGGATTTCCTTTAGCTTTCATCGTATTTTTCTTAGTTATGTGGGTCGGTATTGTTAAAATTGTTTCTTTTGTCAGCGGTTGGAATATTCTTACGAAATTATACAAAAAACAGGATGAGTTTACCGGAAAAAAATGGCATTTCCAGTCCTTAAGTTCAAACAGCGCGAACTATAGCGGCTGTGTTACTTTCGGTGCAAATAATGAAGATATGTTTATCGGAGTACTGTTCCCGTTTAGAGTAGGCCATCCTGATCTCGTCATACCTCTCAGAGAAATCACAGGAAAAGAATATAAGGCGATGTTTTTAGGCATAAGCATTTACGAAAATGTGAAGTTAACCTTCACCCGCGAACCCTCGATTTGCTTCACCATTACCAAAAAATTAGCCAATAAAATAGAAGAAGAAAGCAACGGTGTATGGAAGTATTTGAGGGGGTAATGAAATAAATGTGGCTCTCTTTCTTAAATAAATTATAGGAGAAAATGCCAAGGTGAGTAGAAAAATCAGAACTCTAGTATTTAGTGCGATTATTTTGTTTATTATCATAATTATTGCTTTTTATCTGATAGATAAGAATCAGGAAAGCGAATTTGCAAGGATTACTTATAGAAAAACGGATATAAAAGGCGTAGAAAGAGGTAAAAACTTTAAGAATATCAAGAAAGTAAAAGCAGGTCTAAAAGAAGACGAAATAATAAAACTGTTAGGTGCTCCTGATAAAGTTGTTGAGGAAAAAGAGCTGGGAGTTGTAAAATTGTATTACCCGACATTTATGATGCTGCCTATTGTAATAGATAATGAAAGTCGCAAGCTGGTTTATATGAACAAGCAGCCGCGCGGTGATATGGGGCCGGAAAGAAATTTAACGATAAGAGGCGAGAAATATTTAAATTACAGAAATAAAGAAATTAAAATGGGTGCGGACAAAATACTGAAGTTTGAAATGCTGATAGAAGAATACCTGGAAAATATTTTACAGAATCCGTATGTCAATAAATTATATGAAAATATTGATTCAATAAAACATATGGATGCTAAGCCGGTGTTATTCTCCGTGGATAAAGGAACGAAAATAGGGATAGATAAAGAATACAATGTCGATACTAGAACGAAACTCTACATTGACTCTATAAATATTCATGAGATAAAGAATATAAAATATTATGTTGCGGCATATAGAGCTCCTGTTGTTGAAGCTATACCCTTTGTTTATTCGAAAATTACTTATCTGGCATTTCAGGTATATATCGAAGAAGGAGGAAAACTCGCAAAATCCATAGTTTCCTTACAGGATGATGTAGTATCCTTAGAGAGCAGTGTAATCAAAATGAACAATAGGCTTTTACTTATTGTGAAAATGGGATTGAATATCGGACATGGAGAAGAAAAACTTTGTATTTACGATTTAAATACGTCAAAGGAACTTCTAAAAATAGATGATTTATTTGGCATAGCGTTAAAAGATCTGGATAATGACGGAGAACCTGAGATTATTTCCGAAAGTTACGGCAAAATCCCTGAAAAGATCAATCCGTTATATCTTGAGATACAAAAAACCGGTAATATTTTGAGTTTTCCGGAATGGTATGGAGGTTATATAATATATAAGCATGATGCAAGAAAGAATGAAATATCTAAAACGGGTGAGTTTACGGATATATTTTTAGATTTGTTCGGGCAGGATTGGAAATAGAAAGGACAACCATCAATGGCATTTTCTAAGTCGAAGGGTGTCGGGGGAGAACAATATTCACGTTGTTTGACAAGGATATTTCTATTTGTTATAATAACGATAGAGATAGTGAACGGGCGGCAAGGAGACTCAAATGGGTAAGGAAATCATTTTCATTGTAGAGGACTCTCAAGAGGGCGGATATGAGGCAAAAGCTCTCGGCTACTCTATTTTTACGGAAGCTGAAACTATGGCAGAATTAAGAAAATCTGTTAAAGATGCCGTAAAATGTCATTTTGATGCAAAAGAAATGCCGAGCATCATCCGGCTTCATATGGTAAAGGATGAGGTTTTGACGGCGTGAAAATTCCACGGGATTTGGGTGCCGACGAACTCATCAAACTCTTGAAGAAAAAGTACGGATATGAAGTTACCCGCCAGACAGGAAGCCACATCAGGCTGACTACAACTCAAAAAGGTGAACACAGTATAACTATCCCCAATCACAATGATCTCAAGATAGGCACTTTAAATGCTGTTTTGACAGATGTAGCCGTTCACATGGAACGAGAAAAACAGGCTCTTATGAAAGAGCTGTTCGAGTAAATGGCATTTTCTAAGGCGAAGGATTTTGTATTTATGTCGAAGGTTGACGGGTCCAGTCAGAGATACATTGAGCTGTTGCCTGAAGGGTTTCAGGTGTCGAAGATGTATGATCTGATGGTTGCTTTGCACGGGCATGATTCTGATAGGAATCAGTATGCTTCTGATGAAAGAGGTGAGTGCAAGGGGGCTCGTGATACAGCGTCTAAGTATAATATGATTTATATCTCACCTGATTATCGCGCGAAGACCTCCTGGATGGGGCCGAAAGCGGAAGCGGATGTTCTTCAGATTTTGCAGGAGTTAAAAACAAAATACAAAATAGGGAAAGTGATTTTTGTCGGCGGGTCTATGGGCGGGACGTCGGCTTTGATATTTTCTTCACTGCATCCTGACCTGGTGGCCGGAGTTTCAGCCCAGAATCCTTGCGCTAATATGATTGAATATGACAACTTTCAGGAGTTTATAGCCAACTCCTATGGGGGAACAAAGAAAGAGCTCCTTTCGGAGTACCAAAAAAGAAGTTCTGAACTCAATTATAAAAACCTGACTATGCCTGTAGCCATTACCACCGGAGGAAAAGACACCATCGTCCCGCCCGAAAGCGCCCTCCGTCTTGCCAACCTTCTAAGAGAATCAAACCCGGGAAATGTTCTCTTAATCCATCGAAAAGAAACCGCCCATGAAACAAACTACAGTGATACAGTCGAAGCAATAGAGTTTGTAATAGCCAAAACCATAAATTAAGAATAGCTGTCCATGATTATCCGGTCGCAATTTGCAACCAGTTCGTTTCTTTCTTTCCCGTTTATTTGAAACATAAAATACTGCCTCTTGTCATCCTGAGCTGTCATTTGCGAAGGATCTCTGTTCTAAAATCAAGAGCGTGGATACTTCGCCAAGAGCTGCTCAGTATGACAAGAAGAAAAGTACTCTAAAGTATAAAAACACTATGGATAAACTCCGAAAAAGAGGTATAATTAAGGGTAATATATTTGAATTCCGTCAACAAAAGGGCTGTATTTATCGTCTAAAAAGGATGATTATGGGTCTGCGAGCGGGGATGTTTTATGTCTTATTTATTCTTCTTAATTCTGCTATTCCTGTATATGCTTTGGATGAGTCCGAACCGCCCATTACTCTTTTTGAGGAGTTTAAGCAGAATAATAAGATAGATGAGATTATAATTAAAGAACTGAAAGGACGGAAGATACCTCCTTCTGAGAGCTGCACTGATGAAGTGTTTATCCGGCGGGTGTTTCTTGACACGATTGGCACTCTTCCTCAGCCGCAGGAAGTCAGGAATTTCCTTTCCGATAAAAATCCGAAGAAAAGAACAAAACTCATAGACCGATTGCTCCTCCGGAATGAATTTGCGGATTACTGGACGATGAAATGGGGGGATTTGCTCCGCATCAAGGCGGAGTTCCCGAGCAACCTCTGGCCGAACGCGGCGCAGGCGTACACCAGGTGGGTGCACGACAGTATCCAAAATAATATACCGTACGATAAATTTGTAAGAGAGCTTTTGACTTCGAGCGGAAGTAATTTTCGGGACCCGCCTGTTAATTTTTACCGAGCTTTCCAGCAGAGAACTCCGGAACTTATAGCGGAAAACGCCGTAATTCTTTTTATGGGGTTCAGATTAAAAGATTCAGGGCTTGAAGAAGAAAAGATACTGGGACTCGAAGCATTTTTTACCAAAGTGGGTTTTAAAT
>MFGS01000150.1:0-1953 GCA_001778355.1 Candidatus Firestonebacteria bacterium RIFOXYA2_FULL_40_8
AATATTTATTAATCCTTTTTTCTTTCTTTTCTGATGGGCTTGCAGATAGGCGATATTGTGCCGAGAGAGGCGATAGAATTTTCACAGCTAAAAGGCAAGACTATTGCTGTGGACGCGTATAATACTATTTATCAGTTTCTTTCAACAATCAGGCAGCCTGATGGCACTCCTTTGATGGACAAGAAAGGCAATATCACCTCACATCTTTCAGGATTGTTTTACAGGAATGTTAATCTTCTGCTTGAGGGCATCAAGCTTATCTATGTTTTTGACGGCAAGCCTCCTGCTTTGAAGTACAAAACAAACCTTGCCCGTTCAGAGGTGAAGGATGAGGCAAGAGAGAGATACAAAGAGGCAGTTAAGAAAGAGGATGTTGATGAAATGGGAAAGTATGCAAGGCAGGTTGTGCACATAACAAAAGAGATTGTTGAAGAAATGAAGTTTGAGCGTGGAGTTATACTTTTGCTGGAAAGCAAGGGTTTGATTGCAAGGTCTTTTTGGCCGAAGGATGTCTTAAGGTATAATAATGAGTTCTTGAAACATGTTGAAAAAATATCTTCTCAGGCTGTTCAAAGCGGTAAATCAATATTCTTGCATAAATTTGACAAACAGGAGTCTGATTTTACAGATAAAGTTAATCTGACTTATTGTACACCTTTAGTTGCCGGTCGCGGAATAATTGGAGCTTTATATGTTGATTCTGTAGAATCAAGGAATAGTTTAGATAAGCAAGAACAAGATTTTATCGAGATGTTAGCTACCCAAGCCGCGACAATGATAGAGCATTCACTTCTATACCAGTCTGCAATTACTGATCCTTTGACAAGATTGTTCAGTCACAGGCATTTTCAGATGGAAATTGAGCAAGCCGTAAGACAAAGTAAACGCACCAGGATTTCCGTATCCCTGATAATAATGGACATAGACCATTTTAAAACATTAAATGATACACGGGGACATGAGACTGGGAATAAATATATTATCAAAGTTGCAGAAATACTGAAAAGCACATTGCGCACATCTGATATCCTGGCGCGGTTTGGGGGAGATGAGTTTGAAATGCTGCTGCCTGACACAAACGGCAAAATGGCATTGAGTGTTGCGGAAAAAATACGCAAAAAATTAAAGGAAGCATCTTTTCCTGACGGAATAAAGATAACTGCTTCAATAGGAATTGCTTCTTTTCCTGACAATGCTCAGGATGTTCAAGATTTCTTTTTGAGAGCAGACGAAGCGCTTTATGAAGCAAAGGATAAAGGAAGAGACTGTGTCGTACTTTCAAGCACTGATAGCGGGATAAAACAAAGCAGCAGTGAACTTAACATAGAAAAGCGTAATGACAAAATAAATATTGCGTCATTTGAAAGTACAAATAGCACTATAACAGCAGACTCAATAAGACCTTTACCTGTAAATGAAGATAAAATGCAGGCTATAACAGAAAAAGTTGATGGTTATAAGGTCGTAAAACACTTAGGTCAAGGTTCAAATGGGGAAGTTTTATTGGTAACCCAACCGGAGTTGAACAGGGATGTTGCTCTAAAGCGTCCGTTGTCTCCTTTTCTTACAAAAGAACAGATTGAGATGTTTGAACTTGAAGCAAGGATACCGGCATCTCTGGAGCATCCCGGAGTAATAACCATTCACAATATGGGAAAGGATATAGACGGAAGACTGTATTATTCTATGAAGGCTCTTAAAGGCTGTCTGCTTTCGGAAATTCTTGAGTTAAGAAAAAAAGGCAATTCGGAAATTCTGCATAAGTTCAGTGTCCGCCGATTATTAGGTATACTTCAACGTGTTTCGGAGACGGTGGCTTTTGCTCACAGCAAAAATGTTGTTCATCGAGATATAACCCCAATGAATATTATGATAGGTGAATTCGGAGAGGTCACAATAATAGACTGGGGATCAAGTTCTGGCAGCAAAGTTATGCTTGATAATAAAACAAAT
>MFGS01000150.1:1975-8568 GCA_001778355.1 Candidatus Firestonebacteria bacterium RIFOXYA2_FULL_40_8
CTTAAAGACAATACTAAAACGGCTGATATTCCTGCCGATGTTTATTCACTTGGAGTAATACTTTATCAGATTATTACAGACAAGCTTCCGTATGAGAAAGATACTTTAAGTGAAACGGTGGATGCGATAATAAAAGGTGACTTTATTTCTCCGGAAAGTATACTACCTGATGCCGGCATAGATCCGACTTTATCTTTTCTATGCAGGAGAACTTTAGATAAGGATCCCGGAAACCGGCCAACTGCGAAGTATTTTTCAGATATGCTTGATCGTTTTATACACAATGAACGTGAGTGGGAAGTGATTGATTTTGGCAGGAATAATCTCAAACCCGAAGATTGGGTTCCTCTAACCGGTAAATGGGAGTTTACCGGAGAAGAGTGGATAACCTGCAGCACCAGAGAGAACATTTTATTATGGAAATATGACGTAATAGGGGGATTTCATTTCTCTTGTGAAGGATTTTTTGAAGAAAAAGGAGAGTTTTCAATTATTGCGCGGGCACCGGCGTTTCAATCTGAGAATAATTACGGCGGATACTTCTTTCAGGTAGGTGCAGAAGGAGGTTTTGTAACCAAATTTGTAAGAAATGAACAGGATATATTGGTGAAAATAAATATAACTCCGGAGAAAGGTAAAAAATATAGAGTAGAAATTGAATATGATGAAGAATGGATATATTGCTATTTTGACGGTAAAAGGATATTTCAGTATCGTGAATTGTTCCCTTTTGCCGGCAGATATATTGGTTTTGGAGCATGGGGAAAAGGGACGCATCTTAAACCAATAAGGCTGAAAAGGCAAACATGGGGTTTAACTCTTCCGGCTATAAAGCTTGCTGATGAGTTGATGTATCATAAAACTTACGAAATCGCGCTTATGCAATACAGAAGGATTGCAGATTCCAATAAATACCGGTTAGAAGGCAAAGAAGCGCTTCTAAAGTCAGGTATTTGTCTTGCTAAATTAAGCAAAATAGAAGAGGCTAGACAGATCTTTGAATCCTTACGAGGCTCAGTAATGGAACCATTTGCGTTAGTTGAAGAAGGAAGGATGGAATTAAGAAACTCTGCTGACAATAATCCCTGTAAATCAGTTAAATTATTTGCTGAGATGATACGGAACTTCCCCAATAGTCAGGCAAAAGCGAATATAATGGAAACTGTAGCTGCATTATCGCTTAGCGATTGGTTGACCCCGGACTCAAGCAGGGAAGATGATTTGAAAGTTAGAATCGATCTTTGGAAAATTGCTCGAGATGCGTATGGCGTTTCAACTATAAGTACAATATCTTACGGGGTGGAAGTTTGCTGTAATATGTTTTGGGCCGGAAGATGGAAAGATGCCTATGACGATATATTGAATATATATAAAACACTGTCTGCAGAGCAAAGAAATATTCATGACATCGGCAATTATGTTGCGCTTTCTTCATTGGCTCTGGGGAAAGAAGATTTGCTTCTTAATCCTGAATTTATTACTCAGAATGTTAAAAATGGCAAAGTCAGGACTGCTTTTATTTATACGTTGATAATAAAAAATAAATGCAGAGAATTTATCAGTAATATAATTGATTTTAGAAATGAATTACGCGAGGGAAAAGAATTAAATAGTGCGGCTAAGTCATTTACATTGGAATGTATGTATGCATTGAAAGATATTGAAAGCGCCAAACATTGGATACAAAAAGAGATTAATTCTACGAATGATAAATATAATATTTTAGAAGCTTTATTACAATCCGGACAGGAAGAATTATTTAAAAATATTGTGAAGGAATGTCTGAATGACAGCAGTATTAACAATGAAGAAAGATTATTCGTAGAATTTTGTAAAACAAGATGGGAGATTGAGCATCTGAATTTTAAAAAAGCATCTGAGGGATTTAAAGGTGTTCAATATTGCGGTTTAAGATCTATAAATACGACTGGTTCGGTAGTTCTTCAATCTTTATTATTCTCTCTGGGTTATCTGGAATCTGTAAGAATAGACAAAGTAGAAGAGGATATAAATAAATATTTAGGAGGACCTGAGCTGCATCTCGCCAGGATATTTCTTGGACATGAATATCCGGAGCCTAATGACAAATGGCCGCACCCAAAATATAACAGTTATTTAAGGCTTTGGCTGGCTTTGTGGCTTGAAGCCGGAGGAGATAAAAAAACCGCTTTAAAGATAGTGACGCCTGCAATTGATAGCCGGTATGGCTTAAGCAATTCTCAACCTGCATTGGAAGATTTGATAAAACGCTGCACCTGTTAAGTAAAGAATAAACTACATTCAATATTCTTGTATCTCTTCAATATTTAGAACCTAAGCATAAATTATTCAGCTTCGGATTTCCATATTGAAAACCATGTATTTCCACCAGGTATTGAGAACCGTGGAGTTTCCCCATAATTTCGATTAAAAATTATAAAAAGCATGCAAACTAAAGCATAACGATATTTTCGCAAGTGGAGTTTGCCTGTTTTCTGTGACTTGTGAGCAACGTATCCGCCTTCAGTCGAGATCTCACCGAAGGTGGACAAAATTTAGAGAAATGTTCGGAAAAAAGGCTGAATTGTTCGAGCAAAGCGAGTTGAGCAAAGTCTAAATATCAGACCTTAAATCTTTGCGAAATCCACCTAGGCGGATAACGAAACATGTAGATAAATTTCCTTCAGTTGCGAACCGGAACAGAAAATAAGGAAACTCCACTGAAAACCAGGTTGACAAATATACATTTATATAATATAATAGCATAAAGAAGGGTAAGGTGTTTATGGGAATATGTTATATCATAGGGTTTTTAAGCTTAGACAAAATCTACAAATCAGAAGTAAATTCTGTTTTTGTTTATAGAAATTCTGTTTTTTTAGCTATTGCTAAAAATAATAAAGCTTTGTTTATTGATAAAAGCATACAGAATTTAACCCTTTCGAAATAATCTTTCCAATTAACGCTTAAATACAAACCTTTCTAATTATTTAAATATCCAAATAAGGAGGACTCTAAATGAATATTACTACAGTTTTGATTATAGTTTTTGTTTTTATTGTGGCCGCTATTTTGGGCGTTGCTGTGGGGTGGATGGTCCGCAAAAAAACGTCAGAGGATAAAATTGCTTCTGCAGAACAAATTGCCAAGAAGCTTTTGGCTGATGCCGAAAAGCAGGTAGAATCAAAAAAGAAAGAGGCTATTATTGAAGCAAAGGAAGAGCTTTATAAGGCCAAACAGCAGTTTGAGTCGGAAACTAAAGAAAGGCGTATAGAGATACAAAACCTTGAAAAACGCCTGGTACAAAAGGAAGAACATGTTGATAAAAAGGTCGATCTTTTAGATCAGAAAGAGAAAGAGAACAAAGCTAGAGAAAACGAGCTAATTCAAAAAGATAAACTTTTCAAAGACAAAGATGATAAACTAAACAGAATGATTGAGGATGAGCGTGTAAAGCTCGAAAAGATCTCGGGATTGACCACAGAAAGCGCGAAAAAGATGCTATTGGAGATGCTGGAAAAGCAAGCTCATCATGATGCTGCAGCTATTATTAAGCGTATTGAAGATGAAGCAAAGGAAGAAGCCGAAAAGAAAGCAAAAAAGATAATATCACTCGCGATTCAGCGTTGCTCTATAGATCATACGGTTGAATCCACTGTTTCTGTAGTTCCGCTTCCAAATGAGGAAATGAAAGGGCGTGTTATCGGCCGTGAAGGACGAAACATCAGAGCTTTAGAAGCTGCAACCGGTATAGATGTCATAGTAGATGATACTCCGGAAGCTGTTGTGCTTTCGGGATTTGATATGGTGCGCCGTGAGATAGCCAGAATATCTTTAGAACGTTTAATATCCGATGGTAGAATACATCCTACCAGGATAGAAGAAGTTGTTGAGAGGGTCAAAAGTGAAGTAGAGGAAAAAATTAAAGAAACAGGAGAAAGAACCGTTTTGGATATGGGGCTTTCCGGTATTCACCCGGAGTTAGTCAGATTAATCGGTCGTTTAAAGTACAGAACAAGCTACGGACAGAATATTTTACAGCACTCGATTGAAGTTGCAAATATGGCCGGAATGTTAGCCGGTGAATTAGGCCTTGATACAGTTATGTTTAAGCGCGCAGGGTTGTTACATGATATCGGTAAAGCGGTTGATCATGAAATAGAGGGTACGCATCCGCAAATAGGTGCTGATCTCGTTAAAAAGTATAAAGAAAGTCCGAGAGTTATTTCGGCCGTTGGAGATCATCATGGAGATGATCAATTACGGACGATAGATGCGATAATTGTTCAAGCTGCCGACTCAATTTCGGGAGCAAGACCCGGAGCCAGACGTGAATCCTTAGAAACATATATTAAGCGTCTTGAAAAGCTTGAAAATATAGCAGAATCATTTACGGGTGTTAAAAAATCATTTGCTATTCAAGCCGGCAGAGAAATCAGAATTATGGTGGAACATACCGAAATCAATGACTCTCAAGCATTACAGATAGCTAAAGATATAGCAAAGCGTATAGAAGAGGAAGTTGAATATCCCGGACAGGTTAAAGTTACCGTCATAAGGGAAATGCGCGCTTCAGAATACGCAAAATAGGAAAGCATGAAAATCCTGTTTTTTGGAGACATTATAGGCGAGCCGGGAAGAGAAGCGGTTAAAGTTTTGCTTCCTGACCTCCGTCGTGAGTTAAAACCTGATTTTGTAATTGCAAACGGGGAAAACTCAGCTCATGGTTTTGGAATTACACCAAAGATCCTGGAGGACTTGTTCTCCTTTGAAATTGATGTAATAACTTCCGGTAACCATATTTGGGATAAAAAAGAAGTTATGCAGATAATAGACAAAGAGCCCAGGCTGCTTCGACCCGCGAACTATCCTCCCGGCGTTGCCGGTATAGGTTGCAGGGTATACACTGCGGGTAACGGACTGAAGATTGGCGTTTTAAATCTTGAAGGAAGAGTATATCTTTCAAATATTGATTGTCCGTTTAGAACCGCAAAAGAAGCCATTAAAATTCTTAAAGCTGAGACAAATACAATTGTAATTGATTTTCATGCCGAAATTACTTCAGAGAAAAATGCGCTTGCCTGTTATCTGGATGGCGAAGTTTCTGCAGTGTTTGGAACACATACTCATGTGCAGACTGCGGATGAAAGAATACTGCCGGAGGGCACTGCTTTTATTACAGATGCGGGAATGTGCGGCTCTGTTGATTCTGTTATCGGAATGAAAAAAGAGCTTGCTTTGCAAAGATTCCTATACGATATTCCCGTAAGGTTTGAAGTTGCCACTTCGAAAATTAAAGTGCATGGAGTTTTTGTTGAAACAGATGATTCATCTGGCAGGGCCGTAAGTATTAGCAGAATAAGCAGAGAGTATTTAAGAGGGTAGGAGATTCTTTCAATGATTTTTATTACTTTTGAAGGTCCCGAGGGCAGCGGTAAAACAACACAGATACAATTACTTGAACGTTACTTGAAATCCAGAAATATTGATGTTGTTAAAACTAGAGAGCCGGGAGGGTCAATACTTGCAGAGAAGATACGGGAGCTTCTTCTAGATCCAGAAAATAAAAAAATGGCGCCGTCTGCGGAGTTATTGCTTTACCTTGCCAGCAGAGCTCAGCATGTGCAGGATAAAATAATGCCGGCATTAAAAAACGGAAAAGCGGTTATATGCGACAGATTTTCTGATTCGACTATGGCTTATCAAGGTTATGCTAGAGGTATTTCTAAGGATTTAATAAAAAACCTGGATACTTTTGCAACCTGCGGGTTAAAGCCGGATCTTACGCTCTATATTGATATAGACGTCGGACTTGGATTAAGACGGGCCCGTAAGCGGTCAGGGAGTAAAGACAGATTAGAATTGGAAAAGGCATCTTTTCATAACAAAGTACGTAAAGGTTACCTTGCCTTAGCGAAAAAAGAACCGCGAAGGATTAAAGTTATTTGCGGAGAACGAACAATAGAGGAAATCTCAGAGCAAATTCTCTTTTATACAAGGAAGATACTTAAAAAGTAAAAATTATGAAATAACAGGGAAAAAATGCTGGAAACAATTATTGGACATGAAAAGCAGAAAAAAATATTAGTGTCATCTTTTAAAAATAACAGAATGGCGCATGCCTATCTTTTTCTTGGGAAAGAAGGTGTTGGAAAAAAGTCTTTAGCGATTGAATTTGCCAGACTGGTCAATTGCGAGCATCCTGATTTTGAGGCTTTTCGAGCATGTTCCGGTTGTGCTTCATGCGAGAAGCAAACGCAGGGGCTAAATCCTGATATTGTAGTCATAGAACAGGATGGTGCTACTATAAAAAAGCTCCAGATAAAAAGTTTACTGGAAGATCAAAGTTTGTCATCTTATTATAATAAATATAAATTTATTATAATTAATAACGCGGAAAAACTTACAAAAGACGCTGTCCCCATGCTTTTGAAAACGATAGAAGAACCAGCGGAGAAAAGAGTTTTTATTTTAATAGCGTCAAATCCGTATTTTATTTTGCCGACCATAAAATCAAGATGTCAGCTGATAAAATTTGGAAGCTTGAACCTTGAACAAGTCAGAGATATTCTGGTTTTTAAGAGCAGCGGACAGGAAAACACAATGGAATATGC
>MFGS01000150.1:8593-10479 GCA_001778355.1 Candidatus Firestonebacteria bacterium RIFOXYA2_FULL_40_8
GCCCGGGCTTTAGAGTTAATAGGTGAAAAAAATCTCGAGTTAAGAGAGCTCGTATTTCAAATGCTGGAAACATATTACTCGGTGAAACAATTGTTTGAGATCAAAACAATAAAAAACAAGTTTGATAAATTTTCTATTTCGGTCACAGATCAGCTTGAAAGCTTTTTTTATGATGTTTTCAAGATGAAAACCGGAAAAGGTATAATATTTAACCTGGACAAAGAAAATCTGGTTAAAAAATATTCAACACTTCTGCCGCTTGATAATGTTATTAGTATTATTAAAGATCTCGATAATTCAAGGAGTCTGTTATCCAGGAATTTAAGTATGAATCAAGATCTTGTTATTAATAGTATTTTGGTCAAAGGGGATATAAGAAATGGATGAAATAATTAATAATCAGTTAAATACAAATGAAAATACAGAAAAGAAACCTGAAGTAAAGGAAGTAATACCTCCGTCAGGTCACAACTGTGCATGTTCCGGCGGCTGTACGTGTCCACAGGCAGCACAAGCAGGAAATAACTGTGTTCAATCAACCCCTGTAATGCCGGTAGCTCCTTCAACTCCTGTAGTCCCTCTAGTTACGGCATCTCCCGCTGTTCCGGTTGTTCCTTCTGTCATTGCTTCCGCTGCTGCTCTTACTTCTTCTACTTCAACTGCTTCCGCAGCTTCTGTTGTGCATTCCGCTCCTTCTGTTTCTGCTGTCGTTGCTGCACCTGCTGCCTCTGCTTCTTCTACTGTCTATCAAATCCACGTTCGATTCAGAGACAGGTGCAAACTCTTCAATTGTTTTACATATGACGGTAACATAAAAGAAGGAGCTAACTGTGTCGTGGATTCGGAAGATGGTCCTCAGTTTGGACAAGTAGTTAAACTTCCAAAGTTAATCCCGGACGGAAAAACAGAAGGTTTAATGAAAATATTAAGAGTTGCATCACAAGATGATGTAAAACATTATTATGAGAATATTCAAAAAGAAAAAGAAGCTTATAAATCCTGTCAGCAGAAAATTGAAGAAAAAAGTCTTGAAATGAAACTTGTTGAAGCGGATTTTTCTCTTGATAGGTCGAAAATAGTATTTTATTTTACAGCTGAAAAAAGAATGGATTTTAGAGAGTTGGTAAAAGATCTGGCATATTTACTTAAAGCAAGAATAGAGATGAGACAGATTGGTGTTAGAGATGAAGCTAAGATGCTTGGAGGTTACGGATGCTGCGGTAGAGAATTATGCTGCGTGTCGTTTCTTAAGGATTTCGTTCCGGTAACAATTAAGATGGCCAAAGAACAACATTTACCCTTGAATCAAACTAAAATATCAGGCATGTGCGGAAGACTGATGTGTTGTCTTGCTTACGAACAAGGACAATATGATTCCGTGAAAGAAGCTGCACTGGCAAATGTAAATAAGCCGGCGGAAAAAGATACTAAACCCGCAGTTTCTCCCGTAAAAGTTCCTGTTAAAACACAAAATAATAATAATCCCAGGCAGTGGCAGAACAATAGAAAGCCGCAGAATAACAATAATCAGAATAAAGATAAAGAACAAAATAAGAGTACCAATCAAGGACAAAAGAGCTGGTACAATAGTCACCAGCAAAGACATAATAATACAGATAAAAAACCTATTATTGCTAATGAGCCTCAGAAACAAAACGGTACTGTACGTCCTGATATAAATGTTTCCGCAGCGCCTGATAATTCCGGAGAAAAAAAGTGAAGAAGTTTTATGTGACAACGCCGATATACTACCCCAACGATATTCCTCATATTGGGCATGCTTATACTACACTTGCGGCGGATATTCTAATAAGATGGCATAAGTTTTTAGGGGAAGAAGTCTTTCTTGTTACGGGGACAGATGAACACGGAAAAAAGATAGAAGA
>MFGS01000151.1 GCA_001778355.1 Candidatus Firestonebacteria bacterium RIFOXYA2_FULL_40_8
ATTGTCCGCAGAATAAATCTTCGCAGAAAAAGCTAAAAATAACACTATTGCAATTATTTTTGTTTTCACTTGTTTTCCCTTTTTTTTCCGCCAAAAAGCGTTGGCGGACTACCCGACCTGAAACCGTCGTGCAGCACTTATTTTACCCTTTTATTATTTGCAATTTACTACATTAAAACTAATCAATATCTATATAAACTTAGTAGCATAAAATAGAAAAATGTTCAAATTAAAATCAGGTTTAACGCATATACACCCATTTATCATTATCTTGCTGAGATTAAAATAAAAGTTTTAGTACAGGTAAAATTGACTTTTTTGTCGTTATTGTGATCATCCACAAAATTAAACGCGTATTTCCCTTCCTTTAACACGTTACCGGAGCGGTCTTTTCCATCCCACAAAAGCTGACCATTTTCATTTACTTCATTTTTTTCAAATTCCCTGATTACCTCAAGCTTATTGTCAACAATTTTAACGCTGGAGTTTTTTGGAAGCCTGCTTATTTTTATATCTTCTTTATTCTTCTCTCTAGAATAAGGATTTGGGGAAAAAACAACCAAATCAAACGGATTTTTTAGAGAACCTGCAAATGCTTTTTCTTTTGAAAGATCATAATCCGTAAAATTCCGCCAGTAGGCATCATCCATTTCTTTTGAGCATTTTTCGTATACGAATTTCTTAAGTAACGTTATTTTAGCCTTTAAGGCTGTGTCCGTTTCGGCATCTTTATAGGCTTTATTTGCAGACTTCTTTATCATTAAAGCAGAAAAGAGTGCCGCCCTGTCTTCCATTACGACTGTGCTGCCATATATTCTGGCATAATCCGTTACAAATCCGCCGGAAGGTGATTTCTTACCGGCAGCAAGCCACTCTTCATCCATATCTTTACCTTTGAAGAAAACGTCAATCAGATGGAAAAATTCATGATGAAGAGTTCGCGGACTTACACCTCCATCTTCAATATTAAACCAAAGGCAATTGTCATTCTTCGTGTACCGACCATTGGCGATTCTTCCGTTTCGATTCAGATTTTTTCCAAAAATTATAATTTTAATTCCGGAGTTTCTTACAAATTCCACAGGGTATTTATTAAATTCCTCTTCAAATGAATTCAGAACTCCTTCAAAAACATTTTCGTCTTTCTTGTCAAGCTTAGTAATCGAAAAATCATTAATATCCTTAGCCATATGTGAAAAATTCCAATTAATAGTCACATAATACTTATATTGTAACCTATACGCGGCTTCCCTGTTTTTATCTTTTTCGGCAGAAAATATATTCACAGAAACAAGTAAACTGAAAAATATAGCCCGGCAAGCAATCCTCACGCCTTTCTCCTTTATGCTGATTTACAGCTTGTTTGAATACTTAGTAGCATAATTCAGAAAGAAGTTCAGTTTCAAATGCGAAACCAGATGGCTCCTTTTACCTTTCTCCCTCTCACTGTAATTGCTTTCTCTGCTGTCTTTGCTTTTCCTGCTTCTCTTGCATCACTTGATTATTGCCAGTTTTTTAACCAGGGCTAACCCGGAGCCCTCGGCTTTTATGATATAGATTCCGGAGGAAAGGTAATTCCCGTCTTCGTTTTTGCAATCAAAGTTAAAGCTGTCAATCTGCGCCGGGCCGCTTGCGGCAACTGATACAGTTCTTACCAGTTCGTTTTTTAGGTTATACACCTTAAATACTGTCGTTCCTGCCTCTGTTGTCTTGTACAGAAAATTCGCGACTTCACCGGCGTTTGGATTAATATATCCATCTTTACCCCCGATTATTTTAAAATAACCGGTATCAGTTAAAGTTGTGGTGGTCTGTGGTGCATATTTTCTTGTCCAGATATTATAAACCGAATCGGTTTCAATTTCACGCCCCGTTACATATACATTTCCACTGCTATCTACAGCTATTCCGTTTCCAATATCGGTACTATTTGCGCTTCCATTATGTGTCTTTGTCCAAACTTCATTTCCATTGTTATCATACTTCCTTGCCATGATATTTGAACAAAACTCTCTTACATATTCAAACCCCATTACATATACATTTCCACTGCTATCTACGGCTACTCCCTTCCCATTAGCAGACAAGGTTCCATTATATGTCTTTGTCCAAACTTCATTTCCATTGCTATCATACTTCCTTGTCCACATGCGCTGACTGGTTACAGTTTCATACCCTGTTACATATACATTTCCGCTATTATCTACTGCTATTCCCCATCCAACATCCTCACCATTCGCAGCATCATTATATGTCTTTGTCCAAACTTCATTCCCACTGCTATCATACTTTCTTGTCCAGATATTAGCGCTTTGTCCGGTTACTTTTTCATATCCTGTTACATATACATTTCCGCTATTATCTACTGCTATTCCGTATCCCTTATCGTTACCATTCGCAGTATCATTATATGTCTTTGTCCAAACTTCATTCCCATTGCTATCATACTTCCTTGTCCAAATATTAGCGCCCTGTCCGGTTACAGTTTCATGCCCTGTTACATATACATTTCCGCTATTATCTACTGCTATTCCGTATCCAATATCTTCACTATTTGCGCTTCCATTATGTGCCTTTGTCCAAACTTCATTCCCATTGCGATCATACTTTCTTGTCCAGATATTTAAACCCTGTCCGACTACGTCATCACACCCTGTTACATATACATTTCCACTGCTATCTACGGCTATTCCGAATCCCTTACTGACACCATACGCGACTGTTCCTTGATATGTCTTTGTCCAAACTTGACTTCCATTGCTATCATACTTCCTTGTCCAGATACCAGTAAAGCAATCATACCCTGTTACATAGACATTTCCGCTATTATCTACTGCTATTCCGTATCCGGTATCGAACTGATTCGAGCCGGGATTATATGTCCTTGTCCAAACTGGAATTACATCATCTCCGAAGCTTAATTGAGTTAAACATGCAGCAATTAAAATTATTCCTAATATTAATCTCTTCATCTTATCACCCTCCTACTCCCGTTTTGCCTTACGGATTTAGAATTTCTTTCCCCCGTGTCCCCCAACTTCATCCCTACGCTTATCCTGTGGCTTAACCCTAACGCTTTTCCGAACACTGCGCCATAATCAATTGAATATTGATTATCCATCATGTATCCTGCCCCGACTGTAAAACTTTGATCATCTGTTGAATTAAACGGCATTCCAATCCTTCCTGAAAATTCCTTGTAATTTCCTTCCACTCCGGCTTTTAGCCCTAAGACTTTATCGTTTACGCTATAAACTCCGTCTACAGCCGCTGTAATTTTTAAATCTTCAACTAAACCCAAAATACTATATGAGGCACCTCCCTGAACATTTAGCGGAAGGGATTCATTCGTATCAAGATATTTTATACCCAAACCCAAATTTGAAACAGAAGCGCCGATATTCAATCCGGCAAAAATAAAACCTTTATAGACCGCACCGGCATCTCCCGCAAACGCCAAAGCACTTTTTGAACCAACTAACGTACTTGATAAGGCCTTTACGCTCGCGCCAATACACATTTTATCCCCCAGGGGAATTCCTAAGCTTACGCTCCCTGCTATATCCTGTTCGCTTAGGACATTTGTTGTGCTGCCATCAATGAAATTTAATTCCATTTCCCCGCCATTCAGATAGGACACATTTAAGCCCAGAACTCCTATTCCTACAGGCATTCCATAAGTTATACTTCCATAATTTATTCCCGTTGTTCCGCTGTTGTAATACAACGCGGATAATTGAGCGCTGTTCATATCCGCTATACTTGCCGGATTATACCTGAGCAAGGTTATATCTCCTGTCAAAGAGGAACAAGCCCCGACAAGCCCGGCACCTTTTGCCCCAATATCCTCGAGCAGTACGACTCCGGACGTATTACCTGAACCGGCAAAGCAAATCCCTTTAAATAAAAAAGATAGAACAACTGCGAATATCCTTAATTTCCTCACATCTTTCTCCTTTATGCCTGACTTATGAGTATTAACATGGTATCCCAATATTAGATTAGTAGCATGATTTAGAAAAAAGTTCAGATTAAAACGAGGTTTTCCAGAGTTGTTTTATATAGCTGTTTCTTTTGGCGAGAATTGGAGGTCGCAAACAGCGTTCTCCAATTTGAATAATTCACACTCATTTGTGAATATTCCCAGCTTTTTTGCCTCCATTGCACCGGGGACAGTTCCGCCACAAAGCGTTGGCGGACAAAAAAGCATCAGTAACTGATAGTCCCCTTGAATGCGCGTAGTATTCGGTCATTCTTTTGTATATTCCCCCATCAATCCTTTTTTTACTTCTTTTTCAGCGGGCAGCAGTTTTTTCAGTTTTGAAGACGGTTTAGAGGTTAACTTGTACTGAGCCACGCCCATGGGATTAACAGCCCTGCTCATAGAATATTCAACAACCACAGAATCTTTTTCCACGCAGAATATTATTCCGATAGAAGGGTTCTCGTCGCGGTATTTTACCTGTTTGTTCAGCAAGTCAAGGTATAAATCCATTTTTGCCGAATGTTCAATTTCAAATTTGACGGTTTTTAATTCAACTGCCACAAGACACTTCAAAATCCTGTTGAAAAATAAAAGATCAACAAAGTATTCGCTATTGCCCAAAGTCAGCCGGTGTTGATTTCCGATAAAAGAAAAACCTTTGCCCATTTCCAGCATAAAACGCTTAACTTTCTCCACAAGCCGCATTTCCAGCTCGCGTTCCAGGACAGGTTTTGTTATATCAAGAAAATCAAGATTGTAGGCGCTTTTTAATGACTCATCCGCCTGCTCGGCGAGGTGAACCGGCAATGCTTTAACAAAATTATGCTGCTTGGGAAGTTTTTTATGATATTTGTACGCCTCAGCTTTTATCTGGTGTATAAGAACGCTCCTGCTCCACCCCATTTCCGCTGTAGTTTTTAAATAATATTCTCTTTCTTTTCCGTCTTTTATTTTGGAAAATATAATTATGTTTTGTCCCCAGGGAATTTCTGCAACAAGCTGTTGCAGAATTGGAAAATCCTTATAAGCCTGATAGAACCTGCGCATTTCCCATAAATTACGGCTCGAATAGCCGGTATTATCAGGATATTCATCTTTTAAGTCTTTCGCTAATTCTTCAACTATGTTATTTCCCCATCCGAATTCAGCTTGACGAAAGATTATCATTTTGCCAATGTCCCAATATAGTTGAATAAGCTCATTATTAATTGAAAGCGAAGCTTTAATCCTCGCAGACATTATCCGTTCCTTTATTTCCTTTAATAAGGCCGGATAACCCGTCTCTATTTTTATTTTATCTTTTGCCATAAATCTCTCCTCATATCCTGAAACAGTCATAACTGACTGACAGTTCCCCTTAAATTGTAAGATTGTATTTCTATAAGACCTCAGGTTTTTCTATTCTCATTAATATCCTGTAGTGACTCCACGATAATTCCGCACACAGTGTGTGCAGAATGTTTGCTCCTGAACCAATATCAACCATATCGAGGATATCCTCGAAATGGTCTGTTACTTTATGATTACTATTAGCGCATGCTTTCTTTGCTTTCGCAATAACAGGCAGAAAATGGCAATATTAAGTAAAATGGTATTTTAATATTTGCCCCTTGCTTTTCTCTTTATACTATATTTTTACATCCGGCAGGACTTTTTGTCAAGAAAAAACAATGTATTACCGCCTATTTTTAGCGTAAATCACTAGAAAACCCACGGGCGTGAGAGGCTGTGCCAAAAGTTGCAAAAAGATGTTCTTTGATATATACTTGGAAAAAAGCTTTTCAGGAGAAAAATGGCATATATCAAA
>MFGS01000152.1 GCA_001778355.1 Candidatus Firestonebacteria bacterium RIFOXYA2_FULL_40_8
GTTCTGTGAGGGGATTTTAAATTTAAGTAATTTAGGAGGATTAAATTTATGAGTTCTACTCGACAGAAAAATAACATATTCGTCTTAGCATTTATATTAATTTTCGTTTTTACAGGTTATATGTATTGTGAACAGGACGAGCAGCAAGGACAGCAAGGAAAGCAGGAACAGCAGGGACAGCAAGAACAGCAAAAACAGAAAGAGAAGGAAGATAAGGATAAGAAGGATAAACAGGAGAAAGATGATAAGGAGAAAAAAGATAAAGAAAAGAAAGAAAAGGATGAAAAAGAGAAGAAAGAAGAAGAAAAGCAGAAAGAGGACAAAAAAGACGATAATAAAAAACCGGCGGATAAAATTATAATCAAAAAGAACAAAATAGGGGGAAGCATAACCGGCAATAGCAATACTGACTATGATAAAAAAAATGAAAAAAGAGACAAGAAAAAACATGACAATTACTATTACGAGACGGAAGAGGAAGATGACTCAAATGACGGTTTGAGTTCCGTTAGCCAGGATTTTGAAGGAACTGGCTCAAGTAATTGGTTGTGGAACTTAAATCTCAGATACAATCTTACCTTTGCCGTGAAATATTCTCTTCTTGGAACATATCTTTCGTCGTACATGGACTCGAATTATTTTACGGGTCAGTGGAAAGGAGATATGCTTTTTACCGGAAGCGGAGGCGAAGCAAGTTTTACGATAATGGGACTAGGCCAAAGAAACATTGGCGCAGTATTTTCTCTTGGATATTTTGAGCATAGAACGGTGACCAACACTTTCAGTGATTCCACTTATACAACTGTAGAGTCAAGCGAACTAAAACTTCTGATTGCAAAAGTAGAAGTTGTACATTATCCCGTTGAGTGGTTTTTTGTCAAAGGCGGTGTAGGCGGGTTTTACTACAGCATTAATACCAATGTAGCAACTAATATGCCCGGCTATACTTATACCGGACTGGAAGGCAACACCGTTGATGTTGCTTTTACCGGAGGTATTGGTGTCGATTTTAAAATCATGCAGGGTTGCGCCGTCACCATAGGTGTTGAAGGTTCAATATTCGTCTACGACCAGTACAAAGTGAAAGGTCTCCGGGACGGTTTAATGCCGTATGTAGGAGTTTCCTTTTTGTGGTAAATCTATAATAATAGTTGCACGTTCCACGTTACAAGGTTACTCACGTTCTAAACTAGGGTGTTATTATGTATTTAAACAACTCATAAATCCTTAAGACTGCTTTAATTATATAATTATCGAGATTTTAGACTTTACAAACTTTAAAAACCTTAAAAACTTTACAAACTTATATTCACTTCATTTCTTGAAATACCTTCCTATTATATGCTAAAATCAAACAAAGCTAATGGCAAAAAGTATCTAAATTATATAAGAATTAGTTAAATTTGGCGAAAGCAGTAATTATGCATCAGTGGAATCCCGTAGTTTTGTAATCTGTGTAATCGTTCTTAATGAGGTCAAATTGAAAATATTTCGTTATTATGACATAAACGAGAAAAAAGCGTTGGAAAAATATATTAAAAGCGCTGAATCCGGCAATAAATCGGCTTTAAAAACGGCCATGACCGTAATAGAAGCAGTGAAAAAAAACGGGGATAAAGCGGTATTTTCTTTTTGCAGGAAATTTGATAAATTTAAGGCAAATACAAATAACTTGAAAGTAAAAGAAAGCGAAATTAACTCTGCTTTTAAAAAGGCACCAAAAATACTGCTCTCTGCTTTAAAACAGGCCAAAGCTAATCTCGAAAAATATCATCTGAAACAGATGGATAAAGGATTTACACTCACAACTTCGTACGGTAGATTAGGAATGAACGTGCTGCCTATTGCTTCTGCGGGTCTCTATATTCCCGGCGGAAAGGCTGTTTATCCATCTTCCGTGCTTATGAACGTTATTCCCGCTAAAATTGCAGGTGTTTCACGTATTGTAATGTGTACACCGGCGGTAAACGGTAAGGTTAATCCTGTGATACTTGCCGCAGCGAAAATATGCGGTGTAACCGAGATTTACAAGATTGGTGGAGCCCAGGCAATAGCAGCTATGGCTTACGGCACAGAAACGGTTAAACCCGTGGATAAGATCACCGGTCCGGGGAATGCTTTTGTCTCAGCGGCAAAACAGTTGGTTTTTGGAAAAGTAGGAATTGATAGTCTAGCCGGCCCATCGGAGGTTTTGATCGTTGCCGGTAACGGTGATAATGCGGATTTTGTCGCTGCTGATATGCTGGCACAGGCCGAACACGATGAAGATGCAAGAAGCATACTTGTCACCGATTCAATGATATTTGCCGGAAGAGTAATGTTCTCCTTGTTTAGAGAAAGAAATTTCCTTACCAGGAAGGACATTATTACGGAATCGCTTAAGAACTCTTTTATTGTTGTCGTTGACAATCTTCGCGATGCCGTAAAAATAAGCAATCAAATTGCACCCGAACATCTCGAACTGATTGCAAAGAAAGCAATAACAGATGCAAAAAAATATACAAACGCAGGCGCTGTGTTTATCGGAGCTGATACTCCGGTAGCCCTGGGAGATTATATTGCAGGAACGAATCATGTTCTACCGACTAACGGTTCAGCCAGATTCTCTTCACCGCTGGGCGTTTACGATTTTACAAAAAGACAAAGCACATTGGACGTAAGCAGAAAGGGAATTAAAAAGCTTGCTGCCGGTTTGAAAACCTTGGCGACAGCGGAAGGCTTGGACGCGCACGCGGGAAGTGTGGAGAAAAGATTAAAATAGAAGAAAGTACTATTGACTAATGACATATTTTGCTCAAGTATTCAAGATCAAAACAAGCTATGCTTATTTTAGGAAGGTGGATAAAACTTCCACCGATATTTATTAGAAGTATTTGTTTTTATTAATATAGCGGAATCTTTCTCCGCTTACAATAAATAGTCAATAGTCATTAGTACTTAGTAATTAAATTGTACAAGGAGTTAATATGCCTAAAAAGCGAACCAAGAAGTATAAACGTGTCACCAAGGAAACCAACATTTCTCTCGATCTTTGTCTAGACGGAGAGGGTAAGTACACTATTGATACGGGTATTGTTTTCTTTGACCACATGTTGACTCATATTGCAAAACACGGCGGGTTTAATCTGACGCTTAAGGCATCGGGAGATAAGATTCCGGATTTTCACCACTTGATTGAGGACGTAGGTATTGCTCTCGGAGAATCTTTTAACGAGGCTCTGGCGGATAAAAAAGGGATAAACCGGTATGGTTTTGCCTCTTGCCCTATGGATGAATCGCAGGTTTCCGTTTCTCTGGACTTTTCAGGCAGGCCGTATCTTGTTTATGACCTTCCTTTGAATAAAAAGAAAGTCGGAGATATAGACGAGGATACAGTCGAAGAGTTCTTTAAAGCCTTCGCTGGAAGCGCTGCGGCTACGGTACACATACATACGGTCTGCGGAAAAAATCCGCACCACCTGGTTGAAAGCGCGTTTAAATCTTTCGGCCGAGCATTGAAAGAAGCGGTAAAGCACGGCACTAAAGGTATCCCCTCGACAAAAGGCGTGCTCTAGTGAAAAAGAAGTATATCGCCGTTGTTGATTATGGTATGGGAAATTTAATGAGCGTTTCAAAAGCGCTCGCTTCAGTATATCCTGATGTGCGCGTGACTTCCAGTAAATCAGTTATCAATAGCGCCGATGCCGTGGTATTACCAGGTGTCGGTGCTTTTGAAGATGCAGTAAAACATCTTAACAAAAAAGGCATAAGCAGGATTATAAAGTCAAATATTGATTCGGGAAAACCGTTTCTGGGTATCTGCCTTGGCCTGCAGCTCCTCTTCACCCGTAGCGAGGAAAACGGAACCTTTGAAGGTTTTGACGTTATAAAAGGAACTGTTAAAAAGTTCCCTGCTAAAATAAAGTTAAAAGTTCCGCAGATCGGCTGGAACAAGATTTTTATCAAACAGAAGTCCCCTATGCTTAAAGGGATTAAAGACGGCTCTTTTGTTTATTTTGTTCACTCTTACTACGGAGTGCCGGAGGACAAAAGTATTATCAGCACGGAGACGGTTTACGGCGTTAAATTTGCCTCGTCTGTGTGTTTTGACAATGTTTTTGCCTCGCAGTTTCACCCGGAAAAAAGCCAGAGAGTCGGTTTGAAAATACTTGAGAACTTCGTGGAGTTGACAAAATGCTCATAATACCCGCAATAGACGTAAGAAAAGGAAGATGCATCAGACTTGCACAGGGAAATGTAAGGGATGAAACCGTTTACTCCGAGCAGCCGGTATCAGTTGCAAAGCTCTGGCAGTTGAACGGCGCCAAGATGATACATCTGGTGGATATTGACGGCGCCATAACAGGCACTCCTAAGAATCTCGCGACAATATTTAAGATAGTAAGAGCTATCAAGATACCGGTTCAAATGGGCGGCGGTATACGTGATATGGAAACTCTGGAAAAAGTATTTGACGGCGGGGTTGAACGTGCTATTCTCGGCACTTCTGCTGTTGCGGCCTCTCTCGATTTTCTTAAAGAGGCTTATGCAAAATATAAAGACCGTATAGTTGTCGGTATTGATGCAAAACGCGGTATGGTTGCTGTAAAGGGCTGGAAAGAAATTACCAATAAAAAAGCTCTTACTATCGCCAAAGAAGTTCAGGAAGTCGGTATCAAAGAGATAATCTATACCGATATTGAAAAAGACGGTATGCTCTGCGGGCCAAATTTTAAATCTATTAAAGAGATTGCCAATGCCGTTAACATAGGCGTAATAGCGACCGGCGGGATTTCCGGCATCAAAGATGTCGAACATCTGCTTGCCATGGAAAAATACGGTGTCACCGGCATGATAATCGGGAAAGCACTGTATACGGGAAAAGTGGACCTTAAAGCTGCTATCAAACTGGCGAAAGAGTACAAACCAGAAGCTCGCAGGCTTACGAAAAAAACCAAAAGACAAAAAAAAGGTCGTAAGTGAAAAATAATTATCTGGCCAAAAGAATTATTCCCTGCCTTGATGTTAAGAACGGAGAAGTTGTAAAAGGCATAAAATTCCTAAATCTGGTTAAAGCGGGAGATCCCGTAAAGGCCGCGCTGGAGTATGACCGGCAGGGCGGAGATGAGCTGGTGTTTCTTGATATCACAGCTTCCCATGAAAAAAGAAAAACGATAATTGACGTAGTAAGAAAGACTGCTTCAAAAATATTTATACCGCTCACTGTAGGCGGCGGCATTAATCAGATAAAAGATATTAGAGCGCTTTTAAAAGCAGGTGCAGATAAGGTATCAATTAATACGGCGGCGGTGAAGAACCCTAACCTTATTAAGCAGGCAGCCAAGATATTCGGAAGCCAGTGTATCGTGGTTGCTATTGACGCAAAACGCTGCGGGAAGAATAAATGGGAAGTATATACTCACGGCGGCAGAAATGCCACCGGAATAGACGCGGTGAAATGGGCAAAGAAAATGACGTCACTTGGCGCCGGAGAGATACTTTTAACCAGTATGGACGCGGACGGCACAAAAAAAGGTTATGATATACCTCTGACCAAAGCCGTAAGCGAATCAGTAAACATTCCGGTAATAGCATCAGGCGGAGCCGGTAACGTAAAACATATGGTTGAAGTCCTGAAAAAAGGCAAAGCCGACGCAGTTTTAGCAGCAAGCATTTTCCACTATAAGACACATACCGTGGCGAGTGTGAAGAAGCAGCTGAAGCGAAACGGAGCGTTGGTAAGAACATAAAAAAATGACTAAGTACTAATGACTAGTGACTATTTATTGTAAGCGAATAATAACT
>MFGS01000153.1:0-11228 GCA_001778355.1 Candidatus Firestonebacteria bacterium RIFOXYA2_FULL_40_8
AAAAATCTTTTTAAATTCTTAAGAAGGAGGAAAAGAAGAGAGCAGGAAAGCGCCCCGAATAATCCCGCCAGAAGGTTCACCCTGAAAGCAATTTCTCCCACGGGAAGAAAAGTCATGAGTTTTGAAAGCAGTGTATAAAGCGGATACCCGGGAGGATGCGGGATGCCGAGCAGGAAGGCCGCCACAATCATCTCCCCGCTGTCCCCTACATAAATAGTGGGACAGGTTGTCAATATATAGAAAAAGGATATTAAAGTAAATATTAAGGGAGCAATCTTTTTACTGAACATAATACAGTTTATTGAATTCGCCTTAAAAAGTCAACTATTTCTGTAGGAATTACGTCTAAATAGAAAGCTCTTTTTTCTTTTTGGAGCAGGTTTTAAATGGTATAATCTGGTATGAAGACATTAAAAAACCTCTTTCGTTCAATGCTTCGCTTCAGTTTGTACATTATACTGATAATTTCAATAGTTGCTTTTCCTACTCTGGCAAAAAAAATGATAGCCGGGCAGGAGAATTCCAAGAAGACCCTTGCGATAAGGGATAAAAAAGTATTTATTGAGGTTGCCGATACCGAAGAAAAAAGAGCCGCCGGTTTGATGTTCAGAGAAAAGCTGGAAAAAAATGACGGGATGCTGTTTGTCTTTGATACCCCTAAGAAAACCTCTTTTTGGATGTACAATACTGTGATCCCTTTATCTATCGCCTTTATAGATGAAAAAGGAATAATTATGCAGATAGAAGAGATGAAGCCAAAAGACCTGACCCCGGTTTATTCTAAATATGATATTCTTTACGCCTTAGAGGTAAATAAAGGCTGGTTTGAAACAAATAAAATTAGCATAGGGGATGTAGTGAAGCAATAAAAACAGGTGACGGGTCGCGGGTTACGAGTTACGGGTTACGGGTTTTACATTAAGGTGGTATAATCTATTTAAGGAACAATATTATTGTGTCATCCCGTGCTTAGACACAGGTTTGTGTATCTGCTTTTGCCCGCCAATCTTTAAGGAGGGCGGGATCCAGTGTCTTAATTCTAGGGTAAGGACTTGGTTGACAAAACTTGAATTTACATGTATTATTAATGAGCAGTATTTCGTATAAATGCTTAAAATATATGACAGATTTCATTAAAGGGGGTCTTTTATGCCGGAAAGCTTAAATTTGTTTCAAGCGTTGTTTAAGAACATCTGGGCCTTGCTCACAGTTTTTGTTCTTATCGGTCTTTCGTTCATTTCTATATATTATATAGTTGAACGGTATTTAAGATTCAAAGCCGCCAAGATAGATATTCCTGCGTTCGTTAATAAATTAAGAAGAACGCTCAGGAAAGAGGGGAAGTTCGATAAATCGGCTATTCCCCAGGCAATTGACGTCTGCAGAGAGGCCCCGTCACCGGTTTCATCCGTTGTACGCGCGGCCCTTACCAGATTCCCCTCCACAAAAGAGGATACTGAAGAAGCAATGAAGAAAGTTGCGCTGGAAGAACTTTCCAAGCTGGAACAAAATATTGTAATCATCGGAACTATCGGTAACGTGGCTCCTTTTATCGGACTCCTTGGTACGGTTATCGGTGTTACGGAAGCTTTTATGAAACTTTCAGATCAGGGCGGCGCGGGCGGAGTGGGAGTTGTCGGCCCCGGCATCGCGCAGGCGCTCATTGCCACTATAGTCGGACTTTTTGTCGCCATTCCTTCGGTTGCGGCGTATAACTTCTTTGTTAAAAAAATAGAGGATTTTACCACGGATATCACCATCAGCTCCATGGAAGTTGTCAACCTTTTGACTGCGAAAGACGTGGAACGCGCGAAATGGGAAGAAATGCTTAAAGAGTTAAGGGGGTAAAACCGTGCTGGATCTCAAAAGTAAAAAAAGAAAAATATTCTCGGAGATAAACATTACTCCGCTTACGGATGTGGCGCTGGTACTTCTTATTATCTTCATGATAACGGCGCCGATGATAGTACAATCGGGAATAAAAGTAAAATTACCGGGCGCAGTCTCTTCGGATGTAACTCCGGAAAAAAACATAGTTCTTTCCGTAACTGCTGACGGAAAAATATACCTGGCCAATCAGGAACTTCAGCTTAAGGATCTATTTGAACCTCTGGCGGCGCTCCTTGCGGTAAGCCAGGCAAAAATCGTGATAATAAACGCGGATAAGAGCGTAGCGCACGGCGTGGTTATTTCAGTAATGGATGTGGCAAGGCAGGCAGGCGCGGAGAAACTATTTGAATCAACGGAACATAAAAAACCGGAATGGAAGAAGTAAATTAAAAACAAATTCTAAATTCTAAACTCGTCCGCCCAAGGCCCGCCTAACAGCGAGGTCTCGCAACAAATATTGTTGCGGACGAGATCTCGCCGTAGGCGGAAAATACGAAAGAATGAGGATAGAAAGGAAGTAAAAAGCTAAGATGGCAATGGATAAGATAGCGAAAATATCGCTGGCCGTGAGTTTTGTTGAACACCTGCTGTTTTTAACTTTTGCGGGTGTTATAATTTCTATTCCCGCGGCGAAAGTCATCCCTCTCATTGAAGTAAATCTTATGAACACCCTTAATCTTAATGACATGCTTTCAATACCTTCTGAGCCCGGCGGGGGGAAAAAGACAACTCCGGATAAAAATGAGCCGGTGAAAAACTCTGTTACACCTAACGTTACAACCCCTGCAGACGGCAAGCTTTTGCCTCCTTCGGAAGTGGGTTCGACGATGGAAGGAAGTTTAACTTCGACTCTGGATATAGTCGGATCGGGAGTTGCTGAAAATGTCAGGTTTTCCAGAGGTAAACTCTCCGGCTTTGAATTTACAGGTACCGGTATTGTAAATGCAAAACCGGATAATGTTTATATTCAATTTATGGTGAAATCAGGGCCTGTGGCGACTCCAAAAGCTGCTGAAATTGCTTCCGCGCGTAATGTGGAATTTTTGACGTATAATTTAGGCAGGCTTTTTAGGATAAAGACTGAGAGTTTTAAGTCTTACGGATTTCAACCGGAAGTGATTCGGCAGACAATAAGACAGGCAAGGACTCTAATGCGCCGTGATGATGACGGTAATCCTATTGAGCAAGTTCAGCAGCGGTATAATATTACTAAATATGTTGTTGTGAATGACCTTGGAAATAAAAAATTTGGAGAAATATGTGAAATTTTGGATAAAGCAGTCTCTTACGGCGCCGTTGCAGTTGCAGACGTACCAAGAATGGATAACTCCGTATCATCAGAGACTTCGCTTGGTGCAGGCGATACACAGACAAAAGCGGTTAAAGGTGCTACAAAACTCAAGTTTAAGTCAGATACTAAAAATCCGACAAATCAGTTAATTAATTATCATTTTAATGAAGAAACTTTAGGAAAACATATTAAAAGTGCAAAGGAACAGGCCTATAAAGAAGCTAAAACGCAGGTTGAAAAGATCAAAGCTGTTCTAAAATTTAAAGAAAATGAAATGGACATTAGCTTTAAAGAGAATGTTAATGTCACTTCAAATGAAGAAGGTGCTGTAACCATCAAAGCTGAAGTAATTACGACTCTCAAAAAAACTGAAGTAAAAGCGGCTAAAGGTAAAAAAGATTCTGATCTTGCCGATGAAGAAGCTGACATCACATCAGAAAAATAAAAAATATCCGGAGAAAACCATGTCAACGTATGAAACTATTTTACAAAGACGAACTATCAGAAAGTTTAAGCAGGCGGCCATACCTGACCAGATTTTAGAAAAGTTTGTAAATGCGGCGCGTGTTTCCCCTTCAGCCGGCAATCTCCAGCCGCTGGAATATGTTGTTGTGAGAAATGTAGAACTTCTCGAAGCGGTTTTTAAACATTTGAAATGGGCGGCGTACACGGCGCCGGAAGGTACACCAAAAGAAAATGAAAAACCCGCGGCATATATTATAATACTTGCAAATAACAGTATCGGTTCTACGAATGTCCCCTATGATCTCGGTGCTGCTGCTATGTCAATACTTCTTACGGCTTGGGAAGACGGTATGGGAGGGTGCTGGATCAGAGCTTGCGATAAAAAAGGTTTAAAAAAACTTCTGGGTGTTTCCGAGGCTTTTGATGTAGATTCGGTTATAGCCCTCGGGTATAGGGATGAAGCTCCCGTTATGGAAGAAAACGATACGGATGTAAAATACTATAAAGATAAAAAAGGTGTTTTGCATGTTCCCAAAAAGAGTACTCGTACCGTAACACATTGGGACCAGTTTTAATGAAGAAAAGAATTGCGATCCTCGGCGGAGGGCTTTCGGGCCTTTCCGCCGCTTTTCATTTACGGAAGGCCGGTAAAGAGTTCCTTCTCTTTGAAAAAGAAGAAAAAATAGGCGGTCTTTCCTCTTCGTTCCTGATAAATAAATTCTCCTTTGATTATACCGGGCATTTTCTGCATTTTAAAACCAAATACGGAAAAGCGCTGGTCTCTTCTTTTCTCCGGAATAATCTAAAAGCACATGAAAGAATCGCCTCTGTGTATACTGCCGGAGAGTATATACCGTATCCGTTCCAGGTTAATTACAGAAAACTAAAGAATAAAATTATAGCTGCCGAATGTGATAAAGGCCTGGAAAAGATTGCAAGAATAAAGAAATCTGAAGGTTTTAAAACTTTCAAAGAATGGATTATAGGTACCATGGGGGAAGGTATAGCAAAGCATTTTATGCTCCCTTATAATGAAAAACTTTACAAAAGCGATTTAAGCAAACTCCTCCCGGCGGGACCGGCCACCTACATCCCGGATATAAAAGAAAAGAAAAAGGCCTATGGCTACAATACTTCTTTCTTCTATCCCAAGGAAGGCGGCAGCGGGGCGCTGGCAAAAGCAATAAACGAGAAGGTGTTCGACAGGATACTGTACTGTGCGGAAGTTACCGGTATAAAAGGTAATACGGTGGTTTTCAATAAAAACAGAGGCGTTTCCGGTTTTGATTCTGTAATATCCACGATTCCTTTGCCTGAACTCGTACTCCTTCTTAAAGGCGCGCCTGAAAGTGTTTTAAAAGCCGCCAAAAAACTTAAATATGTCTCTGTCTTTGCTTTAAATCTCGGTATAGGAAGGGCCGGGATAAATAAAAATAACTGGATATATTTTTCCGATCCGAAGATAAGTTTTTACCGTGTCGGTTTTTATTCCAATGTTTCAAAAAAACTCTGCCCGCCCTGGACCTCTTCTCTTTACGCGGAAGTTTCGATAAAACAGGGTGAGAAGTTAGACGAAAAGAAACTCGTAGAAAAGATAAAAAAAGATCTTATCAGAACAGGAATATTAAAAAAACATGACAGTATTATCGCGGAACAAAAACTCTTTATGAAATACGCCTATGTTATCTTTGATCTTAACTATTATAAAAATATGGCGGTAATAAACAAGTACTTAAAGAAAAGAAAGATAATTTCTATAGGCAGGTACGGCGCCTGGAATTACTCCGCCATGGAAGACGCTCTGTTAGACGGTAAACGCGCCGCGGATAGTGTATGAAAAAGAACATCCTGCATATAATAACAAAACTTGAGTTGGGATGGGCACAGCTTGAGCA
This sequence comes from Candidatus Firestonebacteria bacterium RIFOXYA2_FULL_40_8, assembly GCA_001778355.1. Classification (GTDB taxonomy): domain Bacteria; phylum Oederibacteriota; class D2-FULL-39-29; order D2-FULL-39-29; family D2-FULL-39-29; genus D2-FULL-39-29. Next base: position 5,542 of record MFGS01000153.1, read on the forward strand.
ATGGTCTAAATATCAAACCATAAGCCCTTTGCGAAATCCACCCAGGTGGAAAAATACATGACAAACAAAAAGAACGTTTTACACATAATAACCAAGTTGGAACTAGGAGGAGCGCAACAAAATACATTATTCACCGTCAAAAAACACAACCGCGAGAAATACAACGTGTTCTTAATAGCCGGCACGGAAGGTATCCTGGTTGAAGATGCAAAAAAAATAGAAAATCTTAAAACATATTTTCTTCCTGAGTTAAAACACGAGATTTCGCTTTACTATGATCTTAAATGCCTGTTTTTTCTGAAAAAAATATTTAAAAACGAAAAGATAGATATTGTTCATACTCACAGTTCAAAAGCCGGTATCCTCGGACGTTTTGCGGCAAAGATGGCAGGTGTGCCGGTCATCATCCATACGGTACACGGTTTTTCTTTTAATGATTTTCAGAACATAATAAAGAAAAACCTTTATATTTTCCTTGAAAGAATGACGGCAAAGTTTACGCATAAGCTTATAGTCGTGACCAAAGTCGATATAGAAAAAGGTCTTAATGCCGGGGTGGGGAAGAAAGAACAATATGCTGTAATAAGAAGCGGTTTTGACCTTTCTGAGTTTACCGTTCCCAGAGATCTGTCTATAATAAGAAAAGAATTTAACGTTATTCCCGGAACAAAGACAGTAGGCATGGTTGCCTGCCTTAAAACCCAGAAAAATCCCGGTGATTTTGTAAGAATGAGCGCACTTGTAAAACAAAAGCATCCCGGCGTGAAATATTTCATCGTGGGAGATGGGGAAAAGAGAAAAGAGGTTGAAAAACTGATAGAGGAATTTAATTTAAAAAATGATATAATTTTAACCGGCTGGCGCAAGGATGTTGCGGAGTTTATTCAGTTATTTGATGTGGTCGTTCTAACTTCCCTCTGGGAAGGACTGCCCAGAGTTTTACCACAGGCGATGTGCGCCAAAAAGCCTGTAGTTGCCACCGCCGTTGACGGTTCAAAAGAAGCCGTAATTGACGGATCAAACGGCTATCTCGTACCGCCTAAAGATTATAAAGCGATAGCGGAAAAAGTAAGCGAGCTTCTTTCCGATGACGCTTTAAGAAAGAAAATGGGAGAAAACGGATACAAGATGGCGGACGAATGGGATCAGGACCGAATGGTAACCGACATAGAGAAACTCTATGTTGAATTACTAATGACTATTGACTAGTGACTATTTAATGAAGGCGAAGAAAAGCTTTCGCCGTTATTTAAAAAATTAACTATTTTGCAGTTACTAAATTTCAGCGGAGGTATTTATCCGCTTACCATAAATAGTCAATAGTCATTAGTACTTAGTCATTTTTAGAGGTATTAGTACTTAGTCATTTGTTTTTAAGGAGTCCATGTTCTATAAACTGTTAGCCATACTTATAGGTCTTGCCATCGCAGCGCTCGGATTTTGGTTTGTCCGCGGGGCGCTCGGCTATTTTATAGAGTCGGTCGTTGATCTTATTATATATTTTATTCATAACCTGGCGAGTATCTTTATTTTTGTAATCGGGTTCATTACCGCGCTGATCACGGTCGGCGAAGCGATGGAAAAGAAAAGATAAAAAACAAGTACTAAGTACTAATGACTATTGACAATTTAATGAAGGCGGGAAAGGATACCCCGCCGTAATGTAATAAAAAGGAAATCATGAATCGTGTAAATAAGCTTAGAGAAGTGTTAATGAAAAAAAAGCTGGATGGTTTTTTGATTACAAGCACGATAAATCGGAATTATATAAGCGGTTTTACGGGGTCTACGGCTGCGATAATGCTTACACAAAAAAATGCTCTGTTTGTGACTGATTCAAGGTATACCGAGCAGGCAAAAAAGGAATTAGGCCGGGGTTTTGAAATAAAAGAGATCAAATCTTCAAAGGAGTATTATCAGGCCTTTCTTGAGGTAATCAACAAAGATAACGTTAAGACTCTGGGAGTTGAAGCTAAGCACCTGACTATTTCCCAGTATGAAGTTCTCAAAAAAAACCTTTTGAAGATAAAAATCTCTCTGGAATCCTCATTGGTTGAGAACTTAAGAGAGACCAAGGACGAAGATGAAGTTATTTGTATCAAAAAAGCCGTAGAAATTGCTGAAACGGCGTTTAATAAGACCCTGAAAAAAATAAAGCCGGGGGTTAGGGAAACGGAAGTTGCGGCTGACCTGGAATATAATATGCGCCTTTTGGGTTCTGAGGGGCAGGCGTTTCCCACTATTGTGGCTTCCGGGGAAAGAGGAGCTATGCCTCACGGGCTGGCCTCAACTAAGAAAATCAACAGGGGAGAGCTGATAGTTATTGATTTTGGGGCTGTTTGTAAGGGATATTGTTCCGACTTGACAAGGACAGTCGGATTGGGTATAATAAACGGGTTAAAAAGAAAGCAGTATAAAGTGGTTTATGAAGCCCAACAAATGGCTGTTTCAAGTATAAGAAGTGGAGTAAGCCTGTCCGTTCCGGACAAAAAAGCGAGAAATTACCTGAAAAAAAACGGTATGGAGAAGCATTTTACCCACGGGCTGGGGCACGGGTTGGGACGGAACGTACATGAAAATCCGTCAATAGGCAGTAAAATAAAAGGTATTTTCAAGGCAGGTATGGTCGTAACCGTTGAACCCGGAGTTTATTATGCCGGGAGCCACGGAATCCGTATTGAAAACGATGTAATTGTAAATGACAAGGGCTGTGAGCTCCTCGGAGCCGACCAACGAAGGTTAGTAGTCCTGTAGATTGTTTAGGGGGAAAAGGAATAATGATATATTCAAGTGATTTAAAGAGAGGCGTGCTTCTGGATATTGACGGGATTATATATGAAGTTGTCGACTACTCCAGGCATAAACCGGGCAAAGGCGCTACTAACATTAAAACCAGGATCAGAAATGTTAAACTGGATACAACAATAGAAAGAACTTTTGATGCCGACATGAATCTTAAACTTGCCGAAGTTGAGCAGAAAGATATGCAGTATCTGTACAAAGACGCAGGAAATTACGTGTTTATGGATACTGAGAGTTTTGAACAGCAGTTTTTTACCCCTGCCGCGCTTGGTAACGCAGTAAAATTCCTGAAAGAAAACATGGTGATCTATGCATTGCTGCATAAAGGGGAGCCTATTGGTGTTCAGCTTCCTAATGCCGTGGAGCTCAAAATTGTAGAGACGGTCCCGGGAATTAAAGGTGATACGGTTACCGGCGGTTCAAAACCGGCTACCCTGGAAACGGGCGCGGTTGTTCAGGTTCCTCTTTTTGTTTTAGAGGGAGAAACGGTAAAGATAGACACCAGGACCGGCGAGTATCTGGAAAGAGTACAAAAATAAACTTGATGAACGGAAATTTCTGTTCGTCTGTAGGATTTATCCTGTTTGAAAATTAACGGATAGATACCCGGCTTAGATTTACAGCGGGACAAGCAAAAATACCGGAGGAAAAATGAATACAAAAGAGATAAAAGAGCTTATTGATTTACTAAAAGGGAGCGATGTCTCCGAAATTGAAATAGAAAGAGAAGGGATAAAACTTAAAATTAAGAAAGGTCCTTCGGGCGCAATCATGACCCCGGTTATGACCTCGCAGCCTGTTGTTCACATGCAGGCCCCGCAGCCTGTTGCTGCTCCTGCTGCCACTGCTCCAGTAGCCGCAGCTGCCGCGCCGGCACCGGCAAAACCTCTTGGAAACACTATCAACTCACCTATGGTGGGAACTTTCTATAAAGCTCCTTCACCGGAATCTCCTGCTTTTGTTAAAGAAGGCGATATTATAAAGGAAGGCCAGACAGTTTGCATTATCGAAGCTATGAAGCTGATGAACGAACTCAAATCCGAAGTAAAAGGTAAGATAACTAAAATTCTCGTGGAAAACGGCCAGGCCGTGGAGTTCGGACAGCCTTTATTTGTCGTGGAACCGGCGTAGCCCTATGTTTAAAAAAGTATTAATAGCAAACAGGGGTGAAATTGCCCTTAGAATTATCAGAGCCTGTAAAGAAATGGGAATCCGCACCGTGGCGGTATATTCCAAGGCGGACGAGAGCTCTCTTTATGTAAAACAAGCCGATGAAAGTGTTTGTATCGGTCCTGCTCAATCCAGCAAAAGTTATCTTTCAATTCCTAATCTTATCTCAGCCGCAGAAATAACAGACGCAGAAGCAATTCATCCCGGCTACGGCTTTCTTGCGGAGAACGCGCATTTCGCGGAGATATGCAGGGACTGTTCCATAAAATTCATCGGCCCTTCCCCTGAAGCCATTAAAAAACTCGGGGATAAAGTATACGCGAAAGACACCATGAGAAAAGCCGGAGTTTGTGTTGTGCCCGGCAGTGAAGGCGTGGTTAAAGACGATAAAGAAGCGTTAAAGATTGCAAAATCAATAGGTTATCCTGTAATAGTAAAAGCCAGCGCAGGCGGCGGCGGAAGAGGCATGAGAGTTGCGCATAACGATGTTTCCCTTGTAAACGGTTATCTTACCGCGCGCGCGGAAGCCGAGTCAGCGTTTGGCAACTCAGCGGTATATATAGAAAAGTACATAGAAGAACCCAGGCATGTGGAGTTCCAGTTCATGGGCGATGATTTCGGCGATGTGGTCCAGCTGGGAGAAAGAGATTGCACGGTTCAAAGAAAACACCAGAAACTTATAGAAGAGGCACCGTCTCCCGCTATGAATCCGAAATTAAGAGAAGAGATGGGCAGGGCCGTGGTCAAAGGCGCAAAAGCAGTAAATTACACGAACGCCGGCACTATGGAATTCCTTCTGGATAAATACAATAAATACTACTTTATGGAAGTTAACACCAGGATACAGGTCGAACACGGAGTTACCGAAACCGTTATGGGCGTGGACCTTATTAAAGAACAGTTAAGAGTTGCCTTCGGAGAAAAGCTGTCCTTCTCCAAAAAAGAGTTCCATTTCAGAGGCCATGCGATAGAGTGCCGTATCAATGCGGAAGATTCCGAGAAAGGCTTTTTACCGTCGCCGGGAAAAGTTACCCAATTTATAGTTCCGGGCGGTATCGGAATACGTTTAGATACCCAGGTTTACGCCGGGTACAGCATTCCTCCTTTTTATGATTCCATGATAGCCAAACTTATCGCCCACGGTAATGACAGAACGGAAGCGATAGACAGAATGGCAAGAGCTCTTGACGAATTCGTGATTGAAGGTATAAAAACCACGATACCGTTCCATAAAAAAGTAATGATGAACTCCTCTTTCAGAAGAGGCGAGTTTAATACCAGTTTCGTAGAAACCTTTTTAGGAAAATAAGCCGAAGAATGGTCTGAGGCTTGGACGCTCGGATGCTTAGATGCTTGGCGAAAACAAACAAGAAGTTGAGCAAAGGTGTTTTCTTCTGTCATCCTCGAGTGTTTTTGTCGAGGATCCAGTGTCTTTGTTTTTATAAATAATAACACTTTAGTGTAGAACGTGAGTAACGTGCTAACGTGGAACGTTTTAACATAATTTATACGAAAGGGAGTTATGCCATGTCAAAACAAAACTTACTTTATCGCAAGAAAATCTCAAACGGCCTTACCAATCTTGTTTCTATCGCAAAGAAAGAAACAAGAAATATTGACTTCTCCGTGCTTAAGTTAAAAAAGAAACAAAAATATGAGAACAAAAGTAAAACTCACGAAAGAGTCGTTATCATTCTCGGCGGGAAATGTAATGT
>MFGS01000153.1:11236-30998 GCA_001778355.1 Candidatus Firestonebacteria bacterium RIFOXYA2_FULL_40_8
ATGATAAGGAATACAAGAACATAGGAAAAAGAAAAAATGTTTTTGACGGAAAGGCTACTTCCGTATATATCCCTGCCGGTTCAAATTTTGTCGTAGAAGCTGTATCTCCCGAACTGGAAGTTGCGATTTGCGGAGCCAAAAGCAAAGCAAAAGGCAGTCCGATGCTGATTACGCCGAATATGGTAAGAAGAAGAATAGTCGGTAAAGCCAACTGGAAAAGGGATGTTTACGATATAGTTTACGAAAAAACCGCCGGTGATAAGATCCTCGTCGGCGAAACCATGACTCCCTCAGGTAACTGGTCCAGCATGCCCCCCCACAGACACGAAAAAGAAGATATGCCAAGGGAATCAAAACACGAAGAAACATATTACTTTAAAATAGACCCCGTTCAGGGCTTCGGTATTCAATGGGTTTACACCGATGATTTCAAACTGAACGAAGTATACGTTTTAAGAGACAACGATCTCGTTGTAATTCCCCGAGGCTATCACCCCGTAGCAGCCGCCCCCGGTTACAGAGTATATTACCTCTGGATCCTGGCCGGCAACAATCGGCTCCTAAGACCCAAAGACGACCCTAAACATAAGTGGATAAAAGAGTTATAGAAAAAGTTTTTTAAAATATAAACCGCATCAGATTATTGTAGGTTATTCGTGGGTTATTGTAGTTGCTCGATTCCCTCCAAAAAGACTGGCGGGCAAGCATCGAGCCTTCTAATTGCATTTGCAATTAGAAGCTTCGCCCGTAATCAGCCATCTACTTTTTGTCTCAGTTTAGGGGGAAACGAATGGGAACATTCCCGGAAAGGAATAAGAATTTAAACAGATTTAACAGGATAGTAAACACATAGCATAAATTCGAACCCACTAATTTTAGACGTGGGTTTTTTGTTTTAAGATGGATATAGAAGCAGAGGAAAGGGTTATTGTGGATAAAAACACCGCTCAAATAATAAAGTTATCTGGTGAAGTTCTTGTGGCTTTATTATTTATTTATACTTTTTTCATCCATTGGAAGCGTAATCGAAACAGATTGGACCAGTTATTTTCCAGATCTTGCTTGGGAAAAGAGTGGAAAGAAAAATATCCGGAGATACCAAAGGAAGAAATACGCAGGTTTCTAGGGGTGTTCGTTGAAAGTTTCAGCTTTCCAAAAGGCAAAAAACTTAACTTTGGACCTAACGATATTTTGATAGATGTATATAGAATTATATATCCGGCAGGGGGTGGCGTAGATAATCTGGAACTTGAAACGTTTGCTGATAATCTTCTGATGGTTTATAGTCTCGATCTTTCAAAATTAAATAACCCGGAAAATAAGTCACTTGGCCAGTTATTTTTGTTGGCTTTGGAAAGCAGGAGGAAAACACAAACAGTGATAGGTGAGTTCGGAACAATTATTTCTCCGGAAGACATGGAAAAAATAAGAAGGTTGTTTTACCTGTCTAAATCTTTGGGAAAAGTAGCGTTTGCTCCGATTATGATTATTAGCGGGTTCTTTGTTGTCACGTATCTTATAGTAGGGCTTATTATGTTATTTCAGGGAGTGATTTTCGAGATGTTGCGTAATTTTTCCGGAACCGCTTCAACTGAAGCACGTCTGTGGTTTATAATACCGGTTCTGGTTTTTCCAACAAGTTTTATAATGTATGTTTCTTCTAAAAAACCCAGCAGGATAATATTCGCCGTTATCGGTGCGCTCCTTGGAACACTTGCATTTCTTTTTACTGCCATGTTAATCTGGGCGCTTTTTGCAGGACAGTTGGAGTTTTCAGCGCATTCTTTACACGTACCTCTTTTACTTGGAGCCTTATGGCTGGGATTTTACAAAGCTGCCGCGGCGTGGCTATATCTAGGAAAATTTAATAAAACAGCACTCAATGATCTTGTTAATGAAGGGAAAAAACAAACAGAAGATAAGAATAGATAATGTTAGGGAAATAAGGATACAAGGTCGTATATAATATAATTATAAGCATCCGCCAGGGGAACCAGCTAGGATTTCACAGGAGGAGCGAAGGGAAGATGAAAAATAAATTAGCAAAGATCAATAAACGATTTTACATTGCGGTGTTTTCAATGCTCTTTTTACTCCTGGATCCTACGTTAGCTCATGCTGATGTTGGGGTGCCGATGATATTCTTAACTTTCCCGGCGATGCTTATTGCTCTGATTCCGGTAATCATTATTGAAGCAATTGTATTTACCAAAATACTTAAGATCAAATTTAGAGCAACTGTGTTGCCATCTGCATTTGCAAACATCGTTTCTACAATTATCGGAATACCGCTTTCATGGCTGTTAATGGTCGAGATCCAAATGAATAGTGGTGGGGGTGGTGCCTATGGTTTATATACAATTTGGCGGAAAGTAATTTCGGTGACCTGGCAAGCGGCATGGCTAATTCCATATGAAGGTGATCTCTGGTGGATGGTTCCAATAGCTGCCGCTGTTGGGCTTATTCCTGCATATTTTTTATCAATATTGATTGAATATTTTATAGTGAAAATGTTTTTTAAGAAAAAAAACAAAGTAAAAGTAAAACAGAGTATCGTAAAAGGGAATTTACTAACTTATGGTCTTTTGCTTTTATGTTGTATGGGAATGTTTGTTTATCAATTAGCAACGCACGATTCAGAGTCAAACTTTATATGGAACACCCCCGAAAGGAAAGCAGTCGAACTCACTAAAAAGATCAAGCTGCAACCAAAGGATCATAGTTTGTATTATGAAAGAAGTAATGTTTGGTGCGAATTGAATAAAACTGATAACGCTATTCGTGATCTAAATAAAGCGATTGAACTCAACCCTCGCTATGAGGATGCATATAGTTTACGGGGTAACATATATTTTAATAAAGGTGAATATGATAAGGCAATAAAGGATTATGATAGTGCAATAAAGATAGACCCGAACTGGGTGCGGATGTATTCAAGCAGGGGTGAGGCTTATAAAAAAGTTGGCAAAATAGAGGAGTCAGAAAACGACCTCAAAATGGCAAAAAAACTGGATAAGAATGAACATAAGGAAGATGATAATATATTTACTATGAATGCAAAACTAATATCCATGATTTGGAAAATGACCATGGGGTATTTTCATAGAAAATAGCCAAGCTTCAAAACAATGCCGAGAGAAGTTCTCAGCTGTCACAGGAGGAATGAAGAAAGAATGAAAAAACATTCATTTTTGGAGCTGATTATGCTGTTTTCGTGTTTAGTGGGCTATTTTTCATTCCTTTGGTCTATAAAAGGGGAAGCAAGTGGCTTTGCTTTTTTGTTCTTCAGTTTTGTATACATTCTTTCTTCGATTTTTGCCGGGACCAGGCTATTCTTGTTTCCAGAGAAGAAACTAGCAGGCAAATTATTGATACATCTAGCCTTGATATTATTACCTGTAATTATTGTAGTTTTGAGTGTTCCAATGTGTATTTATTCTGTTAATACATTGTGGCATCAATTGTTTGTCATGAATATGCATCCGGATATAGAATTATATTTTAGTTCATTATTAATAGTTATTCTATATATACTCGTGCTTCTTCTGTTTTTAATAAATTTTATTAAAACAAATATTATGTATGCCAACAAGATTATGGCGTTGATCTATTTTGATATTGCTGTGTTCGTTTTAGAATTATTGGTTATGATTGTAATCTATCAGTACGAATTTAAATATGGGATAGTTTTAATGGTCGCAAATTTGACTCTTTTTTGTACATTAATATTGTTGGGAGTTTCGGCATTTCGGGGAAAACATTCATTCTTTGGATTCCCAGATAAGAATGAGGTGAAATGAGAAAGCTAAGTAAGTTAAGGATCATTGTTACCATAGCAATTACTATATTAGTCTGTCTTTTATTTATGGCGTATTTTACTTTTAAATATGAAGGTCAGCATGAAGCGGCGCAGAACATACAAAAATGTAAGTTATTGAAAATAGGTATGACGCGTAGTGAAGTAAAAGGTGTTATGCGGTCTACGCCTAAAATTATTGATAGAGATAATTTGACAGAGCAGTGGGTGTTTGAAGCTCCCCGAGCAGCATCAACATTCCCTAGCGTTTTATTTAATAAAAAGACAGGTAAAGCATTTGAAATTATTTGTGATGATTCGTATAGAATAACGGATCCGAAAAGATATGAGGAATTAAAGAAAAATGAAAGCAAAACAGCTATCATCCCAAAGGATTTGGATGATTGTTTTATTGAGTTAAACCGGACTCTCGATTTAAAAGTTATTGAAGAAATTAAGAATAAGGCAGAAAAAGATATGATTGATTATCACATGGGACTTGGAATGTGGATCCGAAATAATTGGATAAGACAAAAAGACTCAAGACTTGGGGCATGGTTTGTTTCAAAGGGAATTCATCATCCTGACGATATGTCCGGGATAATTTTAGATTCCTACTGGCGGCATTTACATAATCATCCTGTAAAACTGGATGAACAAATAAAATATTATCAGGATTATTGGAAGAAAGAAAAATGAAAAAAATAATAAGAATTAACATAATTGCCATGATTACATTATTTGCCATTAGCTATTTATATGGAGATGGCGGTAACGCCATTATAGTTAAATATAGTTCTGATGGTAAATATATCTGCAAATGGGGAAACAAGGGAAATGGAGATGGTGCCTTTTACTATCCGGAAGGGATTGCTATTGACGGCAAAGGCAATGTGTATATTGCAGATAGGAGTTTGTCTCGCATACAAAAGTTTGATTCGAATGGCAAGTATTTGGGTAAATGGGGGAGTCATGGTTCTAAAGATGATCAATTTGATAATCCTATAGGAATTGCTTTAGACGGAAAAGGAAACATTTATGTCGCTGACTGTCGTAACAATAGAATCCAAAAATATAATTCTGATGGGAAGTTTGTAAACAAATTACCAATATCATTTAGCTATCCTGCGAAAATAGCTGTAGACAGCAAAGAAAACTTGTATGTTGCAGACGAAGAAGGTTCACAAATACATATATTCAATCAAGAAGGAAAGTTGTTGAGTAAATGGACCGGAAAGTTTAAAGAACCAATATCAATAGCCATAGATAAAAAAGATAATGTGTACGTAGCGGATAGAAAATCGTCGCGCATACAGCAATATAATGAAAAAAGTAAATATTTACGTGAATTAAAGAATTACGAAAAGGAAGATGGTAATTTTTCTGGTGTAATCGAAATAGCAATAGACAATAACAAAGATATTGTATATGTTTTAGACTGGGGATCTGGGAGAATTCATAAATTTAACTCTGAAGGGAAATTTATTGGAGCGTGGACAAGATATGGGTTCAAACCGGAAGAGATTAGCATTAATCCTGGAAGTTCAATAGCTATTGCTGTTGATAATAATGGGAATGTATATATTGTGGAAACCGGTGAATGTAGCTGTATAATAAACGAGGGGAAATGAACGAATTGAATAGTGAAGAAGTAGCTAAATACGAAATAGAAAACAGAAAGAATCAAATCAATAATAATTTCAAGGCATTATTAATAAAGGTATTAGGTTTTAGTGAGGCCGAGAGCGATATAAATTGTAATAAGTTTAATGACTTGGAAAAAATCAAAATAATATCTGCTTTGAGACTACTTCAATATTCGGAAAACATTAACAAAGAAATTGCTTTTATGGGGGTTTTGGTAAGTATATTTGTTGTTGAATCTTTAGCAGCGAGCGGGAAGCAAGGTAAAAAAGATAAATTTGTTGATTTTATGAAGGAAAATCTTCAAAAAAATGAAAAAATTGAACTACTGAGTCATTTTCTGTTTTCGGACGAGTATAAATTCCGTGAAGGCCCAGTTCTTCCATTAAGGCACGTAATGTTTAAAGAATTTGACTGTGATTGTAAATTTAAAAATAAAAATCTTATTGATAATGTTGATCTTTGCAGTTCTAGTAAAACGAGTCCGCTTTGTTATTGCTTGGAATGGTTAAATCAAAATATAGATAAGTTAGATGGTTATCTGGATACACTGTTAAGATATTTATATGAAATGCGAAGTTCTATTGTTCATGACTCACTTCCAGTACTATTTCTACCACACGAAGAAGGATCTTTAATGGATGCATATTCTATAAATGGTAGCTTTAGATCTTATGAGTCTTATATGGAGCCAAAAGAATACTTTAAAATTATAAAAAATTGTATTAGTCAATATTTAAAAAGACAAAACAGTTAAAGCACCCATTACCCGGGAGGAGCTTGTACGCCCAGCAGATTGGTTCGGTTTTCGCAGGAGGAAGGAAGAAAGATGAAAAATAATATCAGAAAAGTGAAAACGTCTGATAACCTTGAGAAAGCATATTTATATTATGAAAAGGGTGTTCAACTTTCAAGGAATGATGGGAAACACAGAGAAGCGCTTATAGCATTTAGTAAAGTTGAGAAATTGGCTAAAGGAATGTATGATGTGTCATACTGTAAAGCTATTATATATTCAGAACTAAAAAAGCATGAAAATGTGGTAAAGGAGTGTGCTGCTGCGGTTAAAAGAGATCCTCAGCATAAAGCTGCATATGGGTTGCAGGGAAATGCATATCTATTTCTAGAAAAATATAAAGAGGCTCTGCGAAGCTTGAATTCAGCGTTGAAATATAATAAGCATTGCAAGTTTTATTTTGATAGAGGCCTAACGCTTGGGAAGCTTAATAAACATGCCGAAGCAATTAAAGATTTCAATTTAGTGTTAAAAGAATGGCCGAAATTTTCTAACTGTTACTTCAATAGAGGTGTAGCTTACTTCAAGCTTGGAAAAAAAGATAATGCTCTGAAAGATTTTAGGAAAGTACTTGCTCTAGACCCAAAGGATTGTGATGCAAAAGAGTACATAGAAGAACTATAAAAACGAGGGACAGCTGTCCCTCGTTTAACAACAATTAATTAAATAACGGACGGTTGCATATGCGTACTGTAAATATACTTTTAATAATATTGTCGATTATTACGCCAATTATAATAATAGGCGTAATATATTTACTTGTTCCAAAAGTCAGAAAGGTTATAGACGTACACTTTTTGGCGATTTATTATGTATTTTCGATTGCTGCTTTGTGGCTTATAATAGGTATGCTGAATTTATTAAAGTTGATCAAATAAAAATATGAAGATATTTCGAACCGTACTTAAAATATTAGGGATTATTGTGATAGCGCTTGTTGTTGCTATTGCGGCATTGTTGTATTTTACTCGCGATGATTCTGTTGAAAAGCATTGCAGGGATATAATTAAGCATCCCGAAAAGCATCCTGCCTTATATTTTGAAAATTATAACTTTAATAAAAATACTTCACTTTTAGAAAGGATTAAGATTGCACCTGACTTTGTTCTTGACGATCTAAAAAAGCAACAAGTATACGGAAAATATTCTACATATATACCGACTGGGGATGAAAAACTTCTTTTTGAAAAATATTTAAATCTATTGCCAAAGTTAAACAGAGATGTGTTGGCTGCCAAGCTGATAGGAATATATTTTATTAATGATTATGATGGCGGGGGCAGTACAAACTGGGTAATGGATAAAAACAATAATATGTATGTATATATGGTTATTAATTCTGTGCTTTTAAAAGAAGATATTTCGCAGTGGCTTACATACAAAGAAAACTGCTGTTTTATTCCTGGAAATGGAAAAATTGTCGTAAACTGTGGAAGTAAATACAAAGCGCTTCTATATGGATTGTTGCATGAATCAAACCACGTTGTTGATCTGGAATTGGGTATAACACCATATTTAGCTGAAGATGTAAAGTATTTAAGGAAATTGAAAAATAAGAATACGAAATTTACCAAAGATATTTGGTTGGAGTATAATAATCCACATAAGGAATATGATTTTAAAGGAAGGTCAGGTTTGGCATACTATACAATGCGCAGAGTTCTTTTCGATAAAGCATATTATATGAATCTGAGTAAATCTCCGTTTGTTTCATTATATGGCAGTCAAAATTGGGCGGAAGATTTTGCAGATATGGCTACTTTCTATTATCTTACACAAATTCTTAAGCAACCATATGAAATAAAAATATTCGAAGGCGACAATACTACAACTGTTTTTCCAATGCTGTCTGATAAATTAAATGAAAGATTGCCCATTATTCAGAGTTTATATAAATGAACGTGTTATTTGCTTTAATGACAAAGATGAAAGACTGAGGGAAAATGAAACATATAGGAATAAAAAACGTTTTATCATGGAGTATTTTTGGTGTAGGTATTTGTATTCTTAATGTTCTATTATATGCTGTATGGTCCTCAAATGGCATGGATGCGGAAGGCGGGGCGTTTTTGGCTTTAATGATATTTCCCGTTGTTGTATCACTTTTATCGTTCAATCAAATGGTTTCAGGATCGGTTTTCATTGCAATAATCATGAGTTTGCTTTATGCGGTAGTGCCTGCATTAATGGGTTTAATGTATTACAAGATATTTAAGAGAAAGTTTGATGATCTTCATTCATCCTATTTGAAAAGGTGTGTGAAATTTGTTTTAGCAACAGTACTAATTAATTTTATTTTCAATAGTCTACCACTTTTAATAATGATGCTGTCTACCGGTGAATATAAGTTCGGTTTGATGTATTTGATCAAGGGTATAATAATAAATGGTTTGGCCGGTGCATTAATTGGTTCAACCTATATAGTCTTTAAAAAGATCAGCGAAAATAGGAAGAGGGTAAAATGAAAAAGATTAAAGACCGTTTGTTGGTAGTTCCAATATTTATCTTCTCTATATTTGCGCTTGTTTCCTGCGCAACTATTGGGAGTAACGGTGTTGAGGAAGATCCTGATATTAGGTTTATGAAGCACATTGAAGAAGTAAAAATAGGAGATAATGAAAATAGAGTTAAGGAGTTGCTGGGTTCACCAGAAAAAACATATGTAGATAAATATTTAGGTGCAACTGTTTGGAAATATCGCCTTGGTGAATGCTGTTTTGATGATAATAAAACAATAAAATATGTTTTTTCTCCGGTCAAACCTACATGTGGCTATGTGCTCTGGAAGGAAGAAGGTTTTGATAAAATATTGAAAAAGAAATACAAAGAAGATGAATCTTTATCTCAAGGTGAAAAAAACAGCCTTCATGGCTATATTGTACTGGTCTTAAGTGACATCAATGCAAAAGGATTTGACGCGTTTAATAAAAAAGATTATGAAGGAGCCTTAAAAGTATTTAGTGAGGTTGGAAGTAATGAAAACAGTGATTTTGATAGTTGGATGGTTCGTCCTTTTACAAAGGCAAAGGCACATTTAGAATGGATTCGGGGTGATAAGTCTTGGATATATCCTGACAGAAATATCTTGAAAGACAAGATAATTAACGCCCTATTGCATAGCGATAAAGTTGCCTTAGTAAAACTTCAAAGTCCGGTGTTCTATTCGTCGTTATTTCAATCTGAAGGGGGTGCCGTATTAAGAGGAGAATTTAAAGCAATTGAAAATCAAAGTATTATTATTGACAGCATTCTTGAATCAGACAGCACCATGGCTATCGTTACAAAGAATTGGAAATCCATTGACCAATATGGAGTATACATATTTTTTATTAATAAAAGCATTACGCAAGACGGCACATGGGAGTTTAATGACTTATTGGTTGCATCAAAAGATTCTTTATCAGAAGTTGTTGATTATGTTCAGCAAACCTATAAGATGACGTTAAAAAAATATGAAACCCCGTTAAAATAATATTACTGCAGATTGAAAAGCTTTCCAGCTTTTCGGTCTTTCCATTTGAAATATCAGGCTTTTATTGATATAATACCCTAGCGCTTTTAAAGCTTCATTGCTGTTAATTAGCAATTAGTTATCAGTAATTAGTAATTGGATTGGGGAAGTAAGCCGCTAAGCGGCTTGTTTTGATAGGAAGGATATTTTACGACTTTCATTCCATGAAAGTCAGCAAAATATGCTCAGTTGGGAGAGCGTTGCGACTTTCCAAAATGTAAGAATAAAATATTAGGAATGCACGCGGAGTTCTTTATCAACTATTAGAAATTAGTTATAAGTAATCAGTAATTTGGTTGGGGAAGTAGCTCAGTTGGGAGAGCGTTGCCTTCGCAAGGCAGAGGCCGCCGGTTCGATCCCGGTCTTCTCCACCATAAATCTGCGACTCAGATTTATGGTAGAGCAATTGAACAATAGAAAATCGACAATAGAAAAAGGACTTCTATAGCCAAAAAATCGGCTATGAAGGGTAGAAAGAATAGAGATAATAGGGTTCAATTGCGTTCTAATGTTCTATTGTCTATTGCTCAAAAACAGCGTTAAGAAAAATAATAAATTATTCAAGATTTAACTTTACGAACCTTATCTCGCTTTGTCAACGGATGTTGACAATGATATATATCTTCATAGCGAGAAAAGCTTTGCTTACAAACTTTAAAAACCTTATAAACGGTTTCTCAGGAGAAACATGTCTTATCTCGTACTAGCCCGGAAATACCGTCCGCAGACGTTCGATGAAGTTATCGGGCAGGAGTATATTACTAAGACCCTTAAGAATGCGATTGAATCCAAAAGGATCGCGCATTCTTTTTTATTTTTCGGACCTCGGGGGGTCGGAAAGACCAGTATAGCCAGGATCCTTGCCAAGGCGATAAACTGCGAGAACGGGCCGACGGCAACACCCTGCAATAAATGTTCGCACTGCACCGAAATAACCGCGGGTATCTCCACTGATATAATAGAAATTGACGGTGCTTCCAATAGGGGTATTGACGAGATACGGGACCTTCGCGAGAAAGTAAGATACATGCCTGCGAGAGGGCGTTATAAAGTATATATTATTGACGAAGTCCACATGCTCACCAATGAAGCGTTCAATGCACTGCTTAAAACCCTGGAAGAACCGCCCGAGCATGTAAAATTTATTTTTGCAACTACGGAGATGGATCAGGTTCCGGCAACAATTGCTTCGCGGTGCCAGAAGTATAATTTCAGAAAACTGACCGTGGCGGAAATTGTCGGGCTTCTTTCGACGATACTTAAAAAAGAAAAGATCAATGTGGACCAGCGGGTCCTTACGGTAATAGCGCGTAACTCTGACGGGGCGCTCCGTGATGCGGAATCTATTCTGGATCAGGTCATTTCCTATTCGGAAGGGGAAGTAAAACTTGAAGATGTGGAAAAACTCCTTGAATCCGTTAACCGGGAGATGCTTGCCTCTTTTTCGAAGATGCTTATCGATAAAAATACCCAGGGCGCATTAAAGCTCGTCGATGATATTTACCGTGTGGGTTATGACCCGGTGTTATTCACCAAGTATCTTGCTGAGTATTTCAGGAACCTTCTTATTGTCAAGCTGACCAAATCTCCCGAGGATTTTATGGAGATGATAGACCCGGAAGAGATAAAGGGGTTGAAACTCCTTGTTCCGACCGTGACGGAAACCAAAATAATTAACACGATAAAGATACTGACCGAGCTTTTAGAGAGCATGAAATACAGCTCGTATCAAAGGGTTTTAATAGAGATTGCATGCGTAAAGATAACAAGAATGGACAGTTTACTCAGTTTGCCTGAAGTTATTAACCGCCTGGAAAGTATTTCCGCCGGCGGTGCTTCAGCTCAAATAACGGAAAGTTCAGCGCCTGAAACGGAGAGCACTGCTTCTGATGTAAAAGAGATACTGGAAACACCCGTGGCAAAAACGCCGGAAAAAGGCGGGGGTTTTTCCGATATAGAAGAAGTGGATATCACTGGGGACAGCCGGGAGAATCTTGAAAGGATAATAAAAAACTGGCCGGTTTTTGTTGAAGCTATGAAAGCCAAAAGCAGAGCGTTATCACCTTCTCTGGCTTCGGTAACACCGTATAAGGTGGAGAATAATAAAGTCTATGTGAAGGCGCCGAATGAATTTGTAAGAGACAGTATAACCACCGGCGCGGTGCAGATAAAAGAAGTGTTTAAAGAAACATTTAAAATTGTTATGGAAATCGTACCATCCCTGGAAAAAGCGGTACCTGCCGGCGCTAAAACAGATAAAGCGCCCGCGGTGCATAAACCCCAGACTGAAAACAGGGTACCCGCAAACGCAGAAGTTAAAACCGCCAAAGATATGTTCGGCGGTAGAATTCTAAAGAAAGAAGAACATGGAAAGATTTAGCGCGAACTCACTCGAAAAATTAATTAACGAGCTCGGGAAGCTCCCGGGTATCGGCCCCAAGTCAGCCCAACGCTTGGCCTACCATATATTAAAATCCGGTAAAGAAGATATTGATAACCTCGCCCGCGCGATGGCGGAAGTAAAAGAAAAAGTCAGGTATTGTTCAAAATGCTACAACATTACGGAGTCCGATCCCTGCCCCGTTTGCAGTTCAAACAAAAGAAACAAAAATGTTATCTGCATAGTGGAAGAACCGCTGGATATTCTTTCGCTGGAAAAAACCGGTTCATTTAACGGCGTTTATCATGTCCTCATGGGAAGTATCTCTCCCCTTGACGGTATCGGCCCAGAAGATCTGAAGATAAAAGAGCTTCTTAGAAGGATAGAACCGGAAAAAATCTCCGAAGTCATCATCGCCACAAATCCCGACGTAGAAGGCGAAGCCACTGCGTTATTCCTGAGTAAAATCCTGAAACCCTTAGGCGTAAAAGTATACCGTCTGGCTCTTGGCATCCCTATGGGTGCTTCGCTTGAATACACGGATGAAGTAACGCTGGCAAGGGCACTGGAAGGAAAACGCGAGATCTGAAAAGATCGAGGCTTGGATGGTTGGATGTTTAGAGGTTTGGCAAAAGCAAGTAGTAAGTTAAGCAAAGAAAAATTACGATTGACGATTGAGACTGTGTCATAATGTAGTTGCCTGATTCCCTCCAAAAAGATTGGCGGGCAAATAAGCATCAGGCGCAAAAGGTACGCTCGATTAATCGAGTAACTACAATCTATTGTGATATGTCAAATCGAAAATGAGGTTGCAACACAGTTTTGATTGACAATCTGGAAAAACGTCCGCCAAGATAATAAATACCACTTGCCTTGTTGTCCCGGGCTAAGACCTCCCAAAATAATTTACAAAAATCCCTTGACAAAATAAAAATGTATGTTATACTGTATTACATAAGTAGTACAGTGATACAGTGGAGGCGGGTTAATGTACATTGAAGTAAATCCAAATAGCGGTCTGCCGATATTCCTGCAGATAAAAAACCAGGTGAAAAGGATGATTGCAGCCGGGATGTTAAAGAAAGATGAGCCGGTAACTTCTGTCCGCCAGCTTGCCCTGGAACTCAGAGTAAATCCGAACACTATCGCAAAAGCCTATAGAGAGCTGGAATTAGAAGGTTTTCTATATACTCAGAGGGGAAGGGGAGTTTTTGTTGCAGGTAAGTCAGATAAAACATCTACACTCAGTAAAGATGAAAGGATAAAATCTATTTCCTCGTTAGCCGATCAGATCGCAGTAGAAGCTTTTCACCTTGGGCTGAGTAAAGAAGATATAGAGAAATTACTAAAAGAGAAGTTCAAAAAGCTGGAGAAATAGGAGGTTTTATGGGTGAAAATGTTATTACAATAAAAGACCTTAAAAAGGTTTATGGCCTGCAAAATGCCGTTAACGGTCTGAATTTAAACGTTCCGAAGGGAAGTGTTTACGGGTTTTTAGGAAGGAACGGCGCCGGGAAGACTACTACAATTAAGATACTTCTTGGTTTATTAAGCGCTAAATCCGGCGAGGTAAACGTGCTGGGGTATAACCCGAAAAATGAAAAAGAAGCAGTCGAGATAAGAAAAAGAACGGGTTACGTTTCTGAAAATCAGAAGATGTATGACAATATGAAAATAAAAGAAATCATATCTTTCACGAAAAGTTTTTACAAAACCTGGGATGACAAGCTGGCGGCGGAGTTTTTAAAGCGCTTTAATTTGGACGAAAAGAAAAAACTGAGTGAGCTTTCACGCGGTATGTACGCGCAGGTAGCGCTGCTCCTTGCGCTTGCGTTTAAACCTGAACTTCTGGTACTGGATGAGCCGACAGGCAGTCTGGATGCTATCGTGAGAAGGGATTTTCTTGAAAGTGTCGTAAGCCTGATACAGGAGGAAGGGAGAACAGTTTTTTTCTCCTCGCACCAGATAAACGAAGTGGAAAGGGTCTCCGACTGGGTGGGAATAATAGAAGCCGGAAAACTTCTTGTTTCGGCGCCTATAGATGAGCTGAAAACAAAGACAAAAAGGATACGCTCGGTTTTTAAAGAAAAGGCGCCGGAAGTCAATTTTGGAGGAATAATATGTAAAAAAGCAGACGGAAGGGAGCTTGTGACTATTGTAGAAAACTTTGGGGAAGAAATCTTAAGTAAGATAAAAAAAGAAAAACCGGAATCCCTTGACGTGTACGATATGAACCTGGAAGAAATATTTGTAGCCTACGCCGGAGGAAGGATATGAAAGGGCTGCTTAAAATATTTACGAAAGATATTTTAAAGTTATCCTTATGGTTTATTGCCGTTTCCTTAATGGTATTCTTCGCAGCTAAAAATAATTTCTTTCTTTCTCTTGGAATAATGGTTTGTTTTTCTCTTGTAGCGGGAGTTTATGTTTTCGGGACGGAGAAAGAAACAAATTCCCTGATATTTACTGAATCCCTTCCGGCGACAAAAAAACAGATATGGCTTGCGAAAACAGCTGTAATCATTACTTTTACAATCATTTTAATACTCTTGTTGAACTATATAAAGCCGTCTTATAAAAACCTGTACTTTAAGATGCCTCCATACATCGAAAATGGAGTGAACATAGAATTAAAATCAGAAATTATATATATAATAACAAGTATGCTTGTGTTTTCGTCTGCACTGTCATATTGTATCTCTACTGTGATGAAAAGGACATTGTCATGTGTTTTAATGTCCGTTTTAATGTGGATTTTAGCGGAATGGACATTCTATACCATGTGTTATTACGGTTCAGGTGTGTATGAAATATTCGAAAGTGCAAATGATATCCACTTTTCTGTTTCTTTGGCGTTTAGACGCGTCTATGATGCTGGAAACGATGCAAATTTGCTTCATTTATATCAATCTTTTGCAAAACAATACTACGAACAAATGATAATCGCAATTGATCTTGCCAAAACATATTTTGTGGCAACGATGATATTTTCAAATCTTGTACTGTCCTTACTGTGCTATTATTTGTCTTTCAAATTCTACACGGAAAGAAGGGGGTAAAGTGATAAACGTTCAGCTGATAATAAAAGAATTGAAAGGCATAAAAAACATCCTTTATGCCGGACTGGCAATTATCCTCGCATATCCCGTTCTCGGTTTTATACTCGGATCCAAGAGCGAATCTTTTAAATACCTCTATTCCGTGCATCCTTTTATCATTATGATACTAATACTGACGGTCGGTATTTTAATAGTAGGCGGGGAGAAAGAGTCCAAAACAACAGACTTTCTTATGTCTAAACCGTTAAGCAGAATAAAGATATTTACAAATAAGTTAGTTGTTTTTGCTGGTATTACTGTTGCTATTGGCTTATTAGTCACAATAACTATGGTCGGAATGAAAAATGCAGGTTTCAGTGTTTTTGAAATAGCATTATTTTATAAAGACGGAAGCATTGCCCTGCTTTGGGAGTTCCTGCTGCTTATTTTTGCTACAGCAATTTTCTTCGGGACTTTTTCTAAAGATACGCTTAACGCCTTATTGTCCGCAATTTTTGGTGATGTATTATTATCGTATTTGCTGCTGACAGGTAAATATCTGAAAGAAGAAAGAACCCATTTCTATTCCTGGGAAGAATCAAAATATTTTGAGCGGATAGTAGATATTCTAAGTAATAATGCCACGTACACTTTCTCGGCAGTTCTGTTTTTACTCGCATTATACACCTTTGCTAATAAAAAAGCGGAAGGATTAAAGGATAAGTCAATTGCCGGTATTATATTGTTTCTATTGGCGGCCCTGTTTCTTGCTGTCATGCCAAAATCCCCTGAAATAGCGGAAAAAGCATTTTATATTACTCTCGATATTTATGGTTGGATAATACTCTGTTTATTCCTGGTTGCAACTGTTTTGATATTCCTGCTAAAAGTATTGGCCGGGAAAAGAAAAGAGAGCTTGAAAAGCAAGAAATATCTTTTAGTTATTACGATCACTTTAGTATTTTCGGCAGTTAGCATTGATTATGTTGATACAAATATTAAAAAAATGAAGGTGCAGGAATATGAAAGAATAGCTCAAAACAAAGGCTATAAATTATCCGAAGAAGAGTTTTGCGAAAAGTATTATCATTTTCCGTTTGAAAAAACAAGAAGAGAGCTAAATTTTTCTGAAAAAGCAATAACAGCTTATCAGTGTCATATAAAAGGTAATGTCAAAATATTTGACAGGAAAGAGCTCCAAAAAGACCCTGATCTAAAAGCGGAATTTACAAATCCGTACAAGTTTAAAATAAATGGAGTGGAAGTTTTACTAGTTGCGAACCGGTACATAGATAAGACGGCTCCGCATGATGGAAAGAGCAATATAGGAAAAATAGGCGAAAAAATATACGGAAATTGTGAATATGCTTTGGCCGGTCAAAAGATTAAAGAAAAAGAAGAAACAAAAATAGAGAAATTACTCATAGATAATGACTGTCCGAGGGAGCTTGTGCAGATGTACCTTGCCTCCCGTTCTGATGAAATAAAGTTTTTTGATTATTTTGCTGCACTGGACAAAATAGATGCATCGGAACTGAAAAAGATCAAATCAAAAATTACCGCATATAATCTTGGTATTTTTACAAATGCGTTTGAAACCTTCATCGTGAAGATGAAATATGATGGTTCCTTTAAAGCTGACTCCGGCTATGAAAAAATGCTAAATGCATGTATGAAATATATTTATAATGCTTGTGATTATTCCGAGAAGATGGAGACGTTAGACTTGAACAGCAATTCAACCTGGATGGTTCTTGATCTTTTAGTAAAAATTAATAGTGCCGGCTGTAGAATAATGGGGCCCGTCAAGGAGAATCCAAAAAAGTATCTCTTACTTCTTGAAAAAACAAACGAGAAGCTTAGTGGAAAATATTACGAAGCAATTAAAAATAATTATTTACGTGAGAATATGCTTAAACAAAAAGATTACGACAAATACTTCACGGCTACACGCTTAAAAAGCGAGTACGGGGAGTATATTGGCAAAAAAGCATTACTAACGGAAAGAGCAGTTGATTATAAAAATTTTCTTGAAACAATGGAGTTAATGGAGGCGAAAAAAAGCGGAAAAAATAATTATGTCATGCTGCACGTTGCGAATTTAATATTTCAGGCTTCCTATCCGTTGTGGATTGCTGAGCAAAATTGTGGAAACAGGACAAATAAAGAGTATATCAACTGGCTGAAAAAAAAGATCAAACTAAAAATCCAGATAACAGAAGCTGATTTAATTTTGGTAGGAGGAAAATGAATTTACTTTACAAATAATCGCTGCCTGAAAAGTTTAATAACCCCTGATTAAAACAGCCCTTATATTCAATCTGATATTATTATCGTTTGACTTTCCCCTTTTTTTAAGTTATCATTCTATATCATTAGGGTGAAAGAGGTTCCCTGCATTTATTAACAGTTATTTTACTATGACCTATGAGGTGGAATGTGAAAAAAATTGTTTGTATGCTTGTTATTTCCGCGGCTCTGTCGTTTTCCGCACAGTGGACGATAACGGAAATACCTACTGAGGTGTGTAATTATCTGGATGAGACGGAAATTGTATCCTACGGAGCTTTAAAATATTTTATCACGGCTGAATATGACTCGTCGGCTTCTGCGTATAAAGTATTTCTTTTTACCGGCAACGGCACAAGCTGGAGCGGGAATCCGGTGGAACAGCTGGCTGCTGCTGAATACTCATGGGGCGGAGCGCACAATATCGCGATTGGTAAAAATGGAAACATTCATCTGGCCTATATTACAATGAAGGATCTGGGTTCCTCTTATGAGTATAATTTAAAATATGCGAAATGGAACGGAATTTCCTGGACCTCGACAACATTAATAAGCGCAGCCAGTTCTCTGTCGGATCCTGCAATTGCAGTTAATGTGACGGACGATGCCGCGCATCTGGTTTATGATGACAATTCCGGCTCGCTGAAATACAGAAATAATCAGGG
Source organism: Candidatus Firestonebacteria bacterium RIFOXYA2_FULL_40_8 (assembly GCA_001778355.1). Classification (GTDB taxonomy): domain Bacteria; phylum Oederibacteriota; class D2-FULL-39-29; order D2-FULL-39-29; family D2-FULL-39-29; genus D2-FULL-39-29. The sequence continues at coordinate 29,356 of MFGS01000153.1, forward strand.
CGGAAGTTTTAATGCTCCGGAAAATATCAACGCCTATTATTATACGCCTGCCATTACCTGTGACGTTTCCGGAAATGTGACAATTGGCGCTCATTCCTCCGGCGGCGGGTTCGGCATTTATAGAAAAGTACTTGGCTCCTGGGCGGAGGTCGGAAATATTCCGGGAATTAATTATAGCAGCTATATGGATCTCCTTACGTATGGGGGCCTTGTATACGTACCTTTCTATGATTATGTAAACGAAGATGTAAAATGCGGTATTTATAACGGAAGTACTTCGTCTGTTGTAGATGTAGACGTCGGGGAATCAAAAGTCGGCTATTATCTAAAAGGCGCCATTGACAGCAAGGGCGTGGTTCATCTGGCTTATGCCGATTCTTCTTTTGATGATTTGAAATATGCAAAGTCAACTTCCTCGGGCGGCTGGACCGTTCAGGTTCTTGATTCAACCGGTAAAGTTGGTTATGCTTCGGCAATTTGCATAGGACAAAGCGACTCCATTCATATAATTTACAATGATCAAACAAATATGCGGGCGAAGTATGCATATGCTTCCTCAACCTCGACGGTGACTACCGGTACCAACATTCCTCCGGATGTGACTTTGATAAATACCCTTGTTAAGCCTCTGAGCAATGAAAATGTCGAAGTGAAAGTTGACGTAAACTCTTCCGGGAATCTGAAAATTTCGCTTTATTCAATACAGAGCAAACTGATTAAAGTGCTGGTCGATGAAACGAAAGATATCGGCAGGTACTCCTATTATTGGAACGGTACAAACACCGGAGGGGAGACAATTTCCAGCGGATTGTATCTGGTCATCATAGAAAATGGCGGCGTCAGATTGACTAAAAAAGTGGTGGTGGTAAAATGAAAACATTTATAATTCTCGTCTTAACAATGCTCCTGACTGTGTCAACATACGCGGGTGTCGGAACTGCCGGAGGGTTTATGCTTGATACCTGTCCGGGCGCCAGACCTTCCGCGAGAGGCGGGGCTTTTGTTGCCGCTTCAGATGTCTATTCTATAAATTATAATCCGGGAGCGCTGGCGGATATAGAAAATATGCAGGTTGGCGCTATGTATATAAAAGGGGTACTGGATACCGGATATGAGTACGGGGCTTTTGTAACACCTCTTAAGGGTCTCGGCGTTTTTGGTATCAGTGTTTTTGCTTTTCAGGGCGGGAGTATGGACGTGATAGACTCTCTTGGAAATTCCGTGGTCAGATCGGCGCAGAACGACTATCTTTTCTCCGGCGCGTTCGGTATGAAAAATATTCTTATGAAAAATCTTAATCTTGGTGTGACGGTAAAATACCTGATGTCTTCGCTTGTGGAAACCTACAACGCCGCCACCCTCACGTTCGATATCGGCGGTACCTATAAAATGGAAAATTTGATCCTGGGTTTTGCCGGGTATAATATTATAGGGTCTCTTAAGTATATAGATTATGAAGACAAACTGCCGCGTTCCGGAAGAGTCGGCGCGGAATACCTATTTGCGCTAAATCCCGAACATGACCTCACGGTCTCGGTTGACAGCTCTTATGATAATGAAAGGACCTTTAAGGTGTTTACGGGCCTGGAGTACTCTTATCAAAAAACATTTTTTGGAAGATTGGGCTACCGTGTTAACGACGG
>MFGS01000153.1:31012-31567 GCA_001778355.1 Candidatus Firestonebacteria bacterium RIFOXYA2_FULL_40_8
GTATCGGTGTTGGTTATAGAGGTACTTTACTGGAAAATTCCATACAGAGTATCGACTACGCATTCATTCCGTCCGCAAACGGCTTAATGGACTCCCACAGGATTTCGATAGGTATGACTTTCGGTGAAGAGTCCAAAAATAAAGGCGGCGGAGAAAAGAAAAGATTTATCTCTCCAAGAAGAGTGGTGAGGTAGGAACAGTCTGTAAGGTCTTTAACGTCCATAAGGTCTAAGGTCTTTTTTAGTGGAGTCTTCATATTTTAATTCTAATTTAAAGCATTCTTCGCGATATACTGTCCAAATTACTACGAAAATATTTCATAATCGAAAAACTGACAAACCCCTTGCTTTATAAACCTTATGGACTTTCTTTCCGTTAGTGGTATAATACTTAATAGAATTTACGATTGACAATTGACAATTGACAATTTATGGAAGGCGGAATAAAGCACTCCGCCAATATAATAAATATCACCTTAATGCAAGACCTTATAGACTTTATGGACATTAAGGACTTTAGACGCTTTTTCGAAAGGGCAAATATGAAAGAAAAAAT
>MFGS01000154.1:0-5910 GCA_001778355.1 Candidatus Firestonebacteria bacterium RIFOXYA2_FULL_40_8
CTTTTTAGCCCTAAATTTCACCGGTTGCAGTACCTACACCTCTCTCTCCGGCGTGAAGAAAGAAATGAGGTATGCAATACCGGCGGTAGTGTTGTCGGTGCTGGCTGGAATAGTCGTTAGTTTCTTTTAATTTAAGATACTACGCAAAATTCGAAGCTCGAAACTAGAAATTCGAAAAAGAAGATAAATCAGGAAAAAGGCAAAAAAGAAATATTAAGGTAGGATGTTTCTTTATTTTTGATTTGCTATTTTTGGTTTTTTCGAGTTTCGAGTTTAAGTCTTCGGGTTTGTGTTAAGTTTGCTGGATTAAGGAGAAAACTATGCAATATCTAAGTAATGTATCAACACTTAAACTTGACGCCAAGGCCTGTACGGGTTGCGGCATGTGTGTAAAAGTTTGCCCTCACGAAGTATTCGCAATTAGTAATAAGAAAGCAGTAATTGTATCCCTTGATGCTTGTATGGAGTGCGGGGCGTGTAAAAAGAACTGTGCTTTTAATGCATTGGAAGTAAGAAGCGGAGTTGGTTGTGCGGCGGGGATAATAATTGGGACGCTTCGCGGGGCTGATGCATCCTGCGATTGTGATTGATGTATATTTGGTATTATGCTACAATTATAGTATTCGTAACACGATAGAGGAGCGGAGATGCCGGGAGTTGTGAGGTTTGGAGTTTCCATAGAAGAAGGGCTTATTAAGAAGTTCGACAAATATATTGAGCAAAAGAATTATTCCAACCGGTCGGAAGCGATAAGAGACCTTATCAGAAAGAACCTGATTGAAGAGGAATGGGCAAAAAACGGTAAGGTTGCCTGCGGTATAGTGATTGTCTATGACCACCACAAAAGAGAACTGGTAAATAAGCTAATGGACATTCAGCATGACTACTCCGAAGTTATAATTTCCACCCAGCATGTGCATCTGGATCATGACAATTGTCTTGAGATAGTGGCGGCAAAAGGAAATGTGAAGAAAGTCGAACAGCTTGCGAATAAAATGTCCTCTTTGAAAGGTGTAAAGCATTGTTCGGCGGCTAAAACGACCTCGGGATTGGAATTGTAATATTTTTTTAACTAATGTAGCACGAAAATATAAAAAGTAACACAAAGGAGGAGTATAAATGCATATACCTGACGGGTTTCTGGGTCCAAAGACTTCTATTAGTTTGCTGGGAGCGGCAATAGGAGTATTGGGATATTGCTTCAGTAAAGTATTAAAAGCAATCACAGTTGCAGTTCCGAAGAGAGTTTTAGCGGCGGCAGGGGCAAATCTGGCAAATATATACGAAAACGGAAAACTTGCATTGACAAAATTAGGCAGTGAAAAGATCAGGAAAATGGGGGTAGTGGCTGCCTGGATATTCGCGGCCCAGATGTTCAATTTCCCTGTCAGCCAGGGTACTTCCGGTCATTTACTCGGAGGAATATTTGCTGCCGTAATATTAGGGCCTTTTGCCGGAACTCTGGTAATTTTTATTGTGTTATTGGTTCAATCATTATTCTTCGCAGACGGAGGGATGATAAGTTTAGGGGCAAATATAATTAATATGGGGCTAATAGGATGTCTTCTTAGTTATTATTTGTATGAATATTTGAATAAACTGCTAAGAAATAAAAATATTGCCGTGTTTATTGCTGCATGGGCTTCTGTTATCGGTGCTGCCTTTGCTTGTTCTCTGGAAGTCGGATTATCAGGAAAGATACCTGTTCTTAGCGTGACGAAAGCCATGCTGGGTGTTCATGCAATAATAGGTGTAGCCGAAGCAATCATTACTATTTTTCTTTTAAAAATGTTCAAGGGTAAGGAAGAAAGTATATGAAAAGAAGATTGTTTGCCGCGATAATAATAGCAGTATTCGCATCCTTCTTTGCGTCGCAAAATCCCGACGGGTTGGATAAAGTATCAAAAGTTCTTGGTTTTGCAGATTCGGCGAAAGAAAATGGAGCAATAATGAAGGATTATATGGTAGGTTTCATAGGTCATCCCCAAATAAGCACCGCCTTGGCGGGAATAATCGGAGTTTTCTTGGTTTACGGAATATTTGAATTAATTATTTTATTTGCTAAGAAAAGAAAGTCAAATGCGATTACGCAAGAAAAATAAGATAATTTGAGTTTAATTGTGAAATATTCTGTTGCTGCCGATTGTATATATTTAAACAGATATGGAAAAAAGTGAAGAACTTAGGGCAATAAAGCTTGTTTTGTCCGGGGATTCTGGGGCTTTCCGCCTCCTTGTTGAGAGTTATCAGGAGGGGGTATTTAATTTATTGCTTAGAATGACGAAAAACCGCCACGATGCCGAGGATCTCGCCCAGGAAGCTTTCCTAAAAGCCTTTAAAAACCTGCACCAGTACAAAGAAGAACTCTCTTTTAAAAACTGGATTTTTACCATAGCTTCAAATCTCTGCAAAAATAAGTTTATCCGGGATAAAATAATAAGCTTTATACCCTTTATCAGCAAAAAAGACGGGAAAGATATAGAAATCGAGCTTTCAATCTCAAATACGAGCCCTGTCAAGGAAGTTGAAGATAAAGAATGGAATATAACCTTTTCAAAGCTTGTTGAAACCCTCCCTCTGAAATACCGTGAAGTGTTTCATCTGAGATATGCAGAGGGGTTTTCCTATACCGAGATAGGCCAAATAACCGCGTTACCTGCGGGTACCGTTCAAACCTATTTGTATCGCGCAAAAACAGAGCTTTTGAAAAGATTTTCGAAAGTTGAAATAATTAATGGGGATGGCTTGTATATATTACAGGAGGACAAATAAAATGACCTGCGAAAAACTTAAAGACATAATAAGCCGGGACGAGGCCGGGAGAAACGACCGGGACTGTCTGCTTCATCTTCGCGAGTGCGAGAAGTGCCGCGAGCTTTATGGCAAATTATTCGGACTTATAGATAATCTGAAAGATAATAAGGAAAAAGTGTCTTCAGGTTTTACCGATAGGGTTATGGATAAAGTGACAGAATTAAAAGCGCCTGTGAATTACAATTACTGGAAAGCTGCCACAGTATCTCTTGCGTTCCTTTTTATCGTTACCGGCGGGCTTCTGGTTATAGAAAAGAATAAAAGCGGTGAGGTTGCTGTTGAATTTTCCCTTGCCATGCCGGAAGCGGAGTCGGTATCTATAGCCGGGGATTTTAACGGCTGGGATGCTTCCAATGCAAAGCTGGTCAAGAAAAATGGGGTATGGACGGCTACAATAAAAGTAAAACCGGGGCGTTATCAATATGCTTTTGTAGTTAACGAAGGTAAATGGCTGCCGGATCCTAATGCTCTGAAGTTTGTAGACAGCGGATTTGGCGGGAAGAATTCTATTATCGAAGTAGATAAACTAAAACTCCTGCAGGGTTTTAAGTTAAGCTTAAGGAGGGTAAAAATATGAAAAGAACGATAGCAGGTTTGCTGGCGGTAGGGTTGATTCTGTCCTTCGGAGCGGTTTATGCCGAAACAGGATTTGCGAATGAGGTAGAGGTTGCGCTTAAGGCGAAAGGACTTTCTACAGAGAATAAAGAACAGATAATGCTTTCCTTCAAGGCCATGACCGCGAAAGGCGTGCCTGAGGAAAAGGCAAAAGAAGTAATAAAAGCAGGGATAGAGAACGGGTATCAGGCAAAAGAAATGGCGCAAGTTACAGAAAAACTTTGCCTGATGGTGCAGGAAGGCGCCGGTAATGAAATAGGCGAGATAGTAAAAACAGCGCTTCAGAATAGATTAAAAGAAAAAGATATGGAAAAACTGATGCTGACGGTGAAAGAAGCTCTTAATAAAGATGCTTCCCCAAAACAGCTTCGCATTATGACTCAGGAACTGCTTTCCGCGAAATGTGACGGTGAATGCCTTACGGTTGCCGTGAGATCGTGCGGTGAACTCGTTGATAAAGGCGCTTCACCTTCAGAAGCAAAGAAACAGGTTGCTCTGGCTGTAATGGAAGCCGTAAAGACCGGAGCCAAGGGCGATGTACTGGCAGCGAAGATACAGGATCGCTTGAGAATTCAGGAGCGCATTAAAGACGGCGAAGGCAGTATGGAAAGGTTGACGGTCAGAGACAGGACCGGAATGCCGGAAGAAGTAAAAGACAGGATTAAAACCCCTGATGCTGGTACTAAACCTGCAGACATTGGGACTGGAACAGGTTCGGGAACAGGTACGGATATTACAGGAAAAGGAAAAAAGTAAAAAGGAGCGGGCTTTGAGGACGGTTTCTTCATGAGACCGTCCTTTGGCTCATAAAAAAGATGAAAAAAAGAACCTTGAGAATAGAAAGTTGCTTTACCGCGGTGTTTCTGCTGGCGGTAATATTTTCATTTCCGTTGGCTGCGAAACAAAATAATGAAAGCAATAAACTTCGCGAGCTTCTGGTTCAAAAGGGTGGATACAAAACGGAAGAGGCAAACAGACTGTGTGCAATTGTAGAGAGCGCCGAAGCAGAAAACCTTCCGGTAGAAGTACTTACAGCGAGAATAAATGAAGGTCTTGCACGAAAGGTACAGGCGAAGCTTCTTTATGAAGTAATAATAAAGAAAAAAGAATCCCTTAAAATAGCAGGGGAGCTGACAAAGAAAATAACGGAACCCTGGGATAAAAACTATGCAATTTCAGTTATCTCCGATACTCTGGACCGGGGGATGAAGAAAGAAGAAATTGCGGAGATTTTCAAGCTTTGTGCGGAGAATAATATAAAGGCAGTTCTAGCTCTACACTACGCTGAAATTGCGGCAACGGTCAAGGTTGAAGGTTATAAAGTTGAGACAAAAAATCAAATTATACGGGCTCTAATCAAAGTGAAGGCGGATAAAGAGCTTACTGAATATACAGAGAAAGCGGTTTTGAACGCAAAGACAGGGAAATTGGATGACGAGGAGCTAAAAGAAGTTCTTGTTGCAGGGATAGAAAAAAGAAGAAGCATGAGAACTATTGAGAATGAAATTAAAGAAAGAAGCCGAAACTCACAGCAAGACGGCAAAGAAAAGAGGTTAAATAATAATAGAGAAAGGAGCAGCGCAAATGAAGAGCTTAGAAAGCTTCCTGAGCAGATCGGAACTGAGGATACAAAAGGCCGGAAAAAGTAGAGTATTTTTGTTGTCGTTAATTGTGTCAGCTTATTGCTTTTCGGATGTTTCGGGTTGGCTTAATCTTGGAGGGCAGACGACAAATAATGTGTATAGTGACAGCCGGCAATTAGCGGACAGCGGGTATATCGCAGGCGGCGGGGTTGAAATTAAAGAACGGCTTATTAAGAAATTATACCTTTCAGGCGGCTACTCTCTGAATGCTTCCGGATTCTTTACGAACAATCTTGAAAATGAAGTATTTCACAGTTTATTTCTCGGGTTAAGAAGCACGGCATTAGACGGGCTGGAAGCGGAAGTAAAGGGCGGTATAGATTACTCGCTCCTGCCGAATGCCTCTATCTACTGTTATTCCAATTTGAACATTAAGCCAAAAATAAAATATTTTCTATTGGATCATACGGCTGTTACTGCCGAACTTTCTTACGAAGACAAAAGATATCCGGATTATAATCTTGATAATGTCATGCCGCTTCTTTCGTTGGGAATCGAACAGGAATGTTCTATTTATGATGTCTTATACCTGAAGGGTTCATATGGTAGAGCAGATTACTCGGAAGAATATCTATATTCCAACGTTTCAGCCGGGGGTCCTTCCTATGAAAGTACATTAAGGGTTGATTTAGATAAGATTGTTGTCGCGGGTTATTCTCATGAATTTTCCGCTTCTTTCGGACTCGATCTCTCTTACCGGTTTGAAGCTCTTACTTCAAATGACAATTTTCTTGATTGGGGTCCTGCTCAGTATGAAACAGTAAATACCGTTATAGGGGATGAAACGATTATAAATGATTATTCGAGTTTTGAGAGTAATCTCCTCTTTTTAAAGCTC
>MFGS01000154.1:6019-8244 GCA_001778355.1 Candidatus Firestonebacteria bacterium RIFOXYA2_FULL_40_8
AAAGAATAGAATATTGATAATAGATGATGAAGCCGGTATTAGGGACCTTTTATGCGATCATCTGTGCTCGCTTAATTATGAGGTTTGTACTGCTTCCAAGGGGCAAGAAGGGATAGATTATATAATAAATGATTCGTTTGATATAATAATCTCTGATTTAATGATGCCCGGAGTGTCGGGTTTGGATGTTTTAGAAGCTTCGCGAAGAATTAGTCCGGCAACAAAAATTATATTAATGAGCGGTGTCGGAACAGTAGAAAATATCGGATCTGCTATAAATAAAGGTGCTCACTGTTTTATAAAAAAACCTTTTGATTTGGATAATATTACGGAAGTTGTGGGAAAGCTATAGTTAAAATATTTGCATGGAAAGCCCTTCTGTTATAGTCAGTAAAATAATATCCGGTTATTTTCCTTGACATTTTGCGCGTATTGGTTGATAATTAGCATATGCCAATAACAAAGGAGTGCTGTAAATGGTAAGACCTTGTAAGTGCAGACATATAACTGGAGAACCGGAAGTCAGTTACTTTAAACCGCGGGGGATCCCTTGTTCTTCTTTGCTTGAAGTGATTTTGACCCTGGATGAATTTGAAGCGATAAAGCTCGCGGATCTGAACGGGGAGTATCAGGAAGAGGCGGCGAAGAAGATGAAAGTGTCCAGGCAGACGTTCGGACTTATTATTGAAAAAGCCAGAAAGAAATTGGCGGATGCTATTGTTAACGGAAAAGCGCTTAAGATAGAAGGCGGGGTGTATGCCTGTTCAGGAAACGTGCTTGGAGTAAAGAAATGCTGTAAAAGGAGCAAACAATGAGAATCTGCATACCTGTTGAAATAAATGAAGGGGAAAAAAGTAAAGTATACGGGCATTTTGGGAGTTCGCCTTGTTTTCTGATATATGATACTACAAATAAGTCAATTGAAGCGATCGAGAATTCTAACCAGCATCATTCTCATGGTGCTTGTAATCCTCTGGGCGCAATTGAAGGCAAAAAGGTGGACTTTGTCGTCACCGGCGGTATGGGGATGGGCGCGGTTATGAAGCTTAACGCCGGCGGTATCAAAGTTTTCAGAAGCGCTCTTTCTACGGTCAAGGAAGTCGTAGAAGAGTTCGCAAAAGGTGAGATGGAAGAGTTGAATGCAGAAAACGCCTGCGCCAGTCACGGGTGCCATTAAGAAAATCATTTTTGAAGCAAACTATTCGTAAAAAAAACAGGAATGGGGAAAAATGAAACTGAAAAAACGTGCTCTACTCTTGTCGTATTTTACTGTCCTATATAACATTGCGGAGGGATTGATCTCTGTTTTTGCGGGGGCTGCGGCGGGGAGTATTTCGCTTATCGGGTTTGGGTTGGATAGCTTTGTTGAATCTTTATCAGGATTTGTGATGATTTGGCGGTTTTCTCCGGGAAAAAAAGTAAGCGAAGAGGAAGAAGAAAAGATAGAAAGAAGAGCAGAAAAATTTGTAGCGGTTACATTTTTTATTCTCTCTGTGTATGTTTTTTACGGCTCCATAAATAAACTCGTTTTGCATGAAGTGCCGCAGGCAAGTATACTTGGCTTTATAATAACAATACTCTCTCTCATCATTATGCCGATATTATATATTCTGAAGTACAGAACCGGCATGCAGTTGAAAAGCCGCAGTCTTATAGCGGATTCAAAAGAAACCCTTGCATGCTGTTACCTTTCCGGAGCTGTTCTCATAGGGCTGATTCTTAATACGTTGCTGGGATGGTGGTGGGCGGATCCTGTAGTCGGACTCATCATTGTCTATTTCCTTGTTAAAGAAGGAATCGAAGCCTGGAAAGGTGAGTGTGAGTGTTGTTCGGAGTAGTGTGACCTGTGTCATACAGAGAGTTTAACTTCCGTGAGATTATAAATACAGAAAGTATTTCACGGAGGTGTAGCATGGCTGAATATGTGACGATAAATGAAGTAACTTGTACGGGGTGCAAAAAGTGCGTTGATATGTGCCCGCAGGGGATACTCTACATTGACGAGAAAACCAAGAAATGCAAGGTAACGGATGCGTCAAAGTGCGACCGGCTTGGAGGGTGTGAGAGAGTATGCAAAAGCAAATCTATCAAAATATCTTAAAGAGGCGCAAAATGATGTTAAAAATAATTGCAGGAGTTGTCGTTGGCGCCTTGATCGGAGCCGGAAGCGGATATTTATTCAGCTGTGCAGGGGGAACCTGTCCCTTGGCCGGAAGTCCCTGGCG
>MFGS01000155.1:0-5922 GCA_001778355.1 Candidatus Firestonebacteria bacterium RIFOXYA2_FULL_40_8
CGTTATGCCAAAGAAAACCCCGAGCGTGAGCTCGTGGGATGTCCGTCAGAGGTTCTGACGAGATCTCGTCCTCAGGCGGAAATTTGGCATGAATAATTTATAATCTCCTATCGTCGAAACTCCGTGCGTAAGCTCGGAGAGGTTCATAAGCACATGCGGATGTTGATACATTTCTAAATGAGATATATCTGAGAAAAAAGGAAAGCTATGATGATTGATGATTTGAAAACTGTTATATCTCAAACTGTTGATATGAAAGGGAAGGTAATTAAACCGGAAATCAGGTTTGTTGAGGATTTAGGCGCTGATTATTTAGACATGGTTGAGGTTGAGATGGCGGTGGAGGATAAGTTCAATATTGAAATCCTTTCTGATAAGAATATTGTGAATATAAAAACTGTGGCAGATCTGATAAAAATTATTAAAGAAAAGAAAGATATTCAGGAGGCGTTAGTATGAAAACATTTATTCAGATGATATTGATGGTATTGTCATTCTTCAGCCTTGCTTGTGCGGATATTGAAACATTTGTTCCAAAAGCAGTTCAGATTGGAGATCCCGCCGTCAGTTATGCCAATATAGAGTTTACGGCTGATGGGCGCTATATGGTCTGGTTTGAGATGGTTGAAAAGGGAAAAGCCGGCGGTACAGTTTGGCATTGCGCCATTGATCCTAAGACAGGAGAATTAAGTCCCCGCGACGGTAAGGGGTTCCGTGCTTATGAAAGCAGTTTTATGGGGAGAGCCAATCCTGGTATGGATGCCAAAGGATCATATTATGTTGGATTGGATAATAAAGGTTCTCTGATTCTGGTTCGCCCTGCGAGCGGGATAAGCGGACAGGTCAGCGTGCTGCCTACTCCGCCGGATATAACCCGTCGAGCCATATATCCCACTAACCTGCCTGCTCAGAGCAGTGGTTTTGTATATTGGATTAAAAACGAGAAACAGCCCGGCGGCGGTATGAGCCGTCAAAACAACTGGTTTGAACTGCAGACGATAAGCCTGGAGGATCCTGAACGAATCCACACTGTTGCGCGGCAGGATAGACCGAAAAAAGGATTTGCCCCTATGGACATCGGATTTGTCCGTTGGATAGGCGGAAAAACGTTACTGACTTACGGGGTTTTTGATGAGGATAAACGTGTTCAGATTATGGCTTATGATGCAAACAATCCGAAATCCGGATCAAAACCATTGACTGATGACCCTCACAGCAAGATTGACCCTTTCGGGTGGACGTATAACGGCTCGGAGATACTGCTTGCCGGTATTGATGGGAAGGCTGTTGGTCAAGTCTATATCCGTAAGTCCGGCGAGTCACGCTTCAATCAAACCGAAACTATTGTTCCGACAAACTCCGGTCTTGAAAAACCGGGTCTTGCGCAATCCTTCGAGCCATTTGAGTTTGGTGGAAAAGCTTATGCCGTTTATCAGATCAACAATCGTCCGCAGCAGGCTTTTTTTTGGAACATTACTTTTAGCCAGCCTGGAGAAATCTGGATGACAACGTTGTTTCAGGAACACCAGCAGCAGTGGCGTCTAACTCCGGGGTCTGATACTCCGGTTGCCGAGCCCGAGCCGGTAGTAGGTGACGGAAAGGCATGGGTTTTCTATAATGCGACGCCCAAGGAAGGTTTCATGGCAGGTGTATGGAAGCTTTATAGGGCAGAGACTCCCTTAGATTCTAAAGGTTCTTCCACGAGAATGCTAAATACTAAATAATTATAAATATTTAATAAAAGACATCAGAAATCGGAGATATAATGATTAAGAAATTCTTCACTTTATTTATTTTGTTGGCGTTAAGTTCTGTTATTTCCGGTCTTAAGGCAGATGAGTATGATGATTCTATAACATTTGAAAGCAGGACAAGGACCTTTCGTGTCTATGTTCCTTCTGCTTATGAATCGAGCAGGTCTACACCTCTTTTATTTGTTCTTCATGGCGGAGGCGGGGATGCCGTAAAAACCGAACAATTAACGAAAAGTGGATTTAATACGCTTTCCGAAACAGAAAAATTTATAGTAGTTTATCCGAATGGTATTGAAAATAACTGGAATGATGGAAGAAATATAACTATTCAACCGGCTATGAAAGAAAACGTAAACGATGTCGGATTTATCTCTGCTTTAATAGATGTTATGTCTTCAAAGTATAATATAGACAAGAAACGGGTTTATTCGACTGGAATATCAAATGGAGCCCATATGAGTTTTCGTCTGGCTTGCGAGCTGACAAGTAGAATTGCCGCTATAGCCCCTGTTTCCGGCGCGGAGATAACTGATCCGACATTTTTATATAAGGCTGCGCAGCCGATACCGGTTTTAATTATGAATGGAACGGATGACGCTTTTATCTTATGGGGAGGCGGCTATATTGCGCCCATGTTTTATTCCGGGGAGCTTGGTAGTACTAAATCTATAAATGATACGGTTAATTTCTGGGTTAATGCCAACGGCTGTAATACAATACCTGTTACAACAACTCTGCCTGATATGGATCCTGCGGATGGAACCACTGTCCAAAAGAGCGTGTATGGTAATGGCAAAAACGGTTCGCAAGTGGTTTTTTACACAGTAAACGGAGGGGGCCATACCTGGCCCGGCGGTGATCCAAACGCACAAACTGCCCTTGCGGGTAAAACCTGCAAAGACATTAATGCCTGTGAGGAGATCTGGAAATTTTTTAAGGGAATTACATTGATAGGAAATAATATAATAAATTCAATAGATAATGCCAAAGGGTATCCCAATCCGTTTAATCCATCAGCTGCGAAAGACGGACAGTTCAAAATTATTAATATGCCTGTAAATAGTATAGTCAGCATTTATAATATTAACGGAGAGATTATAAAAGTATTGAAAGAAACGGATTTTGGGAATTACGGATGGATTGCATGGAATGGAAAGGATGAATCGGGAAATACAGTTCAAAGAGGAATTTATATGTATGTCCTAACCGATGGAGACTGTAATAAAAAGACAGGAAAGATTGCTCTTGTAAAATGAGGGATATAGGGAGGTGGATTAGAAAATGATGAGGGTATGATGGATACCTTATAATAATTTTACCATCAAATAAAAACTGAGGAGGAGAGAATAGTGAAAAAGATATTTCTTTTGTTGTCCGTATCAATAGGTTTTTTTGCTCAGCCGCTTACATTGGAGCAGGGCACTAATGTTTTAAAGACACACACTTTGGAGTTGGGAATTGACGGATCTTACGGTTATGATAAATGGACCGTAAAAAGTATTCCGGGTATTGAATATATCAAAACTGATATAACATTGTCAGTCATTGGAAGGTATGCCACGGATGATAATACGGAGTTTGCATTTTCAGTGCCGTATAAAATGCTTTCCGGTTCCACCACCGGTACCGGCAATGATTCTGCCGGAGGCTTGAGCGATGTCAGTTTGCTTTTAAAATCCATGGTAATGCCATATGAAAAAGGCGGTCTTTCTCTCGGAGTTTTGCTTGATATCCCTACGGGAAATTCAAAAGCATTTATTTCCGAAGGGGCAAATTTAGGCGGTGGACTGGGTGTCGGAGTCTTGGTTGCTACATCAAGGAGATTCGGGGAACATTTTACTTTTGGTGTAAACGGTCAGTTAAAATACCGCGGCAGATATATTAATTCAACTGATTCAGAGATACAGGAATCGCCGCTTTGGTTTTTAGGTTTTGACGGACAGCTAGCGCTTGGAAAAAATTTGTCTCTTATTGCCGAAGCGAAATGGACCTATTTCAACGATTATAAAATCGGAGGTATAGAACAGGATGGAACCTCCGGAAATACGTTTAACACTGTATACGGATTGAGGCTTGATACAGAAAAATTTCGCTTGAAGGCGGGAGTTGACCTATCCATGGGTGATCCCACATTCAGAGAGTTTAGTTATAAAGTATTCGGGACTGTAAGCTTTATATTTGAAAATTAAGACGCAGTGTAAACCATACTGTCTGTTTTTACGTCAAAGATACAAGAAGTAAAAATTTATGGAGGATAAAAATATGAAAAAGATACTTGTAGCAACCGCTGCTTCGGTTATTATTTTAGCCGGGTGCGGAAACAGCGAAAAGGCAAATGTAATAGGACCGGCCCTTGCTATTGATAATGCTTCTGTCGCCCAGTCGGCGGCACAGGAAGCAATAATTGGAAGCGACATGGGTTCTGCCAGCGGAGGTACATTTTCGGGGGCACCGTCTTATATGGGGTCTCCTTTGAATGCTGAAGCAGCGTCTGCGAAAGTAATGCCCAGGGCATCTTATGGGACGACACCGGATGCAGGCGGATATTATACGGTTAATCTGACTGTAGCGGATTTTAAAGCTGCATTTTCAAGATTTTCCTGGACTTCTTCAGTGGCAATGAAAACAAAAGTTACGGATAAAGACGGTATAGATGTATTAAAAGATTATATAGCAGGAACGGATTGGCTTGTTCTTGCGTCAACTAAGGGGCCTTTAAGCCTGGAAACAGTTATTGAAGCTTCCAATGATTTCAGGAGTGTTACTTCGAATTTTAAAAAGAAAGTAACATATGACATAAATGCGTCATCAAAACTTGTTGTTGAAAATGCAGGGGATATGACCCTTACAACCACAGTTCAGAGATTCAGAACAGGGTGGACAGGAAATTTTACAATTACAAACACGGATAAATACACAGTTCCCAACTGGGTTCATGGTGAAACTATAACCTATTCCGGCTCCGCGGGCCGCAGCGCACGGTTTAATCTGGTCAGGGATAATGACCCTGCTTCTTCTACCTGGGGTTATCACACCGGCGACGGTACCGTTGCTTATAACGATGCAACTGTCGCAAAGGTTCATTTTAACGGAGATGGTACTGCTTATTACACACTGACCAGCGAAAATTATGCGACACAGCATACCTTTAATGAAAGAGCGGCAAAGTAAAAAATAGGTAAAATCTAAAATACTTGAAATTCAAAAGGGTGTATAATAATGATGATAGGAACGGTAATTAGATTATGCTCCTAAGCTGGAAGAAAAAATGGGTTTATGCTTGTAAACTATTTTAGGCCCGGGCGCGTCTTATAGCTGTAACTTGAAAAGAAATCAGATGCCGGAGGGATTTAAAAATGAGAAAAATATCAGTGATTGTAGGGTTGGTTGTGGCACTGGGGCTCATGTTTTCAGGTCCGGCTTACGGGGCGGAGGGGAAGGCGAAAGAGAAAAAGGTTAAGGCCGGATGTTCGGAATGCCAGGGACTAAAAGGGAAGATTTCTGAGAAGAAAAATGAAATGGATGCGGTAAAAAGGGAGATTAAAACTGCGAAGGAAACGGCAAAGGCAGAGAAGCAGGCAAAAAAAGCGGCGAAGCTTGAGGCGCTTAAAAAGAGTAATCCTGAAAAGTATGCGAAACTAATGGAAAAGATGGCGGCAAAGAAGAAAGACGGGAGGAAAGGTGAAAAAAAGGAACACGCAAAACTGACAAAAGAACAGAAAGAAGCCAAACTGGAAAAAATGAAGACAAAGAATCCTGAGTTATACAAACTGGTATCAGAAAGAGTTAAAATTCACCAGGAAATGAAGGGTTTTAGAGCTGAACTAAAAGTATGCAAAACGGCTTGTAATGGTAAAAAGGGTTAAATAAACAAATTCAGCATACTATGTATAAAGGGTGGAGCCGAAAGGTTTTCCGCCCTTTTCATTAAGAAAAGTTCTTAATCAGCGAAATCAAAATGTTTTTCAATCGGCGGAATCGAACCCGAAATCCTCCTAGAATAGCAATATTCTTAATTTGGAGTTTCCCTATTTTCTGTTCCGGTTTGCAACTGAAGGAAATTTATCTACATATTTCGTTATCCGCCTAGGTGGATTTCGCAAAGATTTAAGGTCTGATATTTAGACTTTGCTCAACTCGCTTTGCTCGAACAATTCAGCCTTTTTTC
>MFGS01000155.1:5939-11092 GCA_001778355.1 Candidatus Firestonebacteria bacterium RIFOXYA2_FULL_40_8
CGAACATTCCAATAAATTTCTGTACGTTGCTCACAAGTCACAGAAAACAGGCAAACTCCACTTTAATGTCAATAAATGTGCGCTTTCTATCTGGATTTTGGGTATGTAATGAAAATCACTACTTGCAGCATTGACAAAGCCCTTATTCTATAATATACTTAATATATTAAGCTATTTGAATCAAGGAGGATTTTATGAAAAAAGCATTAGTTCTGGCGCTAATACTCTGTTTTGCCTCGGCTGCTTTTGGCGTTGAACTTTCAACTGCCAAAGTGTCGGCGGTAACAGGTGTTGCGGAAATCTCTAAAATGGATGAGAACAAAAAGCAGGTCTGGTCTCCCGCCAAAATTGATCAGGTTCTTAATCAAAGCGATGAAGTTAGAACCAGATCCGGTCTTTTGGAAATTACCTTTGAGGACGGCAGTAAATTAAATTTAAAAGAAAACACTTCCCTTTCTCTGGTTAAAATGCAGAATAAAGATCAGACGGGCGACACTCTGGTCAAGTTGTGGATAGGCAAGATACGCGCTAAATTCAGTATTCAAAAAGATGACTCCACTTTCCAGGTACAGACGAAAAATGTTATTGCGGCCGTGAAAGGTACCGACTTTATTATGGACGCCGATGTTAACGGCGGTTTCCTGAAGGTTGTCGAAGGTATTGTTGCGCTTATAGATTCTCTTTCCAAAAAAGAACTCTTTGTTAAAGCAGGTGAGAAGGCCTCTTATGCCGGCGCTTTCCAGGGCAAGGCAGAAGAGATGGACAAAGAGGAAAAAGAAAAGCTTGATGAAGAATGGAACGGCAAGAAAGAAGAAAAAGCGGAAGAGCCGAAAAAGGAAGAAAAGAAAGCTGAAGAGGCAAAAGCTCCGGAAGCGCCTGTTGTAGTGCCGGAAGCAAAAGCTCCTGAGGCGGCGGGCGGTGGCAGCGGAATAGGCGGAAGTTTCGGTGCTGTTTCCATTGACGGCAAGACGTACTATATGATGAGCCTTAATTATGAACTGGTCCTAGGAAAAATAGGCTTGGGCTTTGATGTCAGATTACTCTGGAACGATGACGGTATAAAAGAAGATGATTGGAAGGACTGGCAGAAATCCGTACAAAATATGTTTAAATATATCCGGTACGGTGTAAAGGGCGAGCCGCTTTACCTCAAACTCGGGGTGCTGGATGATTCTACGCTGGGTCACGGTTTCTTAGTCAGAAGATATTCAAATATCGGAATAGATCTCTATAAGAGAACCTTCGGTTTGGAGCTGGATATAAAACAGGGAAATATCGGTTTTGAAGGATTGACAAACGATGTTATGAACAGAAGATTATACGCAGGACGGTTATACTACGATCTGATTCCTAATTTCCTGCAGGCAGGCGCTTCCGGAGTTTATGATCTTAATCCGGCTGCAAATAAATTTGTGATGGTCGGTACAACTCAGGTTGCTCTTCCTGAAGCCGGACCGTTTGTTGAATACGGCGCGGATCTTGGAATCTCGCTGATTAAGACACCGCTTTTAAGCGCTTTGGTGTATGCTGATTACGGAATAATACGCGATGGCGGGGAAGGTTTTGCCGCTCCCGGTGTCATGGGAAAAATCGCGATATTTGATTATCAAATTGAGTACAGGTCTTTGCAGTCAAATTTTGTAGCAGGGCTTTTTGATTATATATATGAAGACCGGAGACCAATAGCGCTTCCTGCTGCGGGAGGCCCGCGTCTTAAAGGTGTTTTTGGTCAGCTGGGCGCGAATCCTGTTCCCTGGTTGAAATTTGTCGCGGCTTACGAACAATATGAAGGTTCCCTGCCGACTGTAAGAGCAGAGGCCTGTTATAAGGGTAATTTCATCCCGAAGGTTTCAGAAGTCGCGGTCGGTTATGAGCAAAAAGATATTGAAATTGTTACATTAAAGAGCCCGAATACAGTGGCTTACGCAAGAGTCGGCATGGAAGTGGCTCCTGGAGTGATCTTCGTATTTACTTCGAGACAGACGTATGATCCTCTTACGGATCTTTTCAAGAGATCCACAATGATGGCAATGCAGATGAAATTTTAGAAAAACAAATTCGAAGCTCTAAACTCGAAATTCGAAAGATGGAGCAAACTCCGGGTTCGATTTGAATCCGGAGTTTGTTTGATAAGGTTAATAATAACACATTTAAAAAAAGACCTTACAAACTTTATAAACTTTACAAACCTTATAAACATCTATTTATGGAGCTATTATGAAAAAAACTATTGATCTTCGCGGGAAGGTTTTTAATACTAAAGCTTTTGTTGAATATCAAAAGGCGGCGGTGGTAAGCCGGGAGTTAATCAGCAGGAAAACCGGGACCGTTACTGTTTTTTCTTTTGATAAAGGGGAAGGGTTAAGTGAGCATACGGCGCCGTTTGACGCGCTGGTTTGTGTTTTAGACGGAAAAGTGAGCATTACTATTTCCAAAAAGGCCTCAGTCCTTACCCAGGGTGAGTTCATAGTGCTTCCTGCGGGAAAACCCCATGCGTTAAAATCTATCACCAAATTTAAAATGATGCTCATAATGATAAGGTCATGAAAACAAATCTTTCTGAAATTGATAAAAGAATACGGCTCGGGGCGGGAATACTCCTGCTTCTGGTGTCTATATTTTTTCAATATTTTATTACCGTAATTCTTGGAGTTTATGCCTTACTTACCGGTTTTATGGGGTGGTGCCCGTTCAATAAAATATTCAATATAGATACTAATCTCCCTGCGGCAGAAAAAAAACATGAAAGCAACGTTCCTTTGGACTCAGACAGGTAAAAATAAATGGAAGATCTTGTTATCATAGGCGGCGGTCCTGCCGGAATAATGGCGGCTATAACCGCGTCTGCTAATAAAAAAGTAGTACTTTTGGATAAAAATCCCTCCCTTGGAAAAAAAATACTCGCTTCCGGCAACGGAAAATGTAATATTACCAATGCTATTTTGGAAGAAGATAAGTATTGCGGTGATAAGGTTTTTCTAAAAAAAGTTTTTGCAGAGTTAGACAATATGAAACTCATGAAATATTTTGAAAAACGCGGAGTGATGCTCAAAGTAGAAGGTTTTGGCCGGGTGCTTCCCGTTACCGAAACGTCTGCCAGTATTATGGATTGCTTGTCCGACGAGTTACTTTCAAATAATATAGCCGTGCGTTATGCGGAGCAGGTTCTGGAAATAAATAAAAATAATGAAGGTTTTACAGTTACAACAGGCCGCGGCTCTTATGAAACAAAAAACGTTCTTATCTCAACCGGAAGTCCGGCGTATCCTCAGATGGGGGCAACCGCAGACGGCTATAAATTTGCAGAAAAATTCGGGCATACCATAATACCTCTGCGCCCCGCAATCGTTCCGCTTGAACTTAACGGTAACTGGTTCCATAAACTGCAGGGCGTGCGCGTGGAAGCGGAACTTTTGATATATACAAAAGGAAAAGAAAAAATATATAACGGCGAACTTTTATTCACAAAATACGGCATCTCCGGTCCCTTAACCCTGGATGCGGCTCTTTATATAACGGATGAACTAAAAAACAACGCCGAGGTTTTTATTAATTTTCTGCCGGTTCTTAAAGAATTCGGCGTCGCGGCTTTAAGCGCGGCCTGGGATTACCGGCCGGAAAAACCGGTATTTACTTTTCTTTCGGGTTTTCTGCCGAAAAAAATAGCTTTAATTCTTTTGCCGCTTTTAGGCGTTGACCTTGCAAAGAAATGTAAAGAGTTAACGCTCAAAGAACGGGAAAATATTATATCTGCCCTTCTAAAATGGCCCATACAGGTAAAAGGTCCAAAATCCTACAAAGAAGCGATGGCAATTGCCGGAGGTGTTTCAACGGCTGAAATTGATGTTAAAACCATGGAATCAAAGAAAGTCCCCGGTCTTTATTTTGCGGGGGAAGTGCTGGATATAACAGGTGAATCCGGCGGCTACAATATGCAGTTTGCTTTCTCAAGCGGTTATATTGCCGGAAAAGCAATTAAAAACAAAAATTAAAAAAGTTTTACTTCTTAATCTCTTTGGTCAAATCCGCTTTAATCTTTAACAGTTTCATCTTAATGGATTTAAGACTGTCTTTGTAAAGCCAGTACAAACCCCGGCCGCTGCTTCTGTAGCAAGCTGAGAACTCTTCCAGAGTAGTGGCATAATCCATTCTATCCAGCGTGTCATCCATTATCTCCACTGCTGCAGTTCTGTATTTTTCGTCTTTGGAAATGTAAGTTGCATAGCCGAGCATTTCTATATATAGCGGGTTTATACCGTAAGTTCCGGGGGCGGTGGACTGAGGGCACTGAGTATATCTGAATGTCTTCTGTGTCGGCATGTACATTTCAGCCAGCATCCAGTCTGTTGCTTTTAGCAGTGCTTTTTCAACTTTTTTATCACCGGTCAAAATATGATAACGGATCAAACCTTCGGAAAGTATAGCGGTCATAGATGCAGAGCCGCCCTTATGCCCGTGAGGACATTCTTCTTTGTCTTCATAGACATGTTTCCATCCGCCGCTTGCATCCTGCCAGGAGAGGACACCTTCAATTATTTTTTTTGCTTTGTTTATATACCGTTCGTCGCCTGTAACATTATAAAGCGCCAGGAGTTCCAGCGCCGGCCAGCCGGGATTTCCTTCATTTAACTTAAGATCGCTCTCTTTCATGTTTTTTAGAAGCTGTTCCGCCATGAGCTTGGCCCAGCCGAGAGAAGCCGTATCTCCGGTGAGCATGTAATCATCCACAAGACCTTCTATATAAAGTAGTGTTAGTCCTCTGGCGGGGATCGGCAGCCCTTTGGCGCTTGCATGCTGACCGACAAATTGTCCTTCTTTAAATATTTCCTCTTCTATATATCTTTTCGCTTCCTTGTGTCCGGCAAAAAGGTATTCTTTATCTCCGCTCCGTAAAAACATCTGAAAGAGAGCGTGCGCCGTATCATAAGTAGAAAGTTCGGTTTTACCTGATTTTTTACTCCGGCCGGTATTGTTTCTGAAAGAAATTTCGAATCTTCTTTCGTAAGGAGCCCAGCGGAAATTATCAGCCGACGGATACAGATCCCCCCAGACCCTGCTGTTGCAATACCATTTGGGTTCAAAGACAGCAAATACTTTTAATTTATAATCCGCAGGTTTTGCGAAGGCGTCAATTTTCCCGAGCGTACTTTTTA
>MFGS01000156.1:0-9423 GCA_001778355.1 Candidatus Firestonebacteria bacterium RIFOXYA2_FULL_40_8
CTGGAGGAATTTAAGGCCGTGTTCTAAATGCTTCTTTACTTTACCTTCTGACCCAAAGCCGTAACGTTTTGTCGCCAGGCGTCTTTCGACTCTTTTATCCAAGCCGACAAAAGCGCCTCCGCAAATAAATAGGATATTCGTCGTATCTATTTTAATGAACTCCTGCTGGGGATGTTTTCTTCCGCCCTGAGGAGGAACATTGGCAATAGTCCCTTCTAATATTTTGAGAAGTCCCTGTTGAACACCTTCCCCCGAAACATCTCTCGTAATAGAAGGGTTTTCGGATTTTCTTGAGATCTTATCTATCTCATCAATGTAGATGATACCGCGCTGGGCTTTTTCCACATTATAGTTGGCATTTTGAAGCAAGCGAAGAATTACATTTTCCACATCTTCTCCGACATACCCCGCTTCCGTAAGACTAGTGGCATCAGAGATTGCAAACGGTACATTTAAGATACGCGCCAAGGTCTGCGCAAGTAAAGTTTTTCCCGTTCCTGTCGGTCCGATAAGCATAACATTGGATTTGGAAAGTTCCACATCGTGACAAGGCGTATAGACTCTTTTGTAGTGATTGTACACCGCAACCGAAAGGATTTTTTTCGCCCTGTCCTGCCCTATCACATATTCATCAAGCATGTTTTTTAATTCAACGGGCTTCGGAAGTTCTTTCTTTTTTAGCGGCTCTGCCGTTATAGGTTTGTCATCCTGCTCGCTGATTATGTTATTGCAAAGAGCCACGCATTCATTGCAAATAAATACGGAAGGCGCGCCCGAAGAAACTAATTTTTTGACCAGATCCTGCGGTTTTCCGCAGAAAGAACATCTGATCGATGAACCCTTTTTATCGTTATTATCCGACATTAATCTATCTCCTGTTCTCTACCAGCTCGTCCACTATACCGTAATCTTTGGCTTCCTGCGCACTCATAAAATAATCCCTGTCTGTATCTTTAACTATCTTTTCGATCGGCTGTCCCGTATGTTTCACCAGAACATTATTAAGATTAACTTTCATTCTCATAATTTCTTTCGCCTGAATATCAATATCTGTTGCTTGCCCCTGCGCACCGCCTAACGGCTGATGAATAAGTATTCTTGAATTCGGAAGTGAAAATCTCTTACCTTTTTCACCGGAGGCAAGAAGGACTGCCGCCATACTGGCCGCCTGACCCACGCAAATGGTAGAGATGGGCGATTTTACATACTGCATTGTGTCGTAAATTGCCATACCCGCCGTAATAACACCGCCCGGGCTGTTTATATACATCGAAATATCTTTCTCGGAATCCTCACCGTCAAGAAACAACAACTGGGCAATTATCAGGTTAGCGACATAGTCATCTATACCTGAACCTATAAATATAATTCTCTCTTTTAATAAGCGTGAATATATATCATAAGCCCGCTCGCCTCTATTCGACTGCTCCACCACCATTGGGACTAACATCTATACGCCTCCTTAAAACTAGAAGAAATGACTAAGGACTATTTACTATTGACTATTTAATGAGGATTATTAAATATGCTGGTTACAGCTACCTTAAATAGTCATTAGTCACTAGTCAATAGTACTTTAATTTAAATCTGCGTTTTTAAGCAGAAAATCCAGTATCTTATCCTGCGTCATCTGGTTGCGGATATTATCTCTGCCTTTTTCGGATTTGAGATATTCCTTGTAGCTGTCGCCTTGTGCTCCCATTTTAAAGAGGAACGTACGGATTTCTCCGTCAACTTCTTCTTCCGAGACTTCTATTTTTTCTACTTTTGCTATTTCATCAAGAACGAGGTAGGCTTTTACTCTCTTAAGCGCTATCTCGGAGTACTCTTTTTCCACTTCTTCTTTCTTTTTACCGATAACTTCGTAAGTCACACCCTGCTGGGCCATTCTACCTTCGAAATCCTGTAAAAGATGCTGAACTTCACCGTCAACAAGTGATTGAGGAGCGGAGAAATCCAAGCCTTTCAGTATTTCATCAATAATAACGTTCGTAACTCTGGATTTTTCTTTCTGTTCAAGCTCTTTCTTGAGACCGTCTTCAATGTTTTTCTTTACTTCGTCAAGGGTCTTAAATTCTCCGAGGTCCTTGGCAAATTCGTCATCAAGAGCGGGAAGCTTTTTTTCTTTGATACCTTTTACCGTAACTTTGAAGACAACTGTCTTTCCCGCCAGGTCTTTACCCGGGAAATCTTTTTTATATTCGACAGGAACATCCTTTACATCCCCTACTTTGGCTCCGATAAGCGCCGATTCCACTTCAGGGAATATTTTCTTTGACCCGACTTCGCAGAAATAATCCACCGCTTTCAATTTATCCGCAGGAACCCCGTCAGCCGTTCCCTGGAAATCTATCATTACAAAATCGCCGTCCTTAATTGCACGTCCTTCCACAGGAGCAAAATCCGCCTGCCTCTCTCTCATATAGTTAAGAGACTTTTCAACGTCTTCTTTCTTTACTTCCACCGGTTCTTTCTTAACTTTTATCCCTTTATATTTTCCCAGCTTGATATCCGGCCGTATTTCAACATGAGCCGTAAACTCCATAGGTTTTCCCGGTTCGAACTTTACGTCCGCAATCTGAGGATACGCTATAGGATTAATGTTCTTAGCTTTCACCGCATCAAGGTAAGCGCTGGCGATAAGTTTTTCAAGAACGTCTTTCTCAACTTTTTGTTTAAAATTCTTCTCGATAAGCCCGCGAGGCGCCTTACCAGCTCTAAAGCCCGGGATTTCCGCAACCTTTTCAAGATTTGAATACATATTCTCAATCTCAACTAAAACCCGGTCGCTCGGAACCTCGATTTTTAAAACCTTCTTACAAGCCTTCTCTTCCAATATATCTACTTTAATATCCATTTTTCTCCTTTAAATGAAACGCTTTCAAAGCCGTTTTGTCAGGTTTTCCCAATATTCAAGGAATTCCAAGTATTATATTATATTTATGGGCAAAAAGTCAACAAAGGGTTACTTTAGGACTCCAAATACCTTTACAGGCGAATACGTCAACGCAGTTGTACACATATTTTGTACATATGTACACTATTTGCGTACATTGGAATTTAAACACTATAGGTCTATTTCTTTTTAATTTGGGTCAGGTAGAATATGCCGCTTTTGTTTTCTATCTTCACATTAGCATCTTTAAGTATTTCAATAATCAAAACATTCAATGGTGTTTTTTCCTTTATAGAGACAGTAACGTTAACATCAGGATCACCCAAAAACTTAATATCTTGCAAACCAGCTTTAGCAAAAACAACTTCAAGCGCTGTTTTTATAGGTGTATTTTTAAGGTCCAACGGCGGCAACACATAATATTCGTCCAATCCACCGTCTTTTTTCTGATAATATGCTTGCAAATCCTTTTCATCCCCGATGAAGGCTCCCCCTGCAGTCGCATCCGTAATGGCATATAGTTTTGTGACTCTTGGCGGAGCCGAATTATCTTTTTCCTTTTTCATTACGTGATAAATACCGCTTGCATCTACTATAAACTGCAAATTCTTCGGTTCAAGTATGAGTGCAAGCATTGTATCAAGTTCCTGCCTTTCAGTTATTGCAAGCGTAACATTTCCGAAAGCAGTTAGGTCCGCAATTTCAATTGAATACTGCACTCCAGCCTTTAAAAACACCGTTTCAATCGCTATTTTGACGGGGGTATTTTGAAAATCAATGGGTGGCTCAACATATTTTAAGGGAAGTTTGCTCTTTTCTGATTTTTTCTTTATGCGGTATTTTCCGTTAGAGTCCACTGTAAATGTAAGAGTCCTTGGGTCAAGTATGCAGTACAGAATCGTATCAAGCTCTTGCGGTTCAGAAAAAACAAGCGTGATATTGCCATAGCTCTCAATGCCAGGCACTTCAATAACAAATACAACATCTGCCATTTTAAAAACTTCCTCTAACGCTTTTCTAATAGGCGTATTTGGAAAATCTATTGAGATCCTCTTTTTCTGTTCTTTTACTTTTTTCTTTATATGATAAACACCTTTTTCATCTACTGCAAAAGTTAAATTCTTTATTTCGAGGATAAGCGTCAGAAATTTATCAAGTTCTATTTTTTCATTTATAATAAGCGAAACAGTGCCATAGGTGGTTAAATCTTGAACTTCTATAGAATAGCAAACCCCAGTTTTTAAAAAAACCGTTTCAATGGCTATTTTGATCGGGGTGTCTTTGAACTCTATAGGCGGCTCGACGTATTTTGGGGCAGAAAACAACATGCAGGTTAAGAGTAATGAGATTAATAGGGTTTTCATGTTTTTTCTCCTCGCCGCAGGCGGACTTGTCCGGACAGGCAGTGCCTGTCCCTACGATTTCACGGACAGGCGTGTCCATCAAAAGATGAGATCTCGTTAAAGACGGACCTGTCCCTACAGCTTGAACCTCTATGTGCTTTGTAGCATAAATGCGGGGAAAGTTCAGATAAAAATCATTTTTCAGATATTATTTATGCCTTTCAATTATTATCGGAATTATAATGTCTTCCATTGCTTTAGGAATTTCAGGAAATTCCCCTTTTTCATCTCTTCTAAGATATGCCGCCGGCACAACAGGTCCAACGGCTTCCATGTTGAAGAGTTTATTACCGGCTAAATCTTCAGCTGTTATTCTTACAAATTTTGGATCATCCTGCGAATCACCTTCATTAAAAATAAAAACTGTTTTGCTTCTATAAACAGTCTCGTCTTTTTTATCTTTTATAAATTCAATATCCTTCTCTCCAATATTAACATTTATTTGCCTTACAGGTTCACTGAATTTAATACTTAAAAAAAACGCTTCCCCTGGTTTCAGTATTAATGGTTTGCGCTGTTCAATCTGTATATAATTATCACTTTTCTCATCATATTTATATTTGCTACTTAACAATATTTCTCTATGATACGAACAACCAAACATTACTAAAAGAGAAAAAAACAAAACTGTTTTTCTACAATTTGCCAGTACATTGCTTTTTAATAGCATACAATCGTCTCCTTTATAAATTAATACAATATGAATGATTTACTTCTTCTTTAAGATATGATTTTCTACCGTCATGGGAGCTTTGATATCATCGGAAGTGTATGGTTTGCCATCGGGGCCGTTGCTTAGGAGCATGTAATCAACTACCTTTGTTTTGTCGGCAGAATAGATTGGGGTGTAGTTGAGTTTGTTCCCGAAGGGATCAACGTCGTCATATTTTCCCAGATAACCTGCTTTGATTGATATTTCCAAATTTTCTGGGTAATATTTATAATGAGTATAGTATAATTCAAGTCCTTTCTGAACAGATAGAAGAACAGCTTTTGATGACGAAGTTTCGACTTTTGCACTGGTTTTCAACAGAGGAGGTACAACAATTACTATTATCAAAAACAAAACAACAGGCAAGATTAACAGATACCATTTGCTAATTTTTTTCTTAATAATTCCATTTATAAATGCAAAACCGCAAAAAAACACCAATGCACTTATAACGAATACAATTATAGGAAATAAATTCATTTTTTCACCTCAATGGTTTTCTTAAATGTGTGCCTGGGTGTATTTATTGGAGGTTCGACATCATCATCGGTGTCGAACTTATTATCTTCCCCGGCGCTTCCGATCAGGTAATTGGACTTGTCAGGGCTTCTTTCGTATTTGTATGGAGTTTTCCATGGGTCTTTATCTCCACCTTTCGCAAGATAGCCCTCTTTTATTGGAATCTCAAGATTTTCCGGGTAATATTTATAATGAGTATAGTATAATTCCAGGGCTGATTGAACTCCTCTGAGGCTTGCTCTGCTTGAATCAATTTCGCTGCATTCTCTGGTACGCAACAAGTCGGGGAGAATAATAATTATGAACAATATTAAGGGTGGTAATAAAAGCAAAACTCCCTTCGTATATCTTTTCTTATAAAACGAAATAATACTTACAATCAGACTTATTAGGATTAGAATAACAAAACACAAAAATACAAAAAGCCCAAAATATGCCATTTTTCCACCTCTAATATTGAGATTCTTCGCATATTACCGCTTCCACCTGCACAATTGCTTCGGCGGACAGGCAGAATGACAAGGTTAACTTTTTTCCAGAAAAGTCTTTAATGCTTTCACTATATCTGCCATCTTTCCATAATCAAGTGTATCATAAACGTCTTTGCTTGTGTGGTAGTTGGGATTACGGAAGAAGGCGGTGTCGGTTAGCAGGACTGCGGGGTAGCCCTCTTTCCAGAAGCCCCAGTTGTCGGAGAAATCTACTCCGGGGACGAAATCAAAAGTAATGGCTTTCTTTAGGGGTAGAGGTGAATCCTTAAATGAACTTTCCAAAGTTCCTGCCAGTTTTCTTGAACTGAAGTTCGAGACTAAGGCAATAAAGTTTCCTTTGTTCGGGTAGAAGAATCCAAATAACGGAGGGTACGTCTGTGACACGGGTTTATCGGAGTAGTACCCGACTGATTCCAGGATAACAGCACCGGCCACCTCGCTTTTCCTCTCTTTGAGCGCTTTAGCAAAGACATAACTGCCCATGGTATCTGTTTTAAAGTTCGGCGGTTCTTCGTTTGCGAAGGCAACAAAGATAATTGTGTCGTTTGTATTCATTTTAACTGCCAGCTTCGCAGTCTCAAGCATTACAGCAACCCCGCTCAAGTTGTCATCGGCTCCGGGGTTAAAATAAGTGTCATAGTGCGCGCCTATTATTAGCAGTCTATTAGTACTCCCCTTCTTTGTGACAAAAACATTTTCAAAATGCATCGAGCTGATATCGTACTTTTGGCTCTCAGGAACGTAACCCGCTTTTTTGAACTCTGCTTTTATGTACTCTGCAGAAGTTTTTAACCTAAAATACGAAGATTTGCTCTTCCCGGGTATTTCATCGGAAAGCTTTACAACATGAGCTTTTAAAACGGCTTCCAGTTTTGTATCTTGCTTTAAGCTATCGTACCGGCCTGAAGGCAAAAAACCCCACTTGGAAAAGTGAAAAGCTGAGACAATAAGAGCACCGGATAGAAGAATTATTAATATCCTTTTTACACTTGTATTCATACTGATAATATAGCAGAAAATCTAAGGAATACCAAATGATAAAGAGCGCTACAAAGGACAGGGTTTGCCTTTCAGGCAAATGGATTCCTGCCTGCGCAGGAATGACAAAAGAGTCGTAATGACAAGTCTAACTTTTTCAAGAGCAAAATACTACTCTACTCTTTTACTATCTCAAGCGTATACTTCACCGGGACAAAGGCTTCTTCTATTTTCTTCATTTTCTTTTCGCGGTTTTTTAGCATTTTTTCTTTCTTTTCCATTATCGGCTTGTCGCTTTCGCCGTCTTTAAGATCGTCGATCATATCAGGGATCTTTGTAATGTAATTTTTAATCATGTCTGTCTCGTAGGCCTGTTTCTCAAGTATCACGGCATCCATAGTTCTAAAAGATTTTGAAAACGGGTTAAGAACAAATTCAGAAGCAAGGTTGATTCCTTTTTCCAGTTGCTCTTTGGTGAAACTCTTAGAATCCTCGCCCCAGGTTACTTTCGCTTTTGCACCGTCTAAATTCTTCACAACAAGCATAAACCGGTTAAGCTCTTCGTTAAATGTAACAAACGGAAGTATACTCGCGGTCTGCTCCGCATCTTTTTCTTTTCCATAAAAGCAGAAAGGATATCTTGAGCTTTCAATTTCCACTTTACCGTCTTTTGCAGACAAAATCTTATGTCCTTCGGTAGCATCGGCTTTACCTTTCATATCTATCGTAATCGTCCCAATATTTCCGTCAAAACCCAAACCTTTAAGGAAACACTGTGCCATTACAATATGACCGTTGGGAGTTGGATGTATTCCGTCCGTACCGCAAACTGCGTAAGTTTCCCCGTTGGTTTTTTTTGCGTTCGCCATCACGGTCATAAGAGGTTCATGAACTTCCACGTAAGGCATCTGATTATCATTTGAAACTTTTTTTGCTATTTCAGACAGCTTTTCTAGTGTTTCATTATAGACAGCCGAACCGTCCTTCTTTGCCTTCTTGTCATAGTAATAAGTATCAACTGCACCCGGAGAACCGACTAAGACAAGCACGTTGTTTTGTTTTAATCTGTTTACTATATCGTTTAAAGCTATTTCAAAACCCTGCCCTATGCCTTTCAAATATTTCGTATAACCGCCGTCATTCATTCCGTAACATATTGTTACAACGTTTGGTTTAAAAAACAGCAAATCATTATCCATCCTCCTGTTAAATCCGGATGCTTTCTCCCCGCTCCAGCCCATAAGCAGGCACTTTGCCTTAAGCTGCGGATAACAGCAGGTGATATACAGCTCCATAAATCGGCTGTACTCTTTTTCCTCAGTAATAGAATCCCCGACTATGGCAAGGAGCTGGCCTTGTTTGAGAAGAGGGTCTGCGTTTAATCCCGAGCAGAGTAAAAGTGTTAGAACTAAACCTATTATTACTTTTTTCATAGCGGCTCCTTTTAAAGTACGAAGTACAAAGTACAAAGTTTTACATTAATGTTGTGTTTATCTATAAAACAAAGACACTGGATCCCGTGTCCCAGCACGGGATGACAGAATAATTGAATTATTCTACAATCCGCCTAGGTGGATCTCGCAAAGGGTTAACGGTCTAATATCTATACCTTTGCTCGACTTCGTACCTTGTACTTTGTACTTTTTTTCCCAGCGCCCAGTACCTAGAGCCTAGAACCTTTTTAAAGTTTAATCCTATTTTTAAACGCTTTTGCTATTTTTGTGCTGTGGGTTACGAAAAGTACTGCGTTGCCTTTTTTGGCAAATTCTTTCAGATAACTCACTACAATCTCGGCGTTTTTTGCATCGAGATTGCCGGTGGGTTCGTCCGCAAGTATCAATTTTGGTTTATTAAATACCGCGCGGGCCAAGGCTACTCTCTGCCGTTCTCCGGTGCTTAACTCCGAAGGGAAATGGTTTACCCGATCTTCCAGGTCAAAATGCTTGACAAGCTCCAGAGCCCGTTCTTTTTTTTCTTTTGCTTTTATCCCAAGAGAAGCAGACAGTATATTATCCAGAACGTTAAGATATGGAATAAGATAAAATTGTTGGAAAACGAAACCGATCTTTTGCCCTCTAGTTTCTGACTTTTTTCCGGCAGAAAGAGAATAAAAATCCCTGTTTTCAAGAAGAACTTTGCCTGAATCCGGTTTTAAAAGCCCGCCGGCAATAAGAAGCAGTGTTGTTTTACCACACCCGCTCGAACCCTGGATAACGACAAAATCTTTAGGTTTTAACGATAACGATATGCTTTTAAGCGCCAGGATATTGCATTTGGACTTAATGTATGTCTTGGAGATGCTTTTGAGTTCCAGTATGTTCATTTGTTCCGATCCTTCGTTAAACCGTTATCCGCCTAGGTGGATTTCGCAAAGGGCTTATGGTTATATATATACCTTTGCTCAACTCTCTTTCAAATTTAAAA
>MFGS01000156.1:9465-16121 GCA_001778355.1 Candidatus Firestonebacteria bacterium RIFOXYA2_FULL_40_8
CGTAAATTCTTCTGCTTTACTCTCTTCCCAGTATATTTGCCGGATCCTGTCCGGCGGCAATAACCGACGGAACCCAGGAGGCCAAACAGGAAACAATAGGGGTCAAGAAAACTATCCATAAAAATAAACCAAGATCAAGATAAGTTAACACACTGCTAAAGCTCTCCCCCAATACCGTTCCTACAAACAAACCTATGAAATAGCCGACTACACCGCCAATAAAACCGATAATCCCGGCTTTATATAGAAAGAGACGCATAATAGATGAGGACGAACATCCCATAGCGCGAAGTATCCCAACTTCGAACATTCTGTCGCGGACATTTGAAAAGAATATAAATCCGACCCAGATTGCGCAGGCAAGGATAACAAGGGGTACAAGAATAGAGGTGAAACTTTCCATTTCATCCCTCAATTTCAGCCTATGCGCTTTTTCCGAGAGAATTGCATCTTTAGCGGCTTCTTCAGCTCGGCCTCTGGCTTCGGCACGCGTTACGACATCGGTTGAAAGTTCAATCACCTGTGTTTCCGGAAGAATTTTCTCGACGTCTGCTCTGATATTTTGAATAATGGGCAGAGGACAATAACATTCCAGAGCCATGATACCGTTTATAATTCCTTTTTTATCCAGCATTTCCTGGGCTTCTTTAAGATTTATCCATATTGAAATATCATCCTTATTCCCCCTTTCTTCCTGGAGCTTTACGGCCGTAAAGGACTTCCCAAGTAAAATAACTTTTTCGTTTAATTTTATTCCCAGACTTTTATGGAGTTCATAACCCACAACCAGCGTTCCCGGAGTTACCGGGTCGAACATATTTTCTTCTTTTAGGCCGGCATCAGCTTTTTCTCCTTTCACCCCGACCAAAATAATAGTTCTTTCTTTTTCTGTCCATTTAATTTTCTGCTGCAGTATAGGAACCAGGTGACGTATCAACGTCATTAATTTCGAATTTTTAAGCGTTTCCACGTATTTTTCAGGCAGGTATTTTGCCGCATAATCATTCGAATACAAATCCCCGATATTCTGACCTTTCGGCAATATCAAAAGATTAAACCCGAGTTTTTTCATTATCTTCCGGTAATCATCTTCCAACTTTTTCATTTTCTTCTGTGTCTGTTCCTCTTTTTCCGCAATAATACGGTCAGTCCGCAGGTCATGAATCTTTAGAAGTGTGAAGGAACCCGACAAACAAGATACCGCTATAACTACAGATAAAAAGGCAAGGAAAAAACCGGTTTTCCGGTAAAGAATTTCTTTTAGAACCAGCTTTAGGATGTTCATAATATATTATATGAAATAAAACAGGGTTAATCAAGGATTAGGACAAAAGAAATTTACGATTGACAGATTTAAAGTAGAATAATCGGCTGCGGCTACTTGTTTTTATTGTAATAAACATACCAGGCCAGCGCGGTAAAAATTAAAACCAAAAGAAGCATTATTACATTCCGTAAAAGATAGTTAGTCTTTACACTGTGAGTTACTTTTCTGTTTTTTTCTACGTCATGTTTCACTTCCATCGTTTGATTCTGCTTAATATCCACAAAACCCGCAAGACCCTTAAGCGGAGGCAGTTCTTTATCAATACTCAACGTACTTGTTATCAGGCTTCCCCATTTTATACTCATAAGAAGATCCATGCCGGGGTTTTGTTCTTTAATAGTACATGCACAAGGTCCTGCCAAAAACTCCACCGTTTTTTGAATTTTTTCCGGTTTGATATTCATACCCGCAAGAGGATAAAACACCCTGCCTTTTCCAAAGACCGGAAAAGCTACGGGTTCTTTGATGTTTTTCATTTCTTTTGAACTATTAAGAAGGGATTTTATAAGTAATATTTCATTAGGGTCAGTTCTTGAGACCTTCATAACTGATAAGGAGAGCTTTAGTTTAAGCTTATCCAGATAAAGATAGTCCGTTTCCACCGGTTCAGGCAGCTTAATACTTTTTTCCAAACGGGCGGATTCGGTTAATAAAGCTTTTTCCGCAGCAGCATCCTTATTCTTATCTCCGCTTTCTATTAAAAGCCAGACAACGGACACACCTTTCAGCATTTGCCTGGCAAGTTCCCTCCGCACCGGAGAGTCCAGTACCAGTTTAATATTTTTTTCTGTCAAGCCGGAATACCAGGCCGCCGGTATTTCGCTTCTGGAAAGTTCGCCGCCAAAAGAAAGAAACGGATAAAAGACCGCCATCACGGGAAGTTTTTCCTGTTTAACCGATTTCCAGATAGAACTCGTATCATCATCCATCTCTAAAGTAATATCCACAGGACGCACGGTGATATTTGCTTTCTCGCCGGCCTCATGTTCATTCAGCATTTTAATCAGCAATTTATCATTCGCGCTTAAACTTTTCTCGTAAAATATCACTATCTCGTAAGGACTGGGCTGCCAGCGTTCTAAAGCATACCTGAAAACCGGAACAGAACAGCTATATAACGGAACTGACATAAATATCGAGAGACATACCAAGAGTAACGCCGACACTAAGAGTATTTTTTTCATTATATTCCTTTTTTTACGTAATTCTTAGTTTAGAATACCATTAATATATTATTAATTGTATCTTATTTTTTACCCAGACAGGTGATACCGCCGTTACGCAGGGTAACGACAACATTCCCATTCCGATCAACAGCCAGCCCGTTAATCAATGCAGCGCCTGATATCTTTTGAGACCAAAGCGTGCTACCGTCTGTTCTCGAAAGAGCCGCAACATACCACTCTCCGTCCGTTTTCATCTTCGGCGACGTAGAGAACGCAGTCACTACGGCATTTTCCGTGAGTATATAAGCTGACATTGCCATGCTCCCCGCACTTCCGGCTTTTACCTGCTTCCAGTTGCGGAGTTTTGCCGGATCCGAACCCGAATCAATAACAGGTTTTACCGCCGTAAATTTATAACTCTTGTCTTTGGTGTCGGTTGTACTTTTACTAAAGGCGTCCTCAAGAAACACTTCAAATTTTACACTGTCAAGATATTCCAACCGGCCTGAACTTCCCGGGGCCTGGGAAGAGAATAAGAACCCCTTATCGTCCCAAACCGCAGGCACAAAACCCACTTCATTATTCTGGAAAGGGTTTACATCTATAGCGGCGGCCTGACCGCTCTTGCTGTCATACTCGGTGAAAACGAACTGAATTCCTCCGCTTGATGAACCATGTCTGCCTTCTTCAACATCAGCTTCGTCCTTATAAAGCATCCTGCCGCCATGAAAAACATATTTTCCGGCAAAGATTCCTATTTCTTTTCCTCTGGAGTTTTCAAACCTCAGAGTTTTTGAGATATCCATATACGGAGAATAATCCCCATTCTTTAAATTAAAAACAACCAGAGGCGCGTTACCATTATTCAAAATTAATTTATCATTAGCCACTGCCATGCAACCCACGGAAGAAAGAGCCCTGTTTTTTCCGGATTTACCGCCCATACTTTCATTTTTTAGCCACTTCAATTTCCCGGTTTTTGCATCAAGCGCACACACATAAGTTCCGGTTTGTCCTATAAGTCCTGCCGAAGCATAAACAACACCGCCGTGGACCATTACTCCGGTATTTACCGGCCAGGAACTCATTAAATTCCCGTAAACCATAATTTTACGGTCAAGCGGAGCCAGCCGGTAGCGCCAGACAAGTTTTCCTGATTTAATATCATTACAATAAATATGCCCGTCTGCTGAACCCGTGTAAACTCTACCCTCATAGACAGCGGGTGAACCCATTATCTTGCCTTCTGTAAGATAACTCCAGGCAGGTTTTCCTGTCGAAATATCAAAGCATCTTATAATCCCGTCGTTGCCTCCGTAAATAGCAAAATCTCCTGCTGTGACCGGAGAAGAAACAGCTTCATCAGCATTGTCAATGTCCCCGTCTTTATTTGATTTTGCCGGAATATACTCCCAGAGTTTTGAAGCCCGTTCGACCACTTTTACTGAAGTTGCACCTGTCCTTTGATTATTTCCTCTATAGGTATGCCAATCCTTTTCGTCTGTTTTCACCGTATCCACAGCTGCAATACTTCCTGCCGGAGCCGCCTCAAGACAATCCGATTCTTTTGGAGTTTTATCAAACTGAAAATCATTAGCAGACCCGAGAGTAATAAAGCCTCTCCAGTTAAGCCAGCAGCTGCAGGAAGTGGGTACACCGTAAAAAAGACCGTTAGCTACGAAAGAACCCGTACCGCAGGCGAATTTAAAAGCTGAGTTATAATTTACAGCTTGCTTTTTGTTCAGGTCAAAAATTGGACCTCCTATACCGAAGATCCCGTTTTCAGAAGCCGTTTGATGCCCGCACTCCTGTATCCTTCCTCCGGACAGATAACCCCAATCAGCCTTACTTTGAGCTCCTGTCCTGGCATCCAGCATCAAGGTTCCGCCGCCGAAAAGTTTATCGTTTAACATAAGCCAGGACTGTGCTTTTTTAGGGACCTCGAAAAGCATTTTGCCGTCCTTTGCCGAATAGCCGGGCATATCTTTATTTTCAAAAAGAAATACGTAATATGCGTCTTTTGTGCAAAGAGAGCCGTTAAAATTACTGGACATAAACCAGCTGTCCATGCCTCCCCCGTCCCCGGCTGCAAATTTATGATCCGTTGACCAGGCAATTTTCCCGGTTTTAGCTTCAACAGCAACAACCCGCTTTTTCGAATCAGTAAAAAATATTTTTTCCCCGTTCATACACAGAGATCTTCTTTCCGCATTACCTATTTTATCGTTTTTCCAGAGTGTTTTAAAACTTTTTGTATCGTACGCATGCAATTCCGTACCCGTATTTTGAATTTCGAAAGGTCCGATATTACTCAGACCCGCATTTCCCCAAACCGATTTAGCTTTACCGGCCGACCCGACAAGCCAGTATAAAACATCATCTTTAACCGCCATCCACTTACACCTCATTTCGGAAGAGCCGTTAAAACTGACTTTCTTAACTTCTTTTCCTGTTTCAGCATCAAGAATCAACGCAGACCCACCGTCAAAAATAAAACAGTATTCCGCATTGGCGCAAATCTGGGGACTTATGATACCGTAATCTTTCGGCATATCTTTTTTCCAGAGTATCTGTCCGTTGTAAGCGCTTCTGGCCACCAGTTCACTCGGCAGATTTTTAATCCTGAAGAGCATCGACGTTCTGGCCGTAAATATTCTTCCGCTTGCCACAATATTTGTATCAAAATTTGATTCGAGGTAGGGTTTTCCCAGCCACTGTGTAAGCAGCGGCATTTTCAATACAGTATCTTTTGAAAAAGCATTATTCTCCGGATCATGGGTGTAATGATTCCAGTCATCAGCGCCTTTAAGCGCCTGTTTTTTTGCGTAAAGAAACAATCCATTAGCATCTTCTTCTACTGAGCTGTCAAAACCTTTAAGGTTCTTTGCCCAGGCCTGCAATTTATCTTTTGCAAGCGGACCTCCTGCCTCTCCTTTTCCTTTTCCCAGAACTACATATCCGCTGTAAGGAGTAATTACACGTGCCACTTCTTTTACCTGCAACGCCGCAAGGTCACTGTCGGATAAATCACTAATCAATAACAAATCAATAAAGTTATCGGCAAAAGGCAACGCTTTAAAATCACCTTTCTCAAGGTATAAACTCTTTCCCAGTATTCCTTCTTTTTCTCCGGCTTTTTGTATTAGGTCGAGATTTTCCTGTTTAAGGTCCATTGCGTGAACAAGCATTCCGCTGGTTTCGGCTATTTCTAATGCAAGTTTTCCGTCATTAGCTCTTGGAATAGAACAAACACCGATGGTCTTTCCCGTCTTTTTTAAAATTTCAGAGGTAAAAGTATCGGGAAAGGCCGGGATAATAAAACCTAGCGTAATCATAATAAGTATATGCAGTATATTCTTCATTTTTCTCCTAATTTACGCCAATCAGACCTTTTTTTGACCTTACTTTATATAATTTTATACCATATATCGTATAAATACAATGATAAGGAACATCTAAGGAAACACCTTGGGAACAAAGTGCTATAGAGCAGTTTTTGCGGATAACGGCCTGTTATTTCTTACTTTCAATAAAAGTTTTATAATTATGTTTTTTCAGGATTTCACGGCTTTTTTCACCGGCAAGGAATTTAATAAATTTTTCTGCCTCAGGTTTGTCTGAAGAGGTATTAAGTACGACCGCGGGAATTTTACTAATTTCATTTTCCGCCGCCGGGATATTAATAATAGTTCCAGAATCCGGATATAAAGCCGCAATGGAATCCCAGATTATCACCGCATCAACCGTTTTTAATTTGACAGCATTCCCGAGATCATTTACCGTAGCTGTCTTTACCGCTATGTTCTTTTCTGCTTCAACAGCAAGTTTGTTTTTCTCTAATATTTTTTTTGTAATCATCCCTATGGCGCAAACCCGTTCATCTCCGACACCCAGTTTTACCCCGGAAGCGGTCAGCCCGGAAAGATTTTTAATATTTTTAGGATTTCCTTTCTGAACGAGTATAACCGGCAGCCAATAAGCAATAGTAACGGGTTCGCCGTAATTCAGATTTTTCTTTTTGGTAATATCAATATAATATTCTTCACCGGGAATAAAGACATCCCCTTGTTTGGAAAGTTCAATTTGGGCAAGCATCTGGGCAGACCCGCCGAAATTGAATTTTATTTTAACCTTGTTTTCTTTTTCGTAAGCCGCAGCTATTT
>MFGS01000156.1:16128-30982 GCA_001778355.1 Candidatus Firestonebacteria bacterium RIFOXYA2_FULL_40_8
CGGAGGACGGACTCCTGCTCCGCAGTAAACAATCAAATCCGCAGCAGATACACCGCTAAAAAGGCAGAGTAAGATGCAAACTATCAGTCTTTTTCGCATACGGCTGTCCCCTTGCATAAAAATTCTCTTATTTTCCCATTTACAGGTTTCTTTTTGACCTCTTTCAAGGTTCCCTGCTGAACAAGTTCTCCCTCCCAGATAATTAAAACTTTATCGGAAAGCTGCTCCATTTCATCATAAAAATGACAGACGTGCAGAAACGGTATTTTTGTCTGCCGTTGAATATTCTTTAGTATCTTTATCATTTTCATTCTTGTTTTTTCGTCCAGGGCGCAAATAGGTTCATCCAGCAGAAGAAGTTTCGGAGAGATAACCAGCGCCCTTGCCATAGCCGCTCTCTGGGCTTCTCCCCCGCTTAACGTTTTTGAACTTCTTTCCAAAAGATGATCTATCTCCAGGAGGGTACTTATCTCTTTAACTTTCTTTTCCGACCCGGCCTTGTCGTAATTCAGGTACTGAAGACCAAAACTGATATTATCTTTCACCGTCATATGAGGAAAGAGAGCATAATCCTGAGGCATATAGCCGATGCCTCGTTTTCCGGGAGGCAAAAATGTAATCTCCGTCTTATCCAGCATGATGCTCCCGGCTGTCGGGATTCTTAAACCGCAGATAGTTTCAAGTAATGTTGTTTTTCCCGCTCCGGGAGGTCCGACTACTACGCAATATTCCCCGGCAATTTCCGCAGAAATATCTTTTAATTCAAATCTTCCCTGTTTAAGCGACAGACCTTTAAGTCGTATCATAGAATCCCTCTCTTAACAAGCAAACGAAGAGCCATAAGGGATATTAAACTAAAACCGACAAGAAGAAGCGATACGGCAAGCGCGCTTTCAATCCGTCCTATTGAGAGTTCAAGAAATATGGTAGTAGGGAGCACCTCGGTTTTAAATCTGGTTGAACCGCAAAATACCAGTACCGGGCCAAATTCACCGATGGCTCTCGCCCAGGCAATTATTCCGGCGGCAACAATACCTTTTTTCGCAAGAGGCAGTGTAATTCTTACAAAGGCCTGCCAGGAGTTACAGCCCAGGGTTTTTGCAACGTCTTCCAGCCTGAAGTCCATACCTTCGAAAGCAGTTTTTATTGTTTTAAGGCAGAAAGCACAGGCAATAATGAATTGCGCAACGACAATTCCGGGGATAGTATAGACCAGGTCAAGTCCGTGAGTTTTCAAAATATTTCCAAAGCCGGTCTGATAAAACACCAAAAGACTTATTCCGATGACCAGCGGAGGCATTATAATAGGAAGGTCAAGAACAGCATCGATAAAGTTACTGCCAAAGAATTTCCATCTGACAAGCGCGTAAGCTGCGGGAATAGAAACAATCAGTGAAAGTATAGCCGTTATAAACGAGGTTATAAGGCTGAGTTTTACAGCGTAACGTATCTCCGGAGTCCTGATTGCTTCTTTAAAATTGGCAAAACTGATATAACTTACATCTCCGGCAAACAGAAGGACAATCATAAAGAAATACAACCCTAGTAACCCCAGAAATGTTGTTTTGAAAATTCTATCCATTATTTTACCTTATAGCCACAGGAAGTAAAAGCTGTCTTGCATTCATCGGATGCCGAAAAAACCAGAAAATCTTGAGCCGTTTTCGAGTTAGTAGAACTTTTCAGAACTCCCAGAGAAACTCTCGCCGAAAGTATCTCATCTTTTAATTTTACAACTTCCACGGTGCCGTTAAATTGTTTTGCTGTCGCATTCCAAATGAAAGCGGCATCCAGCGAACCAAGCTTGATAGCGTTGGCAAGCTCCGAACTGCTTCTCGTTTTAACTTTAAGGTTCTTTGATAAACTATCGTATTTTTTATTCTTTTTAAGATATTCTTCCGTCAACTTCCCCGCCAGCGCAAACTCCGGTTCGCCCCAACCCAGACGCATTCCCTTTTTCGCAAGATCGGCAAGTCCGGTTATTTTTTTAGTATTTTTAACGGCAACAACAAGCACCGGTTGAAGAAAAGCAACGTCTTTATACTCCGCGATAAGTCCTTTTTTTGCAAACTCTTCCATATATGGCTCATGGACAATGAACAAATCACCTTTTTTTGAGAGCATTACCTGGGCAAATATCTCGCTAGAATCACCAAAACTGAACTCGGCCTTTACTCCGGTCTTTTCCTCGTAAGACTTTGCCAGGATTTCCATCGCAGGTCTCATTGTATTTCCGCAATATATTTTTAACACTTTACCTGGCTTCCCGCAGCCAACCAACATTATAATAACCAATAAAACAATAAAATAATAATATTTACGCATTTTATACTCCTTTTTTGTCCGGAATAACCCACCCATGCTTTCTATAATACTCAAGTCCCTGTCCTGAAGTTAAATACTCGATGAATTCATTACCAAGTTTTTTATCTTTAATAAATTTCAATGCGGCAATGGATGTTCCGCGAAAGACCTGATATTTTTCTTCTATTTCCACTACTTCCAGATCCGAAGATAACTCATTAAAAGTATTCCACCCGAAAGCAACGTCGACTTTTCCCGCTGCCACCGAGTCCACCAGATGAATACATCCGTTTACATGCAGTGTTATATTCTTCCTTATAGGTTCGATGAGCATTGCTTTACCGCAAATATCCTCCCAGAGCCCTTTCAAACAATCTATTAATGAAATACCGATACTAACTCCGGGGTTCGCACAATCTTCAAGAGTCTTTATCTTTTTTGGATTGCCCTTAGGAACTATCAGAGCAGACCGGCGGTAGCCGATAGTTTTTCTCATTTCAGGCAGGACCAACCCCATATACTCGCCATCATCCAGAAGGTACTCGGCGCTTCCTATTACCAGATCGTAGTTCTCGCCTCTGCTTATCTCCTGAAGAAAAGTCTCGGGCTGTCCGGCTTTTTCAGCCTGTTTGTCTTGGTCTGACATTACCTCGCTATACTGTTTTACACAGCCGCGGTTACAAACATCTATCTGAATCTTTACTTTATTCAGACGTTCAAATTCTTTTGCCGCATCTATAAGCGGAAAAGCGCAGGCTCTTGCAGAAAATACTTTCAGCATATTTATCCTTTTATCATTTTGTTGGCTTTTTACCGTTAAACACCGATATTACAACAAATATTATCACTATAATGGCTATACTAAAGGCTGCCATGCTTCCAGAAGGGATCCCGTTAACAACACTGTTACTTTTGAATAATTTATCATATTTTAGCGCGAATATATGAATCAGCAGGAACACATAGAATACATAATTAACTTTTCGGACCGTTTCAGGACTCTTAAACTTACCATAGAGGATGTTGAAACTCACAACCGAAAAACAGACAAAAGAAATAATGCCAAAAAGAAGCGATAATCCAAAAACGGCTGTCATTTTGTTTTCGGGTGTAAAATATTCAGGATAATATGCCGCAGAAAACATCATTACGGAAATTAATATGTGTACAACAACCAGTACTATTCCGAGAATTCCGAAGCTTTTAATATAGTGAACCCGCTCCTTCCATTTTTCCGGCCAAATATTTACAAAAGAGCCGATTAAAACCGCAAAAGACATCATTGAAAAAGAAGTGAGCGCGATTGATTTATTGGTAATTGTTAAGAAAATATCCGAAAATGGCTGTCCAAATCTCCTGAAATAGTGCTGAACGAAAAACATCAGGAAGGTTAGAAAACAAATCATCCACACATTTCTAATTTTATTATTTTTGTCCATATATCCTCATTAAGATGTTTTTAAATATAGAATCTCCTTATTATGAAACTTCGTATCCGCCTAGGTGCCCTCCAGAGGCGGGTCAAAAGCAATATTTTTCGAAGGAATATGGTCAGATATTTAAGACTTCGCTCAACTTGCTTTTCTTGCTTTATTTGCTGTCTTTGCTTTCCTTGCTATACTTGCTGCTTTCATCACTTTTCTATCTTTGATAATAGAAGCTGGGTGCTTAAAGCTTTATCTTTAGTCTCATGAATAAAGAATATTATCGCGAAGGCAAGTAAGAACCCGCCAATTATATTAATAATAAGCGGCAACGAAAGCCCATATACTTGATATAAAAAACCGCCCACTATTGGCCCGAGAAAACCGGTTAAGCCGTTAAAAAAAACGAATCTTCCCAAAGCTTCTGCCCTTTTGTTTTGAACAACGCTGTTGGAAATTAGCGTTCTCGTAGCCGGTATCCAGAACGCAGGCATCAACCCTAAAAATATCTGAGATATTAAAAGCAGGTAGAAATCTTTAAAGAGTATTATTCCGAGAAGTCCAACGCAGCCTACTATTTCGGATACAATAAGTGAAAGCTTACAGCTCCTCTGCATCATGTATTTGCCTATCGGGATCTGGAAAACCGCCCATGAAGCAGTAAACACACTTCCAAGGATACCTATCTGAGTGTGGCTTAATGCGTATTTATCACGGAGCAATCCGAATATTATCCTGTAGCCCACACCCCAGAAAAAAGCGTCAATCGCAAGTATAAAATAAAAAATCGCCAGATGTCTTGGTATTTTGAATACATTTTTCAGCACGCTCTTCATATTTTTGATCAGAATTATTTTATATTCGGATTTAAGCAGACTTTCTTTTACATAAAATATAAAGATAATCAGACAAACAGCTTCAAGAAAAATATTCATCATAAAAATAGTGCCGTAACCGAATTTATCCGCTATCTTTCCGCCAAACATAGAAGATGCTACACCGGGAACAACCATGAAAAAAGCAAGCATGTTGAACGCCATAACACGTTTTGATTTTCCGACAGATTCAGCTACAAAAGAATCCCGAGCAGGCAGTCCGATAGTCCCCAGTCCGATAAAAATAGCTCCGGAAATAATAAAAAACGTACTCTTAGTAAGCACGGCCAGAGTATACATATTAAAACCCAGAATTATCAGGATACTTCCAAATATCATGGGTTTTTTTCTGCCTATTCTGTCGGCTATCCAGCCTCCGGGCAATTGGACAAGGGACGGAATCACACTGTTGGTTAAACCGTCAATAAATCCTACAAATGGCATTGAATTGGAAATACTAAGTACGAACGGCTGAAGCATTACCCTCATTATATAAATATATATTCCCTGTATAAACGCAATAAGGTACATTAACCTGATCTTCTTCATTTTCCTGCGATTCTCCTTATCTGTTATAAGTATTTGTATAATTATACTATTAAAGCACGGCCAAAATCTACCCGAAATCCGAAGTAGGAAACGTATTAATATTGACATTCTGAATATTGAGGTTTCAAGGAGATTTCGGGTTCGATTCCACAGA
This sequence comes from Candidatus Firestonebacteria bacterium RIFOXYA2_FULL_40_8, assembly GCA_001778355.1. Taxonomy (GTDB): domain Bacteria; phylum Oederibacteriota; class D2-FULL-39-29; order D2-FULL-39-29; family D2-FULL-39-29; genus D2-FULL-39-29. The sequence goes on from MFGS01000156.1 coordinate 21,435, forward strand.
TTACAAAGCTACGGGATTCCACTGATACAAGCAACTTGCATATAAGTGATTCTGTAGCTTAACCCTAATATTTCTACTTCGTTTTTAGGGCTCTATTGAAAAACAGATTAAGGGGGAAGCATAAAAAAAAGATGCCCTGTTTAGTTTCAGGGCATCTCATATATAGCTTTCTTTTTACAAATATTTACTTGGTAACGGCTAGCCGGCCTTTTCTATTCACACTATTTATGTAGTAAACCCCCCTAGGGGCAAATTCATCGTTTTCATTTTTACCGTTCCAGGTGGCAAAACCCGCACCCAGATTCTCAAGGGCCCCGGCTCTTATTGTCTTTACAACTTCCCCGCTGCTGTTATACACAAGGACATCTGAAGCTGCAGGAACATTGGTAAACTTTGCATTATTTGCACCGTTGAACTTTATCGGGTTGGGATAAACCGTTAATGGGGTTACAGAAGTAACACTTCCAGGAATTGCAGTGGTACTCCCGGTTTGAGATACGGCTGTAACCTTATAATAAACAGGTGCCCCGGACAGAGCTTCCCAGTCAAAATAGCTTGTGGCAGTCTTTGGCATGGAGGCGATAATATGCGCTTGATCCGCGGTAAAGCCGGCACTCACGTTACTGTAATAAATATTATAGTGATGGAGATTCGGATCACTAACGGCGGCCCAGGTCACGGTATATTGCTTCCCCGAGCCGGTTGCCGAACAAGCAACTTCTCCGCTGGTTTCCGTGATATCATTTACGAACAGAACATAAAGGTCATTCATATTAAAACCGGCAAGCATATCAGAAGTAAAATGTACTTTTGTACTGTCCCTGTTAACGGTGCCTCTTGCATAGTTATTGTAATTTGTACACGCATCGTTAGCTTCCCAAAAATTCGTCGTCGATACTCCCGTAGACTTCCACAAAGTCTTCGTATAAGTATTACACAATACTTCTTTAGTATTCGAGCCGTCAGTCTTAAATCTCATCAGCATCCTTCTGTTATTTATCAACGGGTCCGCACCTTCAGGTCCGGGTGTAGCGTAAGCCCACGTCTGATCCAGATCATTGCCCCAGCTGGAATGTCCGTCATTTACATGCGAGCTGCTCCAAACTACGGAATAGGTATTTGCAATATTATCCCTGATACAAAGCCCCTGACTGGCGTAACCAAACGTCTTTTTTCCGTCAGCACTGTTTGCGCTGTGACCGAAAGAGATAACAGGTGTCGGAAGTGTCGTAATAAGCGTGCCATTAATGTTGCATGTATAACCGATGCCCTCTCCAACGGCAAAATCCAAACCAAAACCAAAACTAAAACTGTCATCGGATTTATTCGTAAAAGATATGCTATGCAAGCCCCCGTTATAAGCAACATTATGCGGAGGAGTAGGAACCATGGTATCTAAAAGATAAGCTCTGTAGTCACTACCATCTGTTTTCATCGTGTAAATGTAACTTCCCGATGCCTTGCTTGGTCTAGTTTTGGTTGCAATAAGATAACTATTAGGAGACAAAACGCACCAAAGCCCTACACCGTCAGGATTACTTCCTGAAGAGATAGTTTTTACAACTGTCTCGACTCCGGTACTAACATTAATTTTTACAACATCATCCCAGGCGGAGTACATTATATCAGGGTTTGTTTTATCCCAGACCGGCAGACAATGATAGTTACTGCTCCCAGGAATTCTCTTTAGCCCGCTGCCATCTGAATTCATCATCCAGTTATAGCCGCCTAACCTGTCTGTATGAAACGCAATTCTTGTCCCATCACAATTCCAGACTGGAATTCTCTCGGTATGGAAGTTACAGTTATAACCGTTAGTCATTTTCATTATCAGCTTTCCGGTCTCAGTATCCCTAAAGTATACGGTTTCAGGCTGGTATGTTCCGTTTTTTAAGAGCGTCGAATATGGTTTAGCTCCGGTCGCAGCCGCTCTAAGTGATCTTGCCCAAAGCTCATCAAGACCTTGAGGCGCAGCTGCAAAATAGCAGGCAGGAAGAAGTAAGAAGGTCAGACCTATTAAGATAGTTCCCTTGACTTTCGACATGATTCTTTCCTTTATTCCGGGATTTTGCTGCAATTCATCTTAACTATCTTAATAGTACAATCAGATCCCGTATTTGTCAATCCAAGGCAGGCAGTAAAAAATTTATATATATCTTTTTTTGTTGTGTTTAATCGCTTTTTTATGAATTGTCATGAAAATTGAATATTTCTCAAGTTTCGAAATACGCTCGATTAATCGAGCAACTACAAGGGCTTTAATAGTTGCCTGATTTGTAAAGTTTTAATTATTTAAATTTTACTATCTGCTCTGCTATTTCCCGTCTGAAATCATCCAGCTTTGAATAATCATAATCCTTCGGATCTTTTTTATGGCTGGGATGAATCTTTTCCATTATCTTTTGCAAAGTCTTCTCCGCGGCTGAGACATCTTTACCTTTTGCTTTGGCCTGTTTCATATATTCCGATAAAGTATAAGTATATTTATAATCATCTACACCTTCCCTTATCTTTTCCCATCTCGTCGTAGCGCAAAATTCGGTATCTACAGACGCCATAATAACCTCTTCATGGATCGAGCCGGTCATAGGCCCGCCGCCAAACCACGGCCTATTCCTTTTAATATTATATTTCCACATGTAAAAACCTTCACCAAATCTTTGATTGGTGCCTACAAAACAGATCATAGACGGTTTTATTTTTGCCGCCTTTTCCCATTCAGGGAACATATCCCCGTTCATCCCTATTTCGTCCAGCTCGGGCAGTTTCCAGTGCAAAGTAAATTCCTCTTCTCTGTTAAAGGTTGACATCAGTTTTACCCGCTCCACTTTTCTTGCCGCAGCATAGTAAGCTCTCACACCCTCAATGGTTTTTCTTTTTGAATCAGCTCCTGCAATCCACGGATAACCGCATTCCGTGGTAAGATAAAAATTATACGGAAGCCATTTACTTTTCTCCGCATGATCCCGTATTTCTCTGATGAAACTTTCGAGTTTAGTATATGTTGACGGTTGGAAGATCTGATCACCCATCAGACCCCAGGGACCTTGCAAGGTTTCATAACTGCTGGTCCCCTGAATATGCGCATTAATAATTGCAAACGGACCCGTAAGGCCTACTTTTTTTGCCATATCCATGTATTTATCCGCTTTTGTAAAGTCGCCTTTCTCGGGAATTATATAGTCGCCGACCTCACCGGTCATACCGTGGTCTTTCATCATCGTCATGCGCTTTTCTAATTTGTCAAACTCCCAACCACCGGCGCCCCAGCAGGGCATCCAGGCTACGTCCGGCGGCTGCATTAATTTGAACGGCAAAACTTTTATTTCCACGGGTATGTTTTTCGCAGGTTTTCCTGACGGAGCAAAAGTCACACCGCCTTTATAGGTTCCTTCTTTGGCATCTTCCGGAACTTTTATAGTTATCCAAATCTGTTTGCAAACACCGCCTTCGATCAACGGAACTTCTTTGGCCGGAACTAAAATATAACTCCTGACTATAACCAGATCATCACCGGCAGGACAGTTCATCACATCATTTACTTGAAAAGCATCTTTTGTTATTTTCGCTCCGTTTTCATTTAGAAAATCAGAAACTGAGATTTTACAATTTGTGAGTTTAACTAACGGATAAACAGAAAAAGTTATCGGCTCAAACTCGCCTAAAGACGCAAATATTTTAATATCCTTTTTTGCCAGCTCTTCTTTTGTCGGATTCGTAAAAGGATATACCTGAAACTGGTAATTTCTAAAAAACAACATATAGCCGTTTTTCTTATCATCCGCTGTCGGCACCGGCGCCGGGACCTTTTCAACTTCCCCAAGAAACACTTTTTTAACATCCAGCTGAATCTCAAGCGTATCTAATGCGCCCGCCGGAAACTTATCCATTCTTAAAGCTTTCATGGATTTAGTATCCCCCGCCCCTCCGGCAATAACATTCCCAAGCAGTAAGATCACTCCAAGTAACGCAATTTTTTTCATAAAATCTCCTTTTCTAAAAACGATTCCACCGATTACAAATCTTTCGGATTCACTTCCGCCTTCCGGTCTCGCCAACCCTCTAAACGTCAAACCTTCAAACCCTCTATTTTCCTGATTTTTTATAGCCGGTTTCGTATTTAACAATAAAAAATATATAAATTCAATACTAACTCTAATCCTATTTACTCTCTCAGTTAGCGCCTTCCATTTCATCAACAAGCTTTGTAATGGTTTCTGAAAACTCGGCATTATAAACAGTACCTGCACCTGTTGCAAGATAATTTGCCAATCCGGAAAGGAATGTTTCCGCATTATCATAATTATTAAGTATCCTGTAATTTGTCATAAAAACATTCATCGGCATGTGCTGTGGAGGATTTCTTCTAAAACTATTGGCATAAACTACCGTACCGACGGAATTTGACGACAAATACGCATCAGAAACTTTTTTTGCAGCTGCTTCCGTAATCAAATTACTGTCCGCACAATAATATATACTTCCGATTAGAGTCGGTGATCCGGTCTTAGGGTTTAAACCCCCGTAGCTACCCATGACAGGCTGGTAGGCCCCGCCCATACCGATCATTCCAAATCTGTCTTTATACCAAACAATACTCGCATCATAAGGATCAGGGTTATGTATCCATGAATGATAAATTGCAACTTTATTTAGTATAATACCTTTTGAGCCGCCTGTAGGACCTGCAGAAAAAGTGCTATTAAAAACAGCACTACTACTGGTACCTAAAGTATAGTCGTACAAGAGCATCCCTTTCACAATCAAACCTACCGCTTTAGCATCTGGAGAGTCCTGAACTAAAGCAGGGTTGGGATTTTTTGGAGCTATCCAGTTATCAATATTACTTGGATCATTATAGGGAGCATTTATAGGTCCTACATACAAATCACTCATGCAAACAATTGTAACCGGAGCTTTAGGAACACCCCAAACAACCATGGGTACTTCAGAAAAAATAACCCCATATTTTTTCCGGTCTGTTAAATTTACACTATCTTTAAATTTGGGATCCCGAGGGCAATTAGCTTCGGTTATAGTACCCAGGTCAAGTTTGACAACTTTCTGCTTCTCGTGAATCCAGGCCTCTACCCCATCACTCACCTTGAAGTCATGACTATATATAACTTCTATATAATGAGAGCCTGATGTATCTGAAGCATTACTACACATTGTTCCGTTTGTTTCACAACCAAGCTGTACTACACCTTGGGCATAATCAACCTGAAAATAATTCCACTTACTTATAGTTTCCGTTACTGTTCCGGTAGATGTATCATAAATAGCCAGAGTGCTTGAAGTTAAACTAAGATCATTATTCGGAGCTTGTTTCCATACTATTTCGCTCGCCAAATTTTCACCGAATTTTTCATAAACAGAAACGCCATGGGTCCCTGTCTCTGCAACAATACCATCTACAGCAACTCCGGCATATAACGACGGAAGATATATTCTTCGGCCCTGACAGGTAATCTTTGAAGTTTGTAAATTATCACTGGCCAAACCCTTCTGCTTTCTCCCCCTCCAATAACCACTCGATGGCGCACCCCAGTAACCCGGTGGCAACTGGAATTTAAACCTGTCAATGTACATCGGGAAGGATAACTTGATCTTTCTAGCCGCCCTGTCTATCGTATAACTACTATCTGAGTCCTGAGCTACTCCAACCACTCCGCGAAAAAGTTCCGGAGTAGCTTTGAGCCTTAAGCATACATATTTGATATAATTCATATCTCTATCTGCAGGGATAGAGATATCTGCACCGTTCATACTGAAACTTACAGTATCAGGAAGTTTTTCTCTATGATCACCATTTCCTATACCATAACCGTCAGAAACAGAATCATAGCCGGGACCATAACTTATAGGATTTGTGTAAATCACTTCATTCGTAATATTTGTAACGGTGCCCTTAGGATTTGCCCAGGTAATATGCCAATCAGGGTCAATAAGATCTTTATATTTTGCATATGTGATTTCATTAGTTTTTGGAACCCTAATCTCCCTGCCCCCGGTATCTTTATCATCAATCAAATTGTATTTATATTCACTTCCGTCAGGTCTACTCTTGGTTACAACAAAGGGTGCTCCATGTGTTCTTGCATTATAGGGCCAGAGGGCACCATGTGATGGTACCCACCCCGGCCAGCCGGCAGACGCAAAACCGGCAGGAGTAATATAAGCAAACTTCGAATAAGGAATGACAGGATTCGAATATGGTGATGTAATCGAAGTCGGTATTGGACCTTCTCCTGCCAACAAATAACAACCGCTATTATCTGGCTCTGCACTATCAGAATCCCAATCGCAACCATTGTAAATTTTTCCTGAGGCCTCTAATGCCGGACCATACTCATTCTCAGACTTAATAAATGCCCCGTTTCCCCAGGATCTTCCGACTATAACATCTCCATTGACATGTACAGGACCGATAAGGGTATTTCTATAATATGACTGCACTTTTCCGGTATCAGAAAATTGCAAATAGTCCGTCGGGGTATTCATGGAAACTTCCGCAACCAGCGCGTATTTCGAAACAGACGTTATCTCTGTTGTTTCGAGCGGATACTGGCCTACAGAAACCACAAGTGTATTATGATAACCGCGGCCTATAAGCGTCGCGCTTCCTATTTTATACTTTCCCCCTCCAAACTCCTGCTCGCCGTTGTACTGTTCGTATAGATTATAATACCCGCGTAAATTATGTACGAGCTCGGCAACACCTGCTTTAGCTATCCAGAACGCCTTTTGTCTTTCACTGTCCTTCACCTGCAGTTTAATATTTCCGACAGCAATCGTAAGGAACAACCCGCCAAGTAAAGTAACCACCGTAAGCAAAAACATAGCCAGTATTAATATAGAACCTTTTCTACGTTTCATAAAATCCCTCCCCAAAATAAATTACGAATTACAAATGACAACTTTAATCAAATTCGAAGCACTAAATTCGAAACTCGAAACAAAACTAATAAAAATCAAAAAAAGAAGAATATTAAACAATGTGTTTTATTTAGTCTTTTCCATCTTTCTTCGCTCACTTTCTCCACTTTACCCACTGTTTCCGCCTAGGCGGATTTCGCAAAGATTTATGGTTAGATATTTAAGCTTTGCTCAACTTGCTTTCTTTACTGTTCCTGCTTTTTTTGCCAACCATCCGAGCCTCTAAGCATCTCTTCAAAAGATCCGCCCTATATAATTTGGCGGGCAAGCCTGCTTCTCTGAGATCCTTCGTCAAAAGCGACTCAGGATGACATAATGAGGAACATTCCTCATCATGTCACTTTACTACTATCTTTCCTATCTTCTTTCTTCCTGAACCGTCAGTTATCATATACAGGTAAATTCCGCGGGCTACTCTTTCCCCGTTATCATTTGTACCGTCCCATTCTGCTTCTCCGCTTATGCCGTCATTTACGGTTCCGGTTAATGCCACCTGGTACAACGGATTGATTGTTTTAACAACTTCTCCCGAAACAGTAAATATTCTTATCATAGGATCAGAAGTCAGATTTTTGAACTTCACCGTACTTCTCGCGGCTGTATCAAAGTTAATAGGGTTCGGGAAGATAACTACATTATCAAGATTACTTGCCGCAGCTACAAATTGACCTATCCTGAATATCGAAAAATTATCGACAAAACTGCTTATCTTGTGATTTATAAAATCCACCGAATCTGAAGAAGAAGCCAGCGCCCATTTATTATCGGTTCCTAATCTTAATATCCTGAATTTACTTTCCAGGGTCGGGTCACTTATCCCGGTGTAGGTCAGCGTAAGCGTGATAGTTTTCCCGGAGTTAATAGTCACTCCGTTCGTCAAAGTTATCTCTTTTACCGCGCTGTCCAGATACGGCCATAATCTGAGATTGCCATACTTTATTTTATTGGAAGCCAGTACATCGGTAGCGGCCGAGACATCACTTATTATAAATACGGTGTTACCGCTAAGTGCCCCCTGAGGCACGGCGAGTTTTATCCCCGCCGACTCGACCGTCAGTTCTGTAGCAGCTGTGGAATCAAATACGACATCAAACTTTGCATAGCTCGTAGTATTTGTACCCCCTCCCGCGGTTATTTGCACATTATATCTTCCGCTATTCATACCTAAAGGTACTATCACATTATTTATCTGCGTATCGCTTAAAACACTCCAACCGCTCAAAGCCGTATTATTAACGTCATCCAGTTTTATACTTGTGACCATGGAGGAAGCCATACCGCGGAAGAATCCTATACCCTTTACGGTCATCGTAGTTGCAGTCGTATTTAATCCGCTTGACGGAGAAAGTTCGGTAACCGATAACGGGGCAGATAAAACAGTTATCTGCACGCTGCTCGTCGTATTGGTTCCGCCTCCTGTTGTCACTTTTACGTCATAAGTTCCGGCCGGAGTTCCTATCGGTATTCTTACACTTTGAATTACCGAATCACTTAACACGGTATACTCGCCAAGAGAAACATCCGTGTTTCCGCTTAATTTCATCGAGTAAACATTACTCGTCAACGTTCCGCCATAGAAACCGGTACCGGTAAATAGAGCATAAGAAGAACCTGCATTGTACACGGTAAGAGGATTTATATTTACCACCGTCGGAGGAACGGTTGTTACAATAAATTTATCACCACTTAAATAATTAGTTCCATTTGACGTAGTAACCCTTATATCATACGTACCCGCTATTACCCCTTGCGGCACGGTACAATCCTCAATATATATATCTGACGTTATTGCGCCAATAGCAATCGGTGTATTATTCGGATCGGTCAATCGTATTTCCAGAACATCTGCCGTTTCATTCACATAATAATTTGTTCCCTGTATAAATATATTTTTACTTGTTGTATTAAGCCAGGTGGAAGGACTGAAAATATCGACAGTCGGACCTGCTTTTGAAGTGAACTTAACAGAACTTGTCGTATTTGTTCCTCCGGCGGTGGTAACTTTAACATTATAGGTGCCTACTGCCACGCCAATCGGCACCTGCGCGGTTATAAGAACATTGCTTATTACTGAGTACGAAGTCAGATCCGTCGGAGTCCCGGTATCCAATTGAATTCCGGTAACGGCGGAAGATGCCCCGCCTCCAAAGAATTTCGTTCCGGTTATGCTTATCGTATTAAGTCCGGTGTTTCCGCCTTTATTCGGAGACAGATTTGTCACCGTAGGAGGACTCGTCGTTACTATATACTTAGCATCACTCGTTGCATTTACACCGGCACGGGTTGTTACTATTACATCATAACTTCCCGTCGTTATTCCTGTCGGCACGACGCCCGTTAAACTTGCATTACTCACAACACTAAAGCTTGTGAACTCCGTTGTACCAACTTTAACACTCGTAACATCCGCGCTTGTAGTACCACCGTAAAAGTTAGTTCCTGTCACAGTCACCGTCGCTAAAGTCACATTCGTATTCGACTGCGGGGTTACCGTTACGACAGTCGGACTTACTCCTGTCACTACAAATTTATTTCCGCTCGTTGTATTTTCCCCGCCGTGGGTCTGTACTCTCACATCATACGTCCCGCACATCACCTGGCTTGGAATA
>MFGS01000157.1:0-834 GCA_001778355.1 Candidatus Firestonebacteria bacterium RIFOXYA2_FULL_40_8
AAAGAGCTTGAAAAAAGGTGATAAGGTGCTTACTGCCGGCGGTATTTACGGTGTGGTGGTAGGTATCTCGGATGCCGAAAGTAAAGTAGTAGTAAGAATTGATGAAAATACAAAAGTAGAAATAGCAAAAGCTTACGTTGTAGGTGTTAAACCCGAAGGTCAGACTGAACAACCAGTTGTAAAGTAGAAAAATAAATAATTCTTTGGTTTAGTTTTTGTTGTTGGTTTTTGCAGTTTGGTTTCGAATTTCGAGTTTAGAGTTTCGAATTTGTTTTTAAGGGAGGTTTTTAAATGCATAGAAATAAATGGGTAATGGGGATTATTTTTCTGGTGTTCTTTGGTTCCCTTTATTCGATTTTTTTTGACAGCGGGGAGTTCATCAAACCGTTTGACAGGGAGAATCCGAAGAAAAGGATAAAATTAGGGTTGGATCTGCAGGGCGGCATGCATCTTATGATGGAAGTTGATGAAACCCAGCTTCCCAAAGGTCTTTCTTTAGCTGAAGCCGTGGATAGAGCTGTAGAAGTTATAAGGAATAGGATTGATCAGATAGGTGTTGCGGAACCGGTAATTCAAAAAGAAGGCACAAAATGGATAGTTGTGCAGCTGCCTGGTGTTAAGAATCCGGATGAAGCTAAAAAGACGATAGGTCAAACAGCTTTACTTGAATTTAAGCTTGTTGATGACACCGGAGATCTCGAAAAAGCAGTGGAGGGAAAGATCCCGAAAGGCGATATTCTTCTCTATGATAAAGAGAATAAACCTTATCTTTTGAAAGAAGAACAGCTTATGACCGGTGCTTCTTTAGCAAATGCAAAAATGAGTCTTGGCGGA
>MFGS01000157.1:865-1188 GCA_001778355.1 Candidatus Firestonebacteria bacterium RIFOXYA2_FULL_40_8
TTTGACGACAAAGAAGCCAAGAACCTGGCGCTTCTCCTTAGATCCGGTTCTTTGCCTGTGCCGATGAATATTATCAGCGAAAATGTTGTCGGACCTTCTCTGGGCGCGGATTCAATAAGGAAAGGTTTGTACTCAGGTATGATAGGTTTACTTGCAGTACTCCTTATAATGGCCATTTATTATAAATTCTCGGGGCTTATAGCGGATGTCGGGTTGCTCTGTAATATTTTGTACCTGATGGGTGGAATGACCTTAATCGGTGCCACCTTAACCATGCCCGGTATTGCAGGTATTATTCTGACTATCGGTATGTCGGTGGATTC
>MFGS01000157.1:1245-1329 GCA_001778355.1 Candidatus Firestonebacteria bacterium RIFOXYA2_FULL_40_8
AGCAGCGGTCGATGCCGGCTATAACCGTGCTTTCTGGACGGTTATTGATTCACATGTCACAACGTTGATAACAGCGCTTATTTT
>MFGS01000157.1:1521-13577 GCA_001778355.1 Candidatus Firestonebacteria bacterium RIFOXYA2_FULL_40_8
TCCTTGTCCTTTCCGGACTATTTGCTATCGTGCAAATGAGCAGGGGAAAAGGGAATATCGGTATAGATTTTGCCGGCGGCAGTGTGGTTTCAATAAAATTTACCAAGGAGTTGGACGCCGGTAAGATAAGAGAAGCCCTTGATAAGAACGGGTTTAAAGATACGGGTATCCAGCAGATTGCGGATGCTCCAACAGAGCCTAAGTTAAAAGTACTTCTTCGTATCAAAGCTTCTAATATAAAGATTGGCGGTTTAAAAGAAGCGATGATAAAAACCTTTACGGAAGGCTTCCCGGGTGAAAAATTTGATATTGACCGCATTGAAGATATGGGGCCGGTTGTAAGCTCGAAACTTAAAGGACAGGCTTTCTGGGCTATCTTCTTCGCTATCCTTTCAATTATGGTTTATATCTGGTTTAGATTTGAGTTCAGATTTGGTTTAGCCGGAGCCGTAGCTACACTTCATGACGTACTGGCTGTTATCGGGATATTTTACTTTATGGAAAAAGAATTTACTCTTCTTCTGGTTACAGCCCTTTTGACGCTGGCGGGCTATTCTTTGACGGACACGGTAGTTGTATTTGATAGAATCAGGGAAAATCTTAAGTTAAGAGTGAAAGATAACCTGGATACTATAATAAACTCCAGTGTTAATGAGGTTCTTAGCCGGACTTTTATGACTTCTTTGACAGTACTTATTGTTGTTGCGGCTTTGTTTTTCTATGGCGGGGAAGTTATTCATGACTTTTCTCTTGCTCTGATGATGGGTGTTATTGTCGGTACGTATTCTTCCTGGTTTGTTGCAAGTCCTATACTTATAGAATGGGAACACGCGATGGAACGGAAAGTTGTTGCCGTAAAAAAGTAAATTTGCTGTTGCCCGCCGTAAGGCGGGCAATACTGTAATAGATATAAGCCGGGCTTTAAAGGGCTAAAATGACCTACGAAGAAATACGAACGAAGGTATTGTTAAACAACCCCCAGGCAGATATTAACCTGCTGGATAAGTGTAATAAACTCGCAGAAGATGTACACTCCTCTCAAAAACGCCTTTCCGGTGATCCGTATATGACCCATGTTATAGAAGTAGCCAATATACTGACAGACCTGAAAATGGATTCTGCCACTGTTTCCGCAGGGTTGCTTCATGATGTTCTTGAAGATTCTTCCATGACCTTTGATGAACTTAAGAGCAAGGTTGGAGAAGAGGTGGCAGTCATGGTAGAGGGGCTTACAAAACTTTCTTTTGTAATAAAGCCCGAAAAAGAGATCCGGCAGGCGGATAATTTCAGAAAAATACTTCTTGCCATGTCTAAAGATATACGGGTGATTATCATAAAGCTTTCAGACCGCCTGCATAATATGCGCACCTTGCAATTTCTTTCCGAGGAAAAACAAAAAGAAAATGCGGAGGAAACACTGCATATTTACGCTCCTCTTGCCCACCGTCTCGGAGTAGGCCGCCTTAAATGGGAGCTGGAAGATCTTTCTATGAAATACCTTTATCCGAAAGAATATGCAGAGATAGGAGATAAGATTTCTGATAAAAGAGTCCATCGGGAAAAACTTGTTGAGGAAGCGAAGGCCACGCTTCTTACAAAACTAAAAGAGCTTGGTATTAATGTGCAGATTATCGGACGAGCAAAACACTTTTACAGTATCTTTCAGAAAATGAAAAGGCTTAATAAAGAGTTTGAAGAGATTTACGATATTACGGCATTAAGGATAATTACTGAAACAATGGAAGAGTGCTACTCTATACTGGGAGTGATACATTCTATATTTAAGCCAATCCCGGGACAATTTGATGATTATATTGCTATGCCTAAAACAAACCTGTATCAGTCTTTACATACGAATGTAATCGGCCCTACTGGTTTGCCTTTGGAGATACAGATACGAACAAAAGAAATGAATGAAATGGCCGAATTCGGTGTGGCAGCGCATTGGTATTATAAAGAAGGCGGACAGAGAGATAAAAAATCAGAACATAAAATAGAATGGTTACGGCACCTGATTGAATGGATGACAGAGGTGAAAGATTCTAAAGAATTTATGGATCTGTTGAAAATGGATTTGTTTGGTGATGAAGTATTTGTCTTTACACCTAAGGGGGATGTTTTTGCGCTTCCTTTGGGTGCAACAGCTGTGGATTTTGCCTATGCCGTACATTCTTCTCTGGGAGATCAGATAATGGGGGCGAAGATAAATAATAAAATGTCCCAGATCCGTTCTGAGTTGAAAACCGGAGACATTGTGGAAATTATCACATCTTCGCATTCAAAACCCAATCCGGACTGGCTTAAATTTGTCCGGACCAATAAAGCAAAACAAAAAATAAGGCATTTTCTTAAATTAAAAGAAGAAGAAGAAAAAGAACGTGCCAGATAGTGCGTTTCTGGTTGACTTAAATCATACTATAAAATACCATATGATGTATAATATCTAAGGAGTGTTATGGATAGAAAAGCCTTGCATCATATAAATTACGGATTATATATCGTAAGCGCAAAAAATGGCGAAAAAATAAACGGACAGATAGTTAATACCGTTTTTCAGGTCACGTCTGAGCCGCCGAGTGTTGCAGTATGTCTAAATAAGAATAATCTAACGTTTGAATATGTCCGGAAGGACAAAGTATTCACAGTTTCTATTTTAGAAAAAGATGCGCCAATGCTTTTTATCGGGAAATTCGGATTTAAAAGCGGTCGTGATATTGATAAATTTGCGGATACAAAATATATTACAGGTATGACAGGATCGCCAATCGTGACGGATTGGTCAATATCTTATATTGAATGTGAAGTTATTTCTGAAACCGATGCCGGTACTCATTCTATTTTCATCGGTAAAGTAGTAAATGACGGAACACTCCAAGATAATAAAGAACCTTTGACATATGAGTACTATAGACTGGTAAAAAAAGGTAAATCTCCGAAAAATGCACCAACTTATAGAACAGATGCTTAGATGCTTGGATGTTCGGATGCGCAGCAAGAGCAAAAACAAAGTACAAAGTCGAGCAAATATATAGATAGCCCATTAATGTAGAACGTGAGTAACGTGATAACGTGGAACGTGTAACAGGTTTGAAGCTTCAATGCTACTTGTAACGTCTTTTAAAGGTATACAAATGCTAATACTAGGCATCAACGGCAGTCCAAGGAAATTGGGAAACACGGATATTCTTCTCGAACATGCGTTACTTGGAGCTAAATCTGCCGGAGCGGAAACAAACAGGATAAACCTCGGTGAATTGAAGTATGCGCCCTGTCTTTCCTGCGATAAGCAGAGAAAAGACGGTGTTTGTATTGTGAAAGATGATATGGATAAGGTTTATGCTGATATTGACAAAGCTGACGGTATAATCGTTGCATCACCTGTGTATTTTGGGAGTGTCTCAGCCCAGCTTAAGATGATGATAGACCGGTTTCAGTGTTATTGGTCTGCAAAATATATTCATAAAACAATAAATCCCGGTAAGGCAAAGTATGGGGCTTTTATTTGTGCCGAGGCAAGCAATAATGAAAGTTTTTTTGAGAACTCCAGGTCAGTTGTCAAGAACCTGTTTGTGACCCTGGATATAAAATATAAAGAAGAGTTGCTTTGCCGTGGTCTGGAAAATAAAGGAGAAGTCTCAAACAATAAAGAATACTTGCTCCAAGCAGAAAAGCTTGGAGCGGAACTTGTAAAAGAGAAATACAGGCTCTAGGTTCTGGGCTCTGGGTGCTAGGTTTACATCTTGGAGTTATTGATAAGATAATATCACATTAGTGTGGAACGTGAGTAACGTGATAACGTGTAACTTTGTAACGGCTTTTTCAATGGAGGTTCTAATGGGCGTTAAATTCACCGGCAGCGATATAGCGGAAATGGGTATTCAAATCGAGAAGAACGGCAAAGAGTATTATGATGAGGTGTTAAGATGCTCTAAGTCGGAAAAAGCGAAACAAATATTTAAATTTCTCGGTCAGGAAGAAGTTAATCATGTAGTGTTTTTTGAGAAACTTCTTTCTTCTCTGGAAAAAGAGGAAGCAGCCGAGTCTTATTCGGGTGAATATTATGAATATATGAAAAATCTGTCTGCTTTGCATGTGTTTACTAAGAAAGGAAAAGGTTTGGAAGCGGCCTGTAAAATCAAATCCGATAAAGAAGCGCTTAAAACAGCCGTGGATTTTGAAAAAGACTCGATCCTGTTTTATTATGAGATGAAAAACTTCATATCTACTAAAGATAAAAAAGTCCTGGATGAAATAATTAAAGAAGAACAAGCCCATTTATCAAAATTAATGGTACTTCTGAAGTCAATATAAAATCATATATAAGTGGTTCGATTAAGGCAGATGGATAAAATTCTAAGCACAAAACTCGAAATTCGAAGAAAAATGATAAATTCAAATATAGTAAAAGAAAAGACAATAAGTTGTTCTTGCATTTTTATTGCTTTGTTAGTTTTGTTTCGAATTTCGAGTTTATCTCGCTTTAACAACGAATAGTTGACAGTAGATATATTTCCTATCGAGAAAAGCGTTGCTTATAATTTCGAATTTGATTTAAAAGGGGGTATTTATGGGTGTTAAGAGCAGGATGGAAATCTACAAATGCAGTGTTTGCGGGAATGTTGTGGAGGTTGTATTTGCAGGTGGCGGCGAACTTGTTTGCTGCGGTAAACCTATGATTTTGCAGGTTGAAAATATTGTAGATGCTTCCAAGGAAAAGCACGTACCTGTGATCGAAAAAACAGCGGATGGGTATATGGTTAAGGTTGGTTCAGTGCCTCATCCCATGGAGGAGAAACATTATATTACCATGATAGAGTTGACAGTTGATGGTAAAATCTTCCAGCGGATGCTTAAACCGGGTGATCTACCCGAGGCCGTATTTTGCGTTAAAGGAGTCTCTGCTTCTGCAAGAGAATACTGTAACCTTCACGGACTGTGGAAATAGGAAAAACAATTTACGATTGACGAATGACAATTTACAATTTAAGGTAGGCGGAATGAAGCTCTCCGCCAAGTATAATAAAACTACATTTGTGAGAAGTTATTTACAGTTTATATTTAAGTTAAAACTTATTTTATAGGAGGATAATATTATGGCGAGTATAAAAGGTTCCAAAACAGAGAAAAACCTGCTGGCATCGTTCGCGGGGGAATCCCAGGCAAGAAACAGGTACACTTATTTTGCATCGGCAGCAAAAAAAGAAGGGTACGAGCAGATATCCTGGTATTTTAGTGATACTGCGGATAACGAAAAAGAACATGCTAAGAGGTTTTTCAGTTATTTAGAAGGCGGAGATCTGGAAATAACGGCAGCATATCCTGCCGGAATAATCGGAACTACTAAAGAAAACTTGAAAGCTTCTGCTGCGGGGGAAAAACATGAATATACTGTGTTATATCCTGATGCGGCTAAAGTAGCAGATCTGGAAGGATTTAAAGAGGTTGCAGCATTGTTTCGTGCCGTATCAAAGGCCGAGATGCTTCACGAAGGCCGTTATAATAAGCTTTTAGCTAATATAGAAAAAGGAGTCGTCTTTAAGAAGAGCGGGACGGTAAAATGGAAATGCCGTAATTGCGGGTATATGCATGAGGGTATGGAAGCGCCGGAACAGTGTCCCGCTTGCTTGCATCCAAAAGCATATTTTGAACTTTTCTGTGAAAACTATTAAAATAGTATTTTAAAGCTGAGTTAGAATCGAAAACCCCTGTTACTTTTACGGTTACAGGGGTTTTTATTGAATAAGCCATGCTAAAATGCTAAAATTATTTAAGAGGTAATTCCGGTGGGCTCAACCGATCGGAAAAATTAGGGGGCTAAATGTCGGAAGTTTTACTTGACGGAGAAGCAGTTGCAAAGAAAATTAAAGAAGGTTTGAAGAAAGAAATAGAAGGATTTAAAACAAATGGTAAGGAATTAAAACTTATTGCTGTTCAGGTCGGAGAAAACGCTGCTTCCCGGGTGTATGTTAATCAACAGAAAAAAGCCTGCGAAGAAATGGGGCTTAAATACGAACTGAAAGAACTTCCTTCGGTTACTACCGAGAAAGAACTTTTAGAATTCATTGAAAATCTTAACAACGATAATTCGGTTACCGGAATAATACTTCAAATGCCGCTGCCTAAAGAAATAAATCCTAAGAATATTCAGGTTAAAATTTCTCCCAAAAAGGATGTTGAAGGTCTAAATCCGTACAATATGGGTCTTCTGGTCTACGGGAAACAGGTTGTAGCACCTTGCACGGCTATGGGCGCTGTTGAGCTTCTAAAAAGCAGCGGAGTCGAATTGAAAGGTAAAGAAGTTGTTATTATCGGACATAGCGAGATAGTTGGAAAACCTATTTTACTTTTAATGCTGCAGTCACTGACGGAATCCCCGACTCCTACGGTTTGTCATATCGCGACTAAAGATACTCCCTCTCATACAAAAAAAGCTGATATAGTATTTGTTGCCGTGGGTAAACCGGGTTTAGTTAAGGCAGAGATGCTTAAAACCGGAGCGATAGTAATAGATATTGGGATAAACAGGGTCCCCTTACTGGATGCGGCGGGTATTCAGGTTATAGATGAAAAAAGCGGAAGACCCAAAATGAAAACAGTCGGAGATGTTGATTTTGAGAAAGCAAAAGAAGTATGCAGTATGATCTCCCCTGTTCCGGGTGGTGTCGGACCTCTTACTGTTACGATGCTTATTAAAAATACTGTTGAATGCGCAAAATGGCAGGGCAATTAGCGGTTTAGTTCGAAAGATAGGAGCCTAAGTGAAAAAAGTAATAATGATATTTGTGGTAATGTTATTTGCATCTTGTATTTATGGTGAAGAAGAAAGACTGGATCTTGCGAAAGAAACAAAAATCACCCTTGCGAAGTTTGTGGATAAAACCGGTTTTTATTCCACAGGCGCAGCCATGGTGCCCACAACTGAAGCTGACCCTGCATTTGTAGAGCTGACGTTCCCTGAAAAATGGACAATTGTAAAAATATTTATTATTTCCGGAAAATCAAAAGTAACTTCTTCATTTAACGGTGTCAAGGAAGTTTCAACAATGTATAATTTTACGCTGAAAACAAAAACTCAATACGGCGACTACAAAGAGATTCGAAAATTTCAGAATAATACCCAGACGAAACTAGAGATTAAAGAAAAAGTAAAAACGGATACGTTGAGAATTCAGATGTTACCGTACACAGACGGGCGGAGTGAAACCTTCGGAGATATGGCTTTTGAAGTATGGGGATACAGAGGAGATGTGCCAAAACAGGAAAAAATAGTAATAAAGACAAAGGCAGATGCTAAAAAAGCCCTTAGCAAAAGTGAGATTACGGCAAAAGAGTACATGCAATTGCTTAAAACCCTGTCAGAATGATAGTCTGTCGCAGAGTGGGGAAAATATGAAAAGAATTATTGGTTTGTTTTTTTTTATCGGAATGGCAACTGCTCAAGTAACCCAGTTAAGCTTAAAAGAATGCGTTGAGACAGCTTTTCGGAATTCTTTGGAACTTAAGATTTCGGAAGAAAACCTAAAACAAGCCGGACTAAATAAAATAATAAATTTTGCGCCGTTTTTTCCCTCGGTTAATCTTTCTTTCAGTGACAAACTTCTGGGTTTTTATGATAATGGTGCGGATATACCGTTTTTAACCGTTAACCCCGATACTTACAGCTCTTCCATTGATATTTCCTATAACATATATAATATGTATAAAGATTATGATCAGTACCGCTACTCCGGGAAAAAATATGAAGAAGCTGAATTGGCTGTAGTATTAAAAAAGCAGGAACTGGCTTACAATGTGATTACTGCGTATTTCGACATTTTGACATCAGGTAAAACCCTTCAAATCAGAGTTAAAGCATTGGAACAAAAAAAAGAATATTTTAAGCTGGCTGAGAGTCTCTATAAATCGGGAATTAAATCAAAAACAGATTATCTTAACTCTCAGATACAAATTAAAAAAAGCGAAATCTCGCTAAGTGACGCCGAGATAAGTCTGAAGATTTCGAAAGCAGGGTTAAATACCTTAATGGGATACAGCCCGGATAAAGAATTGCTTCTAGCCGAGGATAATGTCTTTAGCCCGCCGGAATATGCCTACGAAACACTGCTTGAGAAAATGTTTGCAGGAAATTTTGAGTGGAAAAAAATCAAGCTGCAGTATGAATACACATCTATTTTAACGGCGCTTTCTGAGAGAGAACTTTTACCGTCTTTAAGTGTTGATGGCTCCTATTCTCTGGATTTAGACAGGTACGCAAGAAATTCCTCTGAATGGACGCACAGCGGAAGGCTTGATCAAAACTCAAATTGGGGAATATCGTTTTCCTTGTCCTACCCTTTGTTTGACGGAGAAGTAAAGGTCTCAAGATTTAATTCGAGCAAAATATCCCTTGGGCTTATTGGTTTAAATATGGATATAATGAAAAGAGATCTGACTGAAGAAACTTATCTGGCTTTTCTTAATGTTAACCGTATTTATGCGCAGCTTGAAGTATTTAGACTGCAAGTTGATCTGGCAAAGGAAAGCCTGGAACTTGTCAAAGACAGGTATCAGTCCGGAATCTCGTCCTTTCTTGATTTAATAGATGCAGAGCTTAACTATACTTCGTCGGAGATCGGTTATTATCAGGCGATCTATGATTATAAAACCAGGGTTTATGCTGTTGAAAAACTATGTGGTGTGAAGTTATTCTGGCAGTAAGGGAAGCAACAACAGCAAACAAAGCAAGTAAAGTAAAAGAAGCGGAAAAAGCAAGGACAATAGTGTAAATGAGAGCAATCTTATAGCGGTAAACTGTGCACTGTAAACCGTAAACTTGACTTGAAAAAGGAGCTTTATGAAAAAAATTATTATTATCTCTGGAATAGCCATAGTTCTAATAGCAGCAGGTATATATTTCTATACTCTGAATTCGCAGCCAAAACCTATAAGTACCGCAGCCGGTGTTGAGTATAAATTTAAGATTGTGAAGACAGGTGATGTTATAGATAAGATCTCGGAAGTAGGAAAATTGGAGCCTGTTAGCCTGGTTAAAGTAAAATCCAATGTTACCGGTATTATAAAAAAAATTTATGTTGATGAAGGTATGTATATAAAGGAAGGTCAAAAGATTGCACTTATTAAACCGGGACGGGAAGCTGAACAATATAAAGAATCTGAGGTTTTAGCTCCTATATCCGGGCTGGTGCTTGAACAGGTCGTTGAGGAAGGTGATATGGTAACTTCGGGTCTTTCTGAACTTTCCGGAGGCACAGCAATAATTTCGATCGCTAATCTGGATAAAATGATAGTGAAGATAGATGTCAATGAAGTTGATATCGGGTTGATCAAGGTCGGTCTTTCTGCTAAGGTCAAAATTGAAGCTTTTGAAAAGAAAAAGTACGAAGGCAGAGTTTTAAAAATTGCCCCGCAAGCAAAGCCCAGTACGGACGGTAAAATCAACGTTTTTAAAACGGAAATCGAGATAATCACAAAAGCACCGGAATTACATACAGGTATGAAAGCTGTAGTTGAAATAGTCCTTCGGGAAAAAAAAGCTGTGGTTATTGCTCCGGTTGAATGCATATTCGAAGAAGATGGCGAGCAATGCGCATATTTATTAAAAGATACTACCTGGGAAAGGCGTCTTGTTAAAATTGGACTCTATGATGACAATAATATCGAAATAACAGAAGGGTTGGCGGAAAATGAAAAAATTGCCACCTCGAGACCGGAAAATTTCGAAAAACTATTTAAGGAAAAACAGGAACAAAAAGGCGGCACAAATGTAAGGCAATCAAGAATGGGAACAGCACCGGGCGGAGGTCTGCTCAGGTAAGGCAGCAAGGGAAGCAAAGGAAGTAAAGACAGTAAGTGAAGAAAGTAAAAGTAGGATAATTATTCTTTTATCATCCCCGAGTGTTTTTATCGGGGATCTCAAGACCCGCCATCGCTTTGTGGAGGGCAGTGTCTTTGATTTGCTAAATGATACCACATTAGTGTAAGCGAAGCTTTTCTCGATAGGGAAGATATTTAGTTGTCAACTATTGTTGACAAAGCGAGATAGACGTTAGTAACGTGCAAACGTGATACATGCTAACAATATTTTATCTGTATTTGGAGGTCTTTTATTTTGATGATATTGCCGGTGATAAATATGGGTATGGATGAGATTAAGGCACATAAACTCCGTACCATTCTTACGATGCTCGGAGTTGTCCTGGGAGTTGCCTCTCTGATTACGCTTTTTTCTGTGGTAGAAGGCAGTAAAAAAAAATCGCTTGAATGGATGAAAGAGGTTGGTGGTTTTGAAAAAATGGGTATCGGCGACCAGGAATTAAAAAATGCCGATAAATTGAGAATAAACAGGTCTAAAGGCCGGACTTACGAGGATTCTATTGCAATCATAAACAAATGTGACCTGGTCAAATGCGTGTCACCGGAAGCCGTAAGCAGATATACTTTGAGTTATAAAGGTAAAAACTTCAGAACTAATGTATACGGAGTTACTGAAGGGATTCTTACGATAAACAATTACGAACTGGCTTACGGAAGATTTATTACCGATTGGGACCTGGTAAGAAGATCCCGCGTTTGTATTATTGGAGCTACTGTTGCAAGAGAGTTGTTTAGAAGCGAGTTTCCTCTTGGAAAAAATATTTACATCAATAATCAGTACTTTACCATTGTAGGAATTTTTAAAGATTATCAGATGATCGTAGGAAAGAGAAATACGCTGGAGTTTAAGAATTATCTGGTCTCCATGCCGATAACTACTTTTCAGGACAGGTTTTCCGGAAATGAAAGAGTTTCGTATCTTAATGTTCAAGTCAAAGATGTCAGCCGTTTAAGCGAAACAATCCAGCAAGTGAAAAACGTACTTCTAAAAAGACATTTCTACCTTGAAGATTTTATGTTCGATAGCCGTGAAGAAGGTGCCGAGAGGATGAAACAGCAGAATCTCATGTATACTATTTTGCTCGGTTGTATCGGAGGAATCTCTTTGTTGGTCGGAGGTATAGGCATTATGAATATTATGCTTGCATCCGTAACTGCCAGAACCAGGGAGATAGGAATAAGGCGTGCTATCGGAGCTACTAAAGCAAATGTTCTTTCACAGTTTCTGGTAGAAGCTCTCATTATCAGCGTGGTCGGCGGTCTGCTTGGTATTCTGGCCGGATTATTTATCGTTAAAATGTTCAGCTATCTGCCAGAAATGGCGCCTTCGATTGAACTCGGTAATATATTGCTGGCGTTTTCGTTTTCGGTCGGAGTCGGACTCTTTTTTGGCGTTTACCCCGCGAGAAAAGCCGCGAATATTAATCCGATAGAAGCGTTGAGATACGAGTAGTGCAAGTACGAAGTACAAATGACTAATGACTATTTAATGTATGCGGGAAAAAGCTCCCGCAGTATTATTGAAAACAAACGGTAGATTTTTGAAAAAATGTCGGCGGGAGCGTTACCCCGCCTTCATAAAATAAACACAGTTTGTTTTGATCTTGAACACTTGAGCAAAATATGTCACTAGTCATTAGTCAATAGTAATTAAATTGAAGGAGGTTTTATGACCCGTAAAGAACGAGTAAAAATGGCACTTGAACATAAACAACCCGATATTTGTGTTTCGCATATTGATTTTACCGAAGAGGCCTTAATTAAGACTGCGAAGTTTCTTGGCGTTGCAAAAAAGGGAGAAGTTGAAGAGAAGATAGGTAATCACCTCTTCTATATCTCTCCTGCGTTAAAATGGGAGAAGGTAGAGGACGATTTTTACAAAGATTCTTTTGGTGTTATCTGGGATCAGACTATAGATAAGGATATAGGAAATGTCGTAAATATTCAGCTGGAAAATACTACAGATCTTGATAAGTACAAGTTCCCGGAGATAGATGATAAGGCTTTGTATTTGCATTTTGAAAAACTTATTAATGATAATAATGAAAAGTTCGTTACCGCCGATCTTGGCTTCTCGCTCTTTGAAAGGGCATGGACTTTGCGCGGTATGGAAAATATGTTGTGCGATTTTATTACAGACGAGGTTTTTGTTGAAGAGTTTCTTGACCGGATATTAGATTGGG
>MFGS01000157.1:13641-14703 GCA_001778355.1 Candidatus Firestonebacteria bacterium RIFOXYA2_FULL_40_8
GGGTCAGCAGCAGGGGCTAATTATGGGACCGGAACATTGGAGAAGGTTTATTAAACCAAGAATTATGAAAATGTATAAAAAAGTACACGAGGCCGGCAAAAAGGTATTTATTCATTCTTGCGGTGACGTTGAGGAGCTCTTTCCGGATTTGATTGAAACAGGCGTCGATGTTTTTAATCCCTTTCAGCCTGAGGCATTTGATATTTACAAGGTAAAAAAGGAATTTGGTAATAAAATATCATTTTTTGGCGGAATGAGTACACAAAAAATACTGCCATTTGGAACACCAAATGAAGTGAAAATAGAAACTTTGAAGCTTATTAAAGAAATTGGAAGGGATGGCGGCTATATATTTTCCCCGGCTCACGCAACACCCAAAGATGTGCCAATAGAAAATATTGCCGCAATGCTTGAAGTTTTACAAAATCAAAAGTGAGACTGATATTATGTTTAGTTATTCAAAGAATAGCTCAGTATAAGAGTTTTTAGTGTTTAACTAATCACAATAATCCGTTTAATCAGATATCAGTTATTAGTTGTCAGATATTATATTGGTATTATATCTCATTGACTTACAATCGGTATCTATGTTAATATTTTTAACCAGAGCATAATTTAAAGGGTTTTTAGAGAAAAAGGAAAAATAATGCATTATTTTAGTGTCAAAAACGGTGAATTGTATTGTGAGAAAGTAAAAGTGGAAAGTATTGCAAGAAAAACAGGTACTCCGGTTTATATATATAGCAAAAGGACTATTGCTGAGCATTACAGGAAAATTAAAGAAGCGTTCGCAGGGGTTGATCATTTAATCTGTTATGCTTTGAAGGCCAATTCCAGCCTTGCTGTTATTAAAGTACTTCAAAAAGAAGGCTGTGGAGCTGATATTGTATCAGGAGGGGAACTTTACAAAGCTTTAAAAGCGGGAATATCCCCTGAAAAAATTGTCTATGCGGGAGTAGGTAAGACGAGAGAAGAGATAGAAACAGCCATTAAAAATAAAATATTTATGTTTAATATTGAGTCAATGCCCGAAGCAGAACGGATAAATGCTGTTGCTAAAAA
>MFGS01000157.1:14748-30687 GCA_001778355.1 Candidatus Firestonebacteria bacterium RIFOXYA2_FULL_40_8
GGACCCGGATACGCATCATTATATAACTACCGGGAAAAAGGAAAATAAATTTGGTATTAATATAAGTAAGGCCAAGGAATTCTTTATTGTAGCCGCACGTTTAAAAAATCTAAAAGTAAGCGGGATACATACTCATATAGGTTCACAGATAACCACGGTTGAGCCCTATGTGCTGGCTTTGAAAAAAGTTATTGCCTTGAAAAAAGAACTGGAAAAAATAGGAATTGTTATCAGCAGATTAAATATCGGCGGCGGCCTGGGGATAATATATAAGGACGAAACTCCGTCAACTCCGGCAGTCTTTGCGGAAAAGATACTGCCGCTGCTTAAGCCTCTTGGCGTTAAAGTTATAATGGAACCCGGGAGATTTATTGTCGGTAATGCAGGAATAATGTTGGCGCAGGTGCAATACGTAAAGATAGGTGAAGTTAAGAATTATGTTATTCTTGATGCAGGTATGAATGATTTTATACGCCCGGCACTTTATGGCGCATATCATGATATTGTAGCAGTTAAAAAGACTTCAGGTAAAATTAAGGCGGATGTCGTAGGTCCAATTTGTGAATCCGGAGATTTCTTCGGAAAAAACAGGATGCTTCCTAAAGTTAAGGAAGGCGACTATATGGCGGTTATGAGTGCGGGTGCTTACGGCTTTTCGATGACTTCAAATTATAATTGCAGAAGAAAGGCAGCCGAAGTTCTCGTAGACGGCTCAAAATATAAAATTACGAGAAAAAGAGAAACTTTCGAGGATCTTGTTAAAGAAGAGAGAATCTAAAATGAAGAATATAATATTTTCAAAGTTAAGCGGAACCGGCAATGATTTTATTGTTGTGGATAATAGAAAAAAATCAGTAATAAACGTAAAAAAGTTCGCACTTACTGTTTGTGATAGAAAAAGATCTGTCGGCGCTGACGGTGTATTGCTCGTCGAAAAATCAAGTATTGCGGATTACAAAATGCGTATTATTAATTCAGACGGCACAGAGGCAGAGATGTGCGGAAACGGGATACGCTGTATAGGGCTTTTTGCGTATCTTAAAAAAATAGCAGGGAAAGAGCAGTCTGTTGAAACTTTATCGGGTCTTAAAGCTGTAACCATACTTTCTGCCGTAAAAGGACTGGTGGATGTCAATATGGGGCTGCCCAAAGATGAAAAAATGGGACTGGTCATCAATACAGGAGGAAAAAAATTCATAGGGGCTTTTGTTAATACCGGTGTTCCTCATACTGTTATTCTTGATACCGGTGTAGATGTAAACGAATACGGAAGGCAGATTAGATATCATAAGGTCTTTAAGCCGGCCGGTACAAATGTTAACTTTGTTAAGGTCGTTAATAAAAATACAATTAAAGTCCGTACCTATGAAAGGGGTGTTGAAGCGGAGACAGAGGCATGCGGTACGGGTTCCACGGCTTCGGCTTATATCACAAACGCGCTTTGTAAAACAAAATTTCCGACAAAAGTAATTACTAAAGGCGGGGATATCTTGGAAATAGACGCGGATGAAGAAGGCAATCTGTATATGTCAGGCAATGTAACATATATCTGTGAAGGTAAAATATTTTATTAACCAAATACTTTTCTCCCCTTTTAGATAAGGGGAGGATTAAGGTGGGGATAATCCCCATCCTGCCTTCCCCTTATCTAAAAGGGGAAGAATCTATGGTAAGGAGAGAAATAAATGTTTAAAGGTTCGGTAACAGCTCTGATCACTCCGTTTAAAAACGGCAAAGTTGATGAAAATAGGCTTAAAGCGAATGTTGACTTTCAAATTAAAAACAAAGTCCTGGGACTGCTTCCCTGCGGTACAACGGGTGAATCCCCGACGTTATCGCACCTGGAACATAGAAAAGTAATTCAGCTGGTTGTGAAAGCCGCAAAAGGCAGAGTGCCGGTGATGGCGGGAACAGGTTCAAACTCAACGGATGAGGCGGTAGAGCTGACCCGGTACGCAAAGAAAGTCGGTTGTGACGCGGCTTTGATGGTTTCACCGTATTACAATAAACCCACGCAAAAAGGGTTATATCTGCACTTCAAAAAAGTTGCAGACACGGTTGATATTCCGATAATGCTTTACAATATTCCGGGTCGTACCGGTATCAATATTGAAGCAGTGACAATGGCAAAGCTAAAAAATGATTGTAAAAATATAATAGGAGTAAAAGAAGCCACCGGCAGTCTGGATATGGCAAGCCAGATTATTTCTGCCTGCGGAAAAGATTTCTGTGTGATGTCAGGAGATGATAATCTTACCTTGCCTATTATGTCTGTCGGCGGAAGAGGTGTTATTTCGGTAATTTCTAATATTGTGCCGAGACAAGTTGCGGATATGACTGCTGCGTATGCAAGAGGGGACTTTAAGAAAGCGCAGGAGATCCATTATTATCTGTTCCCTCTAATGAAAGCAGCTTTTATCGAAACAAATCCTATACCGGTAAAGACGGCTATGATGCTGGCAGGTATGGACACGGGTGAAATGCGTCTTCCTATGTGCAGCATGGAAGAAGGAACGTTAAGGAAAATGACGGATGTTCTAAGAACATACGGTCTGGTCGGATAGCAAGGAAAGCAAAGAAAGCAAGGGCAGCAAGTGAAGAAAGTGACAGAAGAGTGATAATTATTCTGTCATCCTCGAGTGTTTTTATCGGGGATCCAGTGTCTTTGTTTTGTTAAATAACACCACATTAATATAGAACGTGAGCAACGTGTTAACGTGGAACGTTCTAACGAATTTTATTTAGATACTGCTTAAACAAGGAAAATACGGAGAGAGTTATGATAAAAGTAATAATGGCCGGTGCCGGTGGCAGGATGGGTGTGATAATAATTAAACTTATTGCAGCTCAGAAGGATATGGTTCTTTCCGGAGCGCTTGAAAATGAAAAATTCCCGGGATTGGGTAAAGATATAGGTGAGTTTATCGGTATTGGAAAACTGGGAGTTTCTATCGTTTCGGATCTTTCAAAAATTGCTCCTGAGTGTGATGTTATAATTGATTTTACTTCACCTGCTTCCACAATGGCAAACCTTGCCGTAGCGATTAAAGCTAAGAAAGCCTTTATTATAGGGACCACGGGTATTGACGATGCTCAGAAAATACAGATAGCAGAGGCGGGGAAATCTATCCCGGTGGTGTTTTCTGCCAGTATGAGCGCAGGTGTTAATCTTTTATTTAAGCTGGCAAAAGAAGCTGCAAAAGTTCTGAGAGATTATGATGCAGAGATCGTAGAGACTCACCACCGTTTTAAAAAAGATGCACCTTCGGGGACTGCTTTAAAGCTCGGAGAAAGTATTGCTTCAGGCAGGGGTATTGATTTTAAGAAAAACACGGTGTTTGGAAGAGAAGGCATTACAGGGGAAAGAAAACCGGACGAAATTGCTATTCACGCAGTAAGAAGCGGTGATGTTGCAGGAGAGCATACAGTTTCTTTCGGGACTATCGGTGAACGTATAGAGCTAGTGCATAGAGCCTCAAGCCGCGAAGCTTACGGAAGAGGCGCCATACTGGCTGTAAGGTACATAACCAAAGCAAAAAAAGGTCTTTACGATATGCAAGATGTACTTAAACTCAAATAGCTAATAGCTGATAACTCATAGCTGATATTTAAGAGGAGTATTTAATGAAAATAGAGATCGCTGACAGACTAAAGAAACTTCCCCCCTATTTGTTCATTGAAATTGATAAGATGAAGAGAAAGGCGAAAGATGAAGGTGTAGACATAATTGATCTCGGTATCGGAGATCCGGATTTACCGACTTTAAAACCGGTTATTGAAGAGATGCAAAAAGAGATCTGGGATGCAAAAAATCATCAGTATCCGCTGGGTTCGGGACTGAAGGAATTCAGGGTGGCGGTTACGGAGTGGTATAAAAAGCGTTTTGGCGTGGATTTTGATCCTGATACGGAAGCCATGGCTTTGATAGGCTCCAAAGAAGCTATCGGTCATCTTCCTCTTGCGTTTGTTAATCCTGGAGATGTTGTGCTTATTCCTGATCCGGGTTATCCTGTATATAATGCAGGTACAATATTTGCAGAAGGCATTCCTTATATCATGCCTTTGCTGGAGAAAAACGGGTTTTTGCCGGACCTTGACAGTATTCCCTCTGATATATTAAAAAAAGCCAAATTGATGTTCATAAACTACCCGAATAATCCTACAGCAGCAATTGCGCCTAAATCTTTTTATGAAAAGGTAGTAGCTTTTGCAAAGAAGAATAGTATTATTGTGTGTCATGATGCCGCTTACTCTGAAATGTTCTATGAGGGCGCTAAGTCTCCTAGTTTTTTTAACGCTGAGGGAGCAAAAGATGTAGGTATTGAGATGTTTTCTTTTTCAAAAACATTTAATATGACCGGCTGGCGTCTCGGCTATGCTGTGGGACATAAAGACCTGATTGCCGGGCTGGCTTCAGTTAAAGGCAATCTGGATTCAGGGCAGTTCCATGCAATACAGAGGGCGGGCATAAAAGCTTTGCAACTGCCTGATAAATGGACTGACGACCTCAGGAAAACTTATGAGGCTAGAAGAGATGTGCTGGTTTCAGGGCTTAAGTCACTGGGCTGGAGCGTAAATAATCCAAAAGCAACTTTTTACGTATGGATAAAGGTTCCGGAGAAGTTTGCCTCTTCAAATAAAGATGTTAAATCTATTTCAAGCGAACTGGTGAAGTTTCTCCTTCAAAATTGCGGAATCGTGTCAACACCGGGGGTTGGGTTTGGTAAATACGGCGAAGGCTACATCAGGATGACTATTTGCACGACGGAAGAAAGACTTAAAGAAGCAGTTAAACGGTTGAAGGAAAAATGCCGGTTCTAAAAGCATATCTGGCGATTGGCAGCAACCTGGGAAGCAGGTATCTGAATTTAAAAAAAGCAGTGTTGCTTCTTGAAAAATATGGTAAAATCAAAGTAATAAGGTGCTCCCCGTTGTACGAGACGGAACCGGTAGGCAAAGTAAAGCAGGGTTTTTTCTTGAACGGAGTAGTAGAAATAAAAACGGCCCTGAAACCGCTTCAACTCCTTGCAGTTTGTAAGGAAGTTGAAAAGAAAATGAAAAGAAAGAAGACGGTGAAATGGGGACCTAGAGTAATTGATCTTGATATAATTCTTTACGGCGGTCGGGTAATAAAAGTTAAAGGTCTGACGGTTCCGCATAAAGAGATGAGCAAACGGGAGTTTGTTCTTAAACCCCTGGTGGATCTGAACGGTAAAGGCAGACATCCTGTGGTAAAAAAAAGTTTTTCGAAGCTACTTAAAGAAATAAAAGGCGAAAAGACAGTTAAAAAATATGGAAAAAGAATTTAATCATAAATACATAGTGATAGAGGGGCCGATTGGTGTAGGCAAGACCAGTCTTGTGGATTTGATCGGACGGGAGTTCCGCTTTAAGCAAATCCTTGAGGTTGTTGAGGAAAATCCTTTTCTTCCTAAATTTTACAAAGAGATGAAGAATTTTGCCTTTCAGACGCAGATCTTCTTCCTGCTAAACAGGTACAAGCAGCAGCAGGCGTTATTTCAGAACGAACTCTTCTCGTCCGGGATTATGGCGGATTACCTTTTTGAAAAAGACAGGATCTTTGCTTACGTGAATCTTGATGAAAGTGAACTGGTATTATACGAAAAATTATATGCTATTTTGAAACCACAGGTACCCAAACCTGACTTGGTTATTTATTTGCAGGCAAATACGGAAACGCTGATAAAACGGATAAAACTTCGTGGGCGGACTTATGAGAAAACTATTGGTCACGAGTATCTTGACCGGTTGAATAAAGCTTATAGCGATTTTTTTCTTAGATATAAGGAAACACCCCTTTTAATCATTAATACCAATGAGATAGATTTTGTTCATAAAATGGGTGATTTAAACGATCTCATTAAAACCATCCGCGATATGAAAACCGGGACCAAGTATTACCTCCCTATAAGTTCCTAAGGATAAATATGAGAGTTATTTCAGATATAACAGAGATGACTTCCTTTTCCAGAAAAATAATTGCTGCAGGGAAAACAATCGGGTTTGTCCCCACCATGGGCTACCTCCATGCCGGGCACCTTTCTCTGGTAGAAAGAGCAAAAAAAGAATGTGATATTATAATATTGAGTATTTTTGTAAACCCTGCGCAATTTGGCCCCAAAGAAGATCTGGCTGCATATCCGAGAGACCTGATGCGTGATTTAAAGTTATTAAAGCCGCTTAAGGTGGATATTGTTTTTAATCCTCAAGCGAAAGAAATGTATCCTTCTGGTTGTAAGACCTTTGTTAACATAGATGGTGATTTAACACAAAAACTCTGCGGCGCTTTCCGGCCTATACATTTTAAAGGTGTTTTGACCGTCGTTGCCAAATTGCTTAATATAGTGCTTCCGCATAAAGCCTACTTTGGGGAAAAAGATGCCCAGCAATGTGTGGTAATTAAAAAGATGTGTAAAGATCTTAAATTCCCGGTAAAGATAATCACATTACCTACTATAAGGGAAAAAGACGGTCTGGCAATGAGTTCAAGGAACACATATCTAACCACTGAAGAAAGGAAATCAGCGCCTATGATATATAAAACTCTTTTAATGGCTGAGAAAATGATAGACGATGGGGAGTTGCGGGGAAAAAAAGTTATAACGGCTATGAAAAAGAAACTAAAAAGTATGAAAAATGCAGAAATCCAGTATATTTCTATTGTTAATTCGGATACTCTTGAAGATCGGGCAAACATCTCGGGAGAAATAATAATTGCTTTAGCCTTGAAACTTGGTAAGACCCGTCTAATTGACAATATCGTAATGTCAGTGTAGAAAGAGATATATAATGTTTCTATTTGATGAAGTTGAGAAAATTGCGGGTAATTTTGTAGGTGAAACTTTTAAATTCGTCGATTTCCATTATTCCAGTTTACTAAAATCCATAAAAGCTGTTAAGGGTAATGCCCGGGTGATGATAGTTTCAATTCCTTTTTGGGCCATTCCTATGACTTGGCTTGGCGTCTACCAATCTATTTTTGCCAAAAGCCTCGGCGTTACGGATACGGAATTGGGTTTTATAGCTAGTTTAGGAATGCTTTTCCAGATAGGAACTACAATATTCGGAGGTTATGTCTCTGACCGATGGGGAAGAAAGAGTACGTTGATGTTTTGGGATACCTTTTGTTTTCTAACCGCTTTTATCTTTCTTCTTTTTGCGAAAAACATATGGTTTTTCATTGGTTTTATTATATTTCTTAACGCACGGTATGTCGGTTTTCCTGCCTGGAAATGTCTGTGCATAGAGGGGGTGAAACCGGAAAAAAGAAGCCAGATATTTTCTCTGACTAATCTTACCGGTGCCGTAAGTTCATTGTTCGTTCTCTTTGCGGGTGTTTTTGTGGATAAATTTGGTATTGACGGCGGGACCAGAATAATTACTGGTTTTTGTATTATTGGAGTGACCGGCGGACTGTATTACAGACGGAAATATCTTGTCGATTCTTGTGACAGCAAATTACTGGTGGAAGAAACAAAAAATGAAAAGAGTTTTAATGTTAAAAAATACTACACTGATACTTTTAAAAAACTATATTTCAATAAAACGATATTTTGGCTTTTGGTTGTGCAGATTCTTGTGGTCTTTACTTTTAGCATGTGGAACTTGTATTGGCCTATTTACTTCACCGATGTAAAAGGACTAGGACTAAAACTTGCGGATTTGCCGGTTTTCTCTTTAGTAAGTTCCATCGTAGGTATGACGGCAACTTTTCTTGCCATCTCGCTGGTAAAACAAAAATTTTATAAGAAGATTCTGGTTTACTCTTCGTTGCTTCCTATTTTAGGTTCTCTCATTTATATAATTGCTCCGCCGAATACCATGTATCTGCTGGTTTTGAGTTTTGTAATTAACAATACCTTCGCAGCATTGTATGGTCCCATTTCTGAAAGCATGACCGCTGATGCCATGAACGAAAAAGAAAGAGCACGGTTATTTTCGATGTTTAGTACGGTATTGTACTTGTTTTGCGTACCTTCTACGGCAATAGCCGGTATTTTGTATACCATCTGGCCCAGGCTGCTTTTCATTGTAATATGTTCGCTTACTATCCTGACTTTCCTCCTAATCCATTTTAAGATAAAATACCGTCCTAAAACCCATAAATATTCAAGGTAAAGTGAAAGCAACCGTAAAATAGGATTATTTTTGTTTCTCCCCGTGCTAATTGAAAAAACCGGCAAAAATATGCTATAATACCTGATAATTACTTAATTTTTGCGTATTTTGGAGGAATAAATGCTCAGGTATATGTGCAAATCAAAGATTCACAGAGCTACGGTTACTGATGCAAATATTAATTATCGCGGCAGTATAACAATTGATGAAAAACTGATGAAAGCTGCCGATATTCTGCCTTTTGAACGTGTTCAGGTTTTAAATATTTCAAGCGGGGGACGACTTGAGACCTATGCTATAAAAGGGAAAAAAGGAGAAATTTGTCTTAATGGCGCAGCAGCGCGGTTAGCGCAAATAGGCGATATTATCATAATAATATCTTACGGATTATTCTCAAACGCAGAAGCCGGGAAGCTGAAACCAAGAATTATATTTGTAGACGGAAAAAATAACCAAGTAAAAGGATAACTTTGCTTAGAAGTTCCAAGCAAACCTGAATGAATCAAGATAAATTAATTATAAAAGGCGCGCGGGAGCATAATCTTAAAAATATCTCCCTGGAATTACCGCGTAATAAACTTATTGTCATTACCGGTCTTTCCGGCTCTGGCAAATCCTCTCTTGCTTTTGACACCATCTATGCCGAAGGACAAAGGCGATATATTGAATCCTTGTCGGCATACGCCAGACAATTCCTGGGACAAATGGAAAAACCCGATGTGGATTCCATTGATGGGCTCTCTCCTGCAATCGCAATAGAACAGAAGAAGCCCAGCCATAATCCCCGTTCTACTGTCGGTACCGTCACTGAAATTTATGACTACTTCAGGCTGCTTTTTGCCAGAATAGGTGTTCCTTATTGCCATAAATGCGGGAAAAAGATAGAACGGCAGAATAGCCAGCAGATAATCGATCAGATTTTGGATTTTGGCACAGGGATTAAGATTCAGATTCTTTCACCGATGGTCAGAAGCCGTAAAGGCGAGTATTCCAAGCTCTTTGAACAGATAAAAAAAGACGGGTACGTAAGAGTGAGAGTGGACGGTAAAGTATTTGATCTGGAAGAAAAAATAAATCTTGAGAAAACAAAAAAACACAGTATAGAAGTCGTAATAGACCGGTTAGTAATAGGTCCGGATATTAAAAAACGCCTTGCAAATTCCGTTGAGACTGCCTTAAAGTTCGGAGATGGTACGGTTATTGTCCTTAAAAGCGACAAAGAAGAAGTGCTTTTTTCGGAAAAGTTTGCCTGTATTGAGTGCGGGGTAAGCATAACCGAGCTTGCTCCCCGGATGTTCTCCTTTAATAGTCCTTTCGGGGCGTGTACCGAGTGCAGCGGATTAGGTCACAAGCTCGAGATAGATGCAGATCTTATTATTCCTGACCAATCCGTAAGTCTGGATGCAGGCGCTATTGCTCCCTGGAGTAGTCCCACGGCAATGTATTATAAAGCAATGCTGCATTCTGTTGCCAAGCATTTTGGAATTAGGACAGATATACCGTTCTGTAAGCTTAAAAAGGAACATAAGGATATTATTTTATATGGTTCAGGAGAACACCATGTAAAGTTTAATTTCAACTCGGTAAATATGTCCCATGCTTACACCGGCAAATATGAAGGTGTAATTCCAAATTTAAAACGCAGATATTTGGAAACAGATTCTGAGTTTATACGTAATGATGTGATAGGTCAATACATGCGGACCATTGAGTGTCCATCCTGTAACGGGGCCCGGCTAAAACCCGAAATATTAAGTATAAGAATCGGCGGAAAAAATATAAATGAGGCGACAAGACAAAGTATAAGTACTTGTGTCGAATATTTTAATAATTTAAAATTATCAGAAAAAGAAAAGAAAATTGCAGATCAAATACTAAAAGAAGTAACGGCCCGTTTGAATTTCCTTTTTGATGTGGGATTGTCCTATCTCACCCTGGATCGCGCGGCTTCAACCTTGTCAGGCGGAGAAGCGCAAAGAATTCATCTCGCCACGCAAATTGGTTCTTCTCTTGTGGGAGTTCTTTATATATTAGATGAGCCTTCCATAGGACTGCATCAGAAGGATAATGAAAAACTGCTGCTTACGCTAAAAACCTTGCGTGATCTGGGCAATACCGTTATTGTTGTTGAACATGACGAAGATACGATGAGGCAGGCGGACTACTTGGTGGATTTGGGACCGGGTGCGGGAGTAAGCGGAGGTTTCATTGTGGCAGCGGGAAAGCCTGCTGATGTAATTAAAAATAAAAATTCTATTACCGGAAGTTATTTACGCGGGGATATGAAAATTGAAGTTCCTGCGCATAGAAAAAATTGCCCGGAAAAATATATAGAATTAAAAGGTGTTACGACCAATAATCTTAAAAATATAGATGTAAAGTTTCCTTCTGGTTGTATGACCTGTATAACCGGTGTTTCAGGTTCCGGTAAAAGTTCATTGATTGAAGAGACTTTATATCCTGCTTTGATACACGAAATCTTTATGACCAGTGTAAAGCCCGGCGGTTATAAAAAATTCAGCGGAATTGAATATGTTGACCGAGTCATCAATATTGACCAGTCTCCTATCGGACGAACGCCTCGTTCCAATCCTGCCACTTACACGGGAGTTTTTACTCTGATCAGGGACCTCTTTGCCTCTACGGTTGAGTCAAAGTCCAGAGGCTATCAACCCGGCAGGTTTTCTTTTAATGTTAAAGGCGGCAGATGCGAAGCGTGTGAAGGGGATGGAATAATTAAGATAGAAATGCACTTCTTGCCGGATGTTTATGTCCCTTGTGAGGTTTGTAAAAGTAAAAGATACAGCAGGGAAACTCTGGAAGTTATGTATAAAGGCAAGAATATATCAGATGTTTTAGAGATGACGGTCGAGGATGCTTTAAGGTTTTTTGAAAATATACCTAAAATAAAGAAAGTCCTTGAAACATTAAACGATGTTGGGTTAGGATATGTAAAATTGGGTCAATCTGCGACAACTCTTTCAGGCGGAGAGGCGCAAAGAATTAAACTTTCTGCGGAACTTTCAAAGAGAGCAACAGGAAAGACAATATACATACTTGATGAGCCGACAACCGGACTGCATTTTGCCGACATAAAGAAGCTTCTGGAAGTATTATTCAGGCTAAGGGATATGGGCAATACGATAATAGTTATAGAACATAATCTTGACGTGATTAAAACCGCGGACTATATAATTGATCTGGGCCCGGAAGGCGGAGACAAAGGCGGAAAGCTTGTAGCCTCGGGTTCACCGGAAGACATAATAAAGTCAAAAGAATCCTATACTGGTTTCTTTTTAAAAAAGATACTAAGATAGAGGGTTGGAGGTTTAGAAGGTTAGATGGTTGGAGGAATTGAAATTGTTATCTAACGACGATAAATCGTCGAAGGATAATGGCATTTAAGCTAACCATCCAAACATCTAAACATCCAATCATCCAACTGGGAGGTAACGCATATGAATAGAAAAGAGTTCTTAAAACAGGTTCCTTTGTTTACGAGCGTGTCCGTAAAGGATAGAGCAAATATTTCAAAAAATATTATTGAAAGAAAATACCCTAAGGGTTCTTTCCTCTTTTTTGAAAATGAAGAAGGTAATAGTCTTTATATTGTTGTTTCAGGACTTATTAAAATATATAAATCCGATCAAACAGGAAGGATTAAGACACTGGCTTATCTTAAAGAGGGCGACTTCTTTGGGGAAATGGCTATGCTGGATGAACAGAAGAGGTCTGCGTCTGCCTCAGTTTTAGAAGAGTCAATAGTTCTCATTCTGAACAGGAGTGATTTCCAAAGAGAAATTCTCAATAACCCTATAATCGCGTTAAGACTTATGCAGGCGCTTTCTTCACGGCTTAGATCCGCAGATAAACAAATAGAAGATCTTACTTTTCGTAATCTTCCGGGCCGGGTTGCCAGTGCTCTTATCGATCTGTCAAAAAAGCATGGAGAGAAAACTCCAGAAGGGGTAAGAATAAGTTTAAAATTGACGCATCAGGAATTAGCGGAAATGATAGGAACCGCCAGAGAGGTTGTTACCTCGATTATTAATGATTTCAGAAAAGCGAACAGCATTACTATAGATCAAAAGCATATTACTATTACCAACTTTCAGGAACTAAAGTCCTGGATAACCTAGAGGAAAAAGAATGAATGTATTAAAGGAAGTCGCGCTCTCTCTGAAGAAATACAAGTTTACTACTATTACTACGATATTAATTCTGGCGTTTAATATCCTGGTTCTCGGTATTTTTGCCATGTTAATGTATAACCTGGATAATTTCTTGAACGAAATCAGAAATAGCGTAGAGATCTCTGTTTATTTGAAGGATGGGACAAAAAGAGAAGCGGCGGATGCGATAGCCGTGAAAATTAAGATTAAAACAGGGATTGATGACGCGGTATTTGTATCCCGGGACGAAGCGCTTAAAGAGTTTGCGCAAAATGAAGATTTCAAAAGCTATCTCGACAGTTTTAAAATTAATCCTCTCCCGGATTCTATCAGGGTTGTAATTAATAAAGAATTTAAAAAAGACCCTTTAAAACTTAAAGAGTTCTCAGATTCCTTTAAAACTATTGAAAATGTTACGGATGTTTATTATCAAAGAGAAGAGGTTGAAAGATTTTATGGGTTTGCCGTTGTAATCAGAAAAATAGTTATTTGGCTCTCTGTTATTCTTGTTGCCGGTTCGATATTTATTGTCTCCAGCACAGTAAGGTTAAGTGTTTTTGCAAGAAAAGATGATATAAAGAAAATGAAATCCTCCGGGGTTGCTCTTTTAAAGATTAAATCAATATTTATAGTGGAGTCAATGCTTGAAGGGGCTGCCGGGGGCGTTTTAGCTGCATTGCTTCTTTTGGGTGTTGAGCGTATTGCCTATGAGAAACTTAATATTCTCTGGTCCGGCAAATGGCTCGCAGTTAATCCATTGATAATCGTAATCGTCATACTTTCCGGGATTGTTATGGGCTTAATAAGTTCACTGCTTTTCCGGATAAAAACCTTTACGGAAAAATGAAGATACTCTTTAAGTTATTGATAATCATATTGCTTGTTTCGGGGAGTACTTCTTTTGCTGAAGACAAAAAGGCGGATGAGAATAGAAAGAAAATAGAAAAAATAAATGCAGAAATAAAGGAAAAAATCAGCAAACAATATAAGCTTTATGAAGAAGAAAAGAATTTACTGTTCCAGATTCAGCGCTTCGATCAGAAACTTGAAGAAAAAAAGAAAGCTTTGATCTTGTATAATAATAAGCTGGCTGAAACGGAAGCCAATATAAATTCCTTAAAGAGTCAATTGGGTTATTCCAGTTCTGAAATGGTGAAACTTGAAAGCAGTCTTAAAATCAGAGTTTTACAGGTGTATAGAGAGGGGAAATATAAAAATCTTAAACTTCTAATGTCGGCCGTTAGTTTGAAAGATTTTGTCAAAAAATATAATTACCTGGTGATGCTGGCAAAAAAAGATGTGGAGATGAGGAATAAGTTCTTGAATCAAAAGAATTCCTACAACACTTCGCGCAGGAATCTTGAAGCAAAATACGATAATTACGAAAAACATAAAAAAGAAGCCGCCGGAAAAGAGAGTGAAATAGCTGTAGAGAAAGAGCATAAGAAAAAACTTTTAAAAGATATCCTTACCGAAAAGGTGCTTTATGAACAGGCAATAAACGAATTA
The DNA here is from genome assembly GCA_001778355.1 of Candidatus Firestonebacteria bacterium RIFOXYA2_FULL_40_8. Lineage (GTDB taxonomy): Bacteria > Oederibacteriota > D2-FULL-39-29 > D2-FULL-39-29 > D2-FULL-39-29 > D2-FULL-39-29. The sequence continues at coordinate 28,569 of MFGS01000157.1, forward strand.
AAGACTCAATCTTCAAAATTGGAAGAGCTGGTAAATGATATCGAAAAAAAGACCAAAGTTGAACTAAAAATTGACATATCCGATATGACCGGGGATATATTAAAAAACAAGGGTAAACTTTCGTATCCTGTAAAAGGCGAGATTGTTGCCGGGTTTGGGAAGTATAAACATCCAAAATTTAATGCCTATGTTAATAATAATGGTATAGAAATCGGTGTCAGCTCTGATCAAGAAGTACGGGCCGTGTTTGGTGGTGTAGTTCTATTTGCGGATTGGTTCAAAGGTTACGGGAAAACAATACTCGTGGATTGCGGTAATAATGTAATAGTTGTTTACGGACATTTTTCTGAAATTCTGGTGAATGTTGGACAGAAAGTTTCAACTAAACAGGTTCTAGGTAAAACAGGGGAAAACGGCGCTTCGGATAAGCCCACGCTATATTTTGAGATCAGGAGCGAAGGTAAACCGGAAAATCCGTTAAGCTGGCTGGCGAAAAAATAGAGGCGCAGAGGCGCGGATGCTCAGAAGCGCTGCAAGTGCAAGAGAAGCAATGGAAGGGGCGGGAAATGAAAGAAATAAGTACAAATGACAAAGTACAATATAATGAAGATAATCTTCCAAATATTGTAATTTGTCATTCGTAATTTGTAATTATATATCTGAAGGGAGGAATATGATGAAGACAGTAAAAATGATGGCATTTGTTTGTATGGCGTTCGCCTTAAGTCTCTATGCGGCAAATGACAGGGAAGTTGTTGATAATTCTTACAAGAAGCTAACGGAAGTAATGGAGTCGCTTGATTATATAAATAAGACTTACGTGGATGAAGAAAAGATAAAAGGCGACAAACTTCTTTATGGTGCGATAAAAGGGATGCTTTTTACTCTGGATCCGTATAGCCAGTTTATGGATCCCGCGGAATATAAAGAGATGCGTTCTGAAACTGCAGGGAGCTTCAGCGGCATTGGTGTTGAAATAACCGTCAGAAATGAGATATTAACGGTGGTTTCTCCTATTGATAAGAGTCCTGCCTCGAAAAAAGGTCTTAGAGCGGGGGACCGGATACTAAAAATTGACGGTGTTACTACGAAGAGCATGACCGTGAATGATGCAGTGAAAAAAATAAGAGGACAGAGAGGTACACCGGTTTTGCTTACAATAATTCATGAAACTGCGGATAAAAGCGAAGATGTGGAGATAATAAGGGATAATATTAAAATAGAGAGCGTGAAACATTACATAAATGATGACAATATCGGCTACGTCCGCTTAAGTCAGTTCATTGAAACCTCAGAAGATGATATTTCAAAAGCCGTAAATGAGATGGAGTCAAAAAAGTGCAAAGGAATAATATTTGACTTGCGTAACAATCCCGGCGGGCTTTTAAACGTATCCGCAAGTATCTGTGACAGGTTTTTACCAGCCGATAAATTGATTGTATACACTCAGGGGCGGGATAAAAATAACAACAAGAAATATGTATCAAAATCCGGAAGTCAATATTTGGAAAATGTACCTTTAATTATACTTGTTAATAAAGGTAGTGCTTCCGCATCGGAAATTGTCACGGGAGCGATGAAAGATAATAAAAGAGCCGTGATTATGGGAACAAAAACTTTCGGTAAAGGCTCAGTACAGTCTATATTTTCTTTGAGTGACGGTTCAGGGCTACGGCTCACAACTGCATATTACTATACCCCTGCGGGAACTAAGATACATGAAAAAGGAATTGAGCCGGATATTATTGAAGAAGATTATTTTCCTCCGGAGTTCATTTACAAGCTTAGATATTATGATCATTTTTTGAGTTTCGCAAAGAAATATGTGAAGGATAATCAGAAAATAGATCTAAAAAAACTTGTTTTAGATGATAAAACTGTTGACGAGTTTGCAAGAGAAGTTAGAGCAAAAGGTTTTGTGCTTTCGGATTCTGACGCAAATGGGAATAAAGATATAATTAAGAAGCAATTAAAAATAGAAATAGTAAAAGCTATTGAAGGAGAAGAAGCCGGGGATAAGGAGATTACAGAACAGGATATTGTTGTCAGAAAAGCCGAGGATCTTCTTAAAGCTTATGGTGTTTTTAAGACAACGGAAAAGTAATATTAACAAGTAGCG